>JBILVT010000004.1:0-37029 GCA_044370275.1 Burkholderiaceae bacterium | reverse complement strand
TCAAGCCGAATACACCACTCGGCGCAGCTCCCCTGGGATTCCCCGCGCGGCCCGAAGATCTTTGCGTGGACGCGCATGGCCAACCGATTCGTATCGATAAGGCGTTCTCATGGGAGCATCCGCTGTCGGCCCACGGACTGATGCATAACGTGATCACAAACGCCGTGCGTCAGGATCCCTATCCAATCGACACCCTCATGATTTTCATGGCCAATATGGCATGGAACTCCACCATGAATACCACGTCAATTCGGGCATTACTGAACGAGAAGGATGCCGATGGAAACTTCAAGATCCCATTTTTGGTGGTCTGCGATGCCTTTGACTCGGAGATGGTCGCGTTTGCCGACCTTGTGCTGCCCGATACAACTTACCTTGAGCGTCACGATTGCATGAGCATTTTAGACCGGCCAATCTCAGAGTTTGACGGCCCGGTCGATGCAGTACGCGTCCCAATCGTGCCGCCTCATGGCGAATGCAAGCCTTTTCAGGAAGTCCTCATTGAACTGGCGTCACGGCTCAAATTTCCAGCTTTTACTCACGCCGACGGTAGCCGAAAGTTCAAGGACTACCCCGATTTTATTGTTCACTATGAAACCGCCCCAGGCTCAGGCATCGGATTTTTATCAGGCTGGCGAGGCTCAAACGGTGATCAGTCATTACGCGGCGAACCAAACCCCAAGCAGTGGGAGATGTATGCTAAAAATAATTGCGTTCATCATTACCAGATGCCGATCGAGCATCACTACATGCGCAACTGGAATCGCGGCTATATGCAGTTCGCCAAAGAGATGGGCCTGCGCCAAAAAGAGGACCCAATTCAAATTGCAATTTATAGCGAAACTCTGCAGCACTTTCGCCAGGCGGCCTCGGGCAGGCGGCCAGGGAGGCAGCCTCCGAGCCACCTGCGCACGCGTGTTGCCACTTACTTCAATCCGCTGCCCTTCTGGTATGCCCCACTTGAGTATGGCGCGACAGAACTGGCCGAATATCCGCTGAACGCGGTCACGCAACGGCCGATGGCCATGTACCACTCCTGGGATTCGCAGAATGCCTGGCTAAGACAAATCCACAGCCACAACTATCTTTTTATCAATCCAAAAACCGCAAAGGATGCCGGTATTCAAGATGGCGGATGGTTATGGGTGGAGTCGCAATGGGGAAAGGTACGCTGTATGGGCCGATATTCCGAAGCAGTTGAGCCCGGCACCGTCTGGACCTGGAACGCCATCGGAAAATCGGATAGTGCCTGGCGCCTTCAGTCCGGTGCTGATGAGGCACAGAAAGGATTCCTTCTAAATCACCTCATCTCGGAAGAGTTACCCATTGATGGCTCCGGCCGAATCAGTAACTCGGATCCAATCACGGGGCAGGCGGGCTGGTACGACGTACGGGTGTGTATTCGCCCGGCCGCTCACGATGAACCGAAACTAACCTATCCGCAGACCCATACACCGCCAGCCACCGCTGCCGCGAGCGTACCCAAAGAGCTGGCTTACTTTGCCGGGAGTTCGAAATGAATCAGCGTTCTAACAATCGCAAACAACTCGCGCTCGTAATTGATCTAAACGTATGCGTTGGATGCCACGCCTGTGTTACCTCCTGCAAACAATGGAATACCTCCGGGGCAGCCGGTCCGCTTTCCGATCAAAATCCATACGGGGCTGATCCCACTGGAACATTTTTTAATCGTGTTCAGACCTATGAGGCGGGCGCCTTCCCCGACACCCAAACCATTCACTTTCCGAAATCCTGCCTGCACTGCGAGGACCCCCCTTGTGTGCCGGTCTGCCCAACGGGCGCCAGTTATAAGCGCGAAGAGGATGGAATCGTGCTGGTCGACTATGACAAGTGCATCGGCTGCAAATACTGTGCCTGGGCCTGCCCCTACGGCGCTAGAGAGCTCGATGAATCTCGGCAAGTCATGACGAAATGCACCCTCTGTGTTGATCGTATTTACGATCAAAATCTACCTGAGAAAGAGCGCCAGCCCGCCTGTGTCATGGCCTGCCCAACGCAGGCAAGAATTTTCGGCGATATTCATGACACTCATTCCGAGGCTTCAAAGGCCATCCGAGAACGCGAAGGCTATGCCCTCATGCCAGAGCATGAGACACGACCCGCCAACCACTACCTACCCCGGCAAGTTACCCCACCACGGTACAACGCCGAGCACGAGGATTAATAATGCATCCTGCATTTTCGGTCATTAGCTTTACGACACTCCTTGGCGCCGCCCAAGGCCTGATCTTTAGCTTGGCAACTCTCCAGCTTTTTGACATTCCCGTACCTGCACTGCCGATCTTGCTCGGAATCGCTACCGCTTTACTGGTGATCAGCCTAGGGGCATCCTTTTTTCATCTTGGCCATCCTGAGCGCGCCTGGCGGGCTGCTGCCATGTGGCGCACTTCTTGGCTATCACGGGAGGTAATTGTTCTTCCTGTTTTTATTTTTTTAGCCGGCGGGTGGACCATCCTCGAATCAACCGGACACGAAACCCGCTGGATTCTGATGCCCATTATTTTGGTGTCGTTGCTGCTTTGGCTGTGCACTGCAATGATCTATGCCTGCTTAAAATTCATTCAGGAGTGGGCCCATCCGCTCACTGTCATGAATTACCTCGGGCTGGGTCTGGCCTCAGGGCTTATTCTCTTAATCGGCCTGCTGGCGCTCCTGACCGATGAGGCTCAACTCACAAACCAGCTGCACCCTTGGGCCATTGGGGCGACCCTGATCGCACTGATACTGCGCCAAATGAGCAGCATCAGAAATAAGAGCTTGAAACCTAAATCCAGCCTTCAGACAGCGACAGGAATACGAGAACCTCAGTTGATTCAGAAATCAATGGGCATGTCAGCAGGAGCATTTAATACACGCGAGTTTTTTCACGGACAAACGGCCCTCTTTCTGCGGCACGTGAAAGCGATCATGTGGGGGCTTTGCTTCGCCCTCCCCTTAGTTCTGCTACTGCTCAGCATAGCGACCGGAAACTCAGCATTTGCGATTCTTGCTTTTCCCGTCCAGTATTTGGGTCTCTTGGCTGAGCGATGGTTATTCTTTGCCCAAGCGCGACATCCGCAAAATCTTTACTACCAAACTGTTTCATAGCCCGACAGGCAGCATAGCGGGTTAAAACAGCCCTACGACCTTGCCGTCCACCAGATCAATCCGCTCCGCGGCAGGAACCTTAGGCAAGCCCGGCATGGTCATGATGTCGCCGCAGACTGCAACGATAAATTCTGCTCCCGCCGCCAGGCGAACCTCACGAATCGTAACGACATGGTCCTCAGGTGCGCCCCGTAATGTCGGATCGGTAGAAAAGGAACTTTGGGTCTTGGCCACACAAATGGGATAGTGGCCATATCCCTGATCCTGCAGGGTCTGAATCTGTTGGTGAATTTTTGAATCTGCTGCGACTTCTTTTGCCCGATAGACCTTCTTGGCGATTTTATTGATCTTCTCCCATAAAGAATCGTGCTCGTCGTACACAAATTGAAACCGCGACTGCATCTCACAGAGCTCGACCACACGGCGGGCGAGCGCTGCGGCGCCCTTACCACCCTCCGCCCAATGTGAGGCAAGTACCACATCGACTCCCAATGACTGCATCCGCTTTTTGATCAACTCAATCTCGGCCGGTGTATCAGTCATAAACTGATTAATTGAAACGACACACGGGATCCCATAGACACGGGTGATGTTTTCAACATGACGCTCAAGATTCACCAGGCCTTTATCGAGAGCGGCACAGTCCTCTTGAGTCAGCGCATTTAATGGGACATGGCCATGGTATTTCATAGCACGGACCGTGACGACAATCACCGCCGCAGACGGGCGCAGGCCTGATTTTCGGCACTTGATATCAATGAATTTTTCTGCGCCGAGATCTGCCCCAAAGCCGGCCTCGGTCACAACATAGTCCGCCAGCTTCAGCGCCGCGCGGGTTGCGATCACCGAATTGCAGCCATGGGCGATATTGGCAAATGGCCCTCCGTGGACGAAGGCCGGATTGTTTTCCAAGGTCTGCACCAGATTCGGGGCCAAGGCATCTTTCAACAACACTGTCATCGCGCCGTGGGCATTGAGGTCTTTGGCTCGGACCGGCTTCTGATCATGGGTATAGGCCACAACAATATTAGCGAGCCGTGCCTTGAGATCGTCAAGAGAGCGCGCCAAGCAAAAAATCGCCATGACCTCAGAGGCCACCACAATATCGAAGCTATCCTCCCGCGGCACGCCGTTGCCGGGACCGCCCAGGCCATTCACGATTTTTCGTAAGGCCCGGTCATTCATATCCATTACACGCTTCCATTGGACGCGGCGACTGTCGATCCCCAGCGCGTTACCGTGATAGATATGGTTATCCACCAGTGCGGCCAGAAGATTATTGGCCAAGGCGATTGCTGAAAAATCGCCAGTGAAGTGCAGATTGATATCTTCCATCGGCACAATCTGAGCGTGCCCACCGCCCGCAGCACCGCCCTTAACCCCGAAGACTGGGCCCAGCGAGGGCTCGCGCAGGCAGATCATTGCCTTTTTACCAATGTGGTTCAGTGCATCGCCCAGCCCTACCGTGGTGGTGGTCTTGCCCTCGCCTGCTGGCGTTGGGCTAATCGCAGTCACCAGAATCAGCTTGCCGTCGGGCAGGCTTTCCAGCGACTGCAAATAAGGCAGTGAGACCTTGGCTTTATAGCGGCCATAAGGCTCGAGGTGTTCGGCGGCAATGCCCAGGCGCTTTTCAGCGATTTCCGTGATGCTGAGCATCGATGCGTTCTGCGCAATCTCAATATCGCTGGGCATACCAACTCCGGAATATAGTGGTGGAACCTACTTCTCGACAAAGGCCCGTTCAAAAACATAGTCACCAGGGTTACCTAGGCTCGGAGAAACCTTAAATCCAAGACTGTCCAGCATCTCTGAGGTCTCCTTGAGCATGGCGGGGCTGCCGCAGATCATGCCACGATCCACCCCCGGATCCAGAGGCGGCAGACCAATATCCGAAAAGAGCTGCCCGGTCTGAATTGCGGTGGTCAGCCGGCCCGTATGGGTAAAGGCCTCGCGGGTCACTGTGGGGTAATAGATCAGCCGCTCACGCACCATCTCACCCAGAAATTCATGCTGGGGGAGTTCATTTTTTAAATACTCCCCGTAGGCCAGCTCGCTCACAACGCGCACGCCGTGAATCAGTATGACCCGCTCAAAACGCTCGTAGGTGTCGGGGTCACGAATGATGCTCAAAAACGGAGCGATGCCCGTGCCAGTGCTAAATAAATAGAGATGTTTTCCGGGGTTTAAGTCATCGATCACCAAAGTGCCAACCGATTTTTCGCTCACTAAAATTTCATCGCCGACCTTAATATTTTGCAGCCGTGATGTCAGCGGTCCATTGGGAACCTTAATACTCAGAAATTCCAAGTGCTCTTCGTAGTTGGGACTGACCACACTATAGGCCCGCACCAGCGGCTTGCCATCGATCTCCAGGCCAATCATCAGAAAGTGGCCATTGCGAAAGCGTAGGCCCTGCCGGCGTGTAGTGGTAAAGCTAAAAAGGCTGTCGTTCCAATGATGAACGCTGAGTACTTTTTCTTTTTGATACTTCGACATTCCTACTCCCCGACAAATGGATTAGAGCGTCGCTCTTCTCCAAATGTACTCATAGGCCCATGGCCAGGCACAAACTCAATGTCATCACCCAGAGGAAATAGTTTTCCACGAATTGAGTCAATGAGCTGCTGATGATTGCCCCGGGGGAAATCTGTCCGGCCAATTGAGCCCGCAAACAACACATCCCCAACAAAGGCCAGTCGGTTCGCCTCATGGACAAAGACAACATGGCCTGGCGTGTGGCCAGGGCAATGAATCACGCGCATCGTCTCCTGGCCCACCGATACCGTATCGCCATCGACAAGCCAGCGGTCCGGCGTAAAGGCTTCCGCGCCCACCATGCCGAACATCGTGCCCTGGGTCTTGAGCTGATCAATCCAGAACTGGTCCTCTTGATGCGGCCCTTCGATCGGCACACCGAGCTGCCGGGCCAGCAGTCCCGCCTGGCCACAGTGATCAATATGGCCATGGGTCAGTAGGATCTTTTCAATCGTGACCCCAGCCTGCCGGGCTACCGCCTCAAGATGGTCGATATCCCCGCCGGGGTCCACGAAGGCCGCCCGCCGGCTAATCGGACAGATCACCAAGGAACAATTTTGCTGAAACGCGGTGACCGGATGAATCTCAAATTGCATCCGATAATTATCGCAGATGGCCTAGCCGGCCAATTTATTGGACCGGCTGCGACACTTTAGTAAGCAGAGCCATCACGGACACGATGCATGCTCTGAATATCGACCACCCAGACCAGCCCATCCCCAATCTGCCCGGTCTGGCAGGCCTCAATCATCGCTGAACGAATGGTCTCGACCATCTCACCATCAGCAAGCACGCAGACCATGACTTTATCGGTGAAATCCGTCAGCTCATCCCGCAGCGACCGACGATCCACGGACGAAGGGGCTGTAAATCCTTTGACATTAAAGACGGTCACACCCGGGAAATTGGGTATCGCACGCAGGGCCTCGCGCAGTCGCGATAGCCGATTAGGCCGAATAATGGCGCGAATTTCTTTCACTTCACGTATCTCCTATTGATTGCTCTGCATGGCGGTGATCCGCCGCAGTTTTGCATGAATTATCTCGGCAATTAAACCTCTTGGGGTTCGTCATCGAACCAGCGGTAGAGCGTTGGCAGAACGACGAGTGTGAGCAGGGTCGATGAAATCAGTCCGCTAATCACGACTATCGCCAACGGACGCTGTACCTCAGAACCCGGCCCAGTTGCAAACAAAAACGGTACGAGCCCCAAAAGGGCAACCGTCGCTGTCATCATGACGGGCCGAAACCGCTGGACACAGCCCTCTCGGACCGCCTCGGCCACCGCCAGTCCATCCTGCCGGAATCGGCGAATACAGCTGACTAAGACCACGCCGTTTAATACGGCAATTCCCCAGAGTGCGATAAAGCCGACCGATGCAGGAAGGCTCAGGTACTCACCGGTGACAAACAGCCCAATCACGCCGCCAATTGATGCGAAGGGCAGCACCATGATAATCAGGCTGGCCAGCTTGACTGAGTTAAAAAGTAAAAACAGCAGAAAAAATATCGCCGCGATCGTGAGCGGCACAATCACCGATAAGGTATCCATCGCCCGCTCTAGATTTTCAAACTGGCCGCCAAACTTAAAGTAATAACCCTGGGGAAGCTTTACTTCTTTCGCCAGCCGCTGCTGTACTTCCTCTACGAAGCCACCCAGATCCCGACCCTCGACATTGGCGCCCACCACGACCCGACGCTTACCCCATTCGCGGCTCACCTGGGCGGGGCCATCTACTAGCTGAATCTTTGCAACACTGGATAGCGGCACCTGGGCGCCATTGGAAGTTCTCAGCAGCATATTACTGATATCTTCAATCGACTCCCGAAAGCGCTGAGGAAAACGCACCTGGATACCGTAGCGGCGCTCACCCTCATAGAGCGTGGTGACCTCTTTGCCGCCAATTGCTGTCTCAATCAGAGTCTGAACATCCGCGACATTTAATCCATAGCGGGCAATCGCATTACGATCAATATCGACAGTCAGAAACTGCTGGCCCGAAAGCCGTTCCATCCGGATATCTCTGGCACCTCGAACGCTGCGCACAACCTTGGCGACCTGCTCCGACAGCTGTCTTAATTCATTGAGATCGTCGCCAAAGAGCTTGATACCAAGCTGGGAGCGCACGCCAGTCACCATCTCGTCAACGCGCTGCGCAATAGGCTGGGAAATCACAATCTGCACACCGGGTATGCCTGCCAGCTTCTTACGAATCTCCGCCTCAATCTCATCCTGATCACGATCGGACTCGGGATCAATCAGAACAATAGGGCTCGATTCATTCGGGCCCGCGGGATCTGCTGGCGACTCACCTCGGCCCAAAGGTGAAACTACGCTTTTCACTCCGGGAATTTCCGCGACCATCTTCATGGCGGCCATCTCTAGCCGAATTGATTCGTCCAGCGAGATGCTGGGCACCCGAATCACCTGAGGGGTGAGTGCGCCCTCCTTCATAATCGGCATGAAGGACTTGCCCAGGAAAGGGAATAGCAACAAAGAGAGCGCCAGCAAGCCGACAGCCACGCCCAGAGTCTTACGATCCTGCATGATCGCGCGGTCTAATAGGTTTAAGTAATGCCGCTTAAGATAGGCAATCGCTTTGGTATCGTGATCTGCTCCGCCCTTTAAGAAGTAGGAGCAAAGAACGGGAGAGAGAGTCAGCGAGACCACTAATGAAATCGTTAACGCTACCGCGATCGTAACCGCTAAGGGCGCAAACATTTTCCCTTCTATGCCCTGCAGGGTCATCAGCGGCAAAAACACCAGGATGATGATTGCAATACCGAAAATGGTCGGAGTGGCAACCTCGGCAGTGGCCTCGAAAACAGTCCTGACCCGCTCCCCGATGCTTTTGCCCGCCTTGCCTAGCTTATGAAATACGTTTTCCACCACCACGACAGTGGCGTCCACCATCAGACCAATGGCAATTGCCAGACCCCCAAGCGACATCAGATTGGCGGAAATACCGTACCGATTCATTACGATAAAGGTCGTTAAGGGCGCAATAACGAGTGTGGCCACGACAATCAGGCTGGAGCGAACATCGCCAAGGAACACAAAGAGAATTAAAACCACCAAAAAAATGCCCTCGATCAATACCTTTCCGACAGTCCAAAGGGCTGCATCTACAAGATCAGTACGGTCATAAAAAGGCACGATCTTCAATCCGTCAGGCAGCATGCCAGAGCCGTTGATCTCCTCAATCCGCTCTTTCACCCGAGCCACGACCTGCTTGGCGTTGCCGCCACGAATCATCATCACAATCCCGCCGGCGCTTTCGGTATGGCCACCCTTGATCAGTGCGCCCTGACGGACCTCACTGCCAATCTCTACTCGGGCCACATCACGCACAAAAACCGGCACACCGCTTTGCTCTTTAAGCACTATGTTGTTGATGTCATCAATCGTGCGGATCAGTCCCACCGCGCGCACGAGAAACTGCTCAGAACCCTGGGGAAGAATGCCGCCGCTTGCATTTGAGTTGTTGGCTGAAATCGCATTCACGACCTGCTGCACGGTCAGATTGAAGTGCCGCAGTCGGCCCGGATCCACCTTGACTTGAAACTGCTTGACCAGACCGCCGTAGGAATTGATCTCTGCGACACCCGGAATAGAGCGCAGCATGGATCGTATTACCCAATCCTGCAGGGTGCGGCGCTCCATCAGCTCCTCGGATGACAGTTCGCGCTTGCCGTCATCCGGCCGCTCGATCGTGTATTGGAAGACCTCGCCTAGGCCGGTCGATACGGGGCCCAACACCGGTACCACTCCGTCGGGCATGCGGGTGCTAACCTCAATGAGTCGCTCGGTGACCAACTGTCGAGCGAAATAAACATCTGTTTTATCAGTGAAGACCAAGGTGATGATCGACAGGCCGCTGCGATTCAGTGATCGCATCTCCGTAAGCCCGGGTAGCCCGGTCATTGCAATCTCTAAAGGTACGGTGATGAAGCGCTCGATTTCCTCTGGCGAGCGGCCAGGGGCCTCGGTAGCGATCTGCACCTGAATGTTGGTGACATCGGGGAAGGCATCCACTGACAGTCGCAGGGATTCGCGCAAGCCAAATCCGCATAGCACCAGCGCAATCACAATCACCACAAGCCGCTGGCTAAGAGCGGAACGAATCAACGACGGGATCACGGCCTTACTCCTGCACGCGCTTGCGTTCGTTGTTCAAATGGAACGCGCCCTTGACCACGATCTCCGCCCCGGCTGATAAGCCTGAGATCACCGGCCGGACGGTCTCGTTGACGGGCGGCCCGAGTTCTACAGGCGCCATCGTCCAAACGTTCTCCGATTTTTTGACAAATACGAAATCTTTATTACCCTCTCGCACCACCGCTTCGAGAGGCACCACCGCGGTGCTGCGTGCATCGCCCTGAATGCGCATATTGACCAGCATCGACGGCTTGAGATTGCGTCCAGGATTATCAATCACAGAACGCACAGTCACGGTTCGCGTCTCCGAAGAAATCGTGTCTCCAACGACTGCAATTTTTCCAGTTAGCTTTTTATTTTTCAGGGCGGGCACCTCGATTTCGAGTGCCTGGCCTGCACGCACGTATTGAGCGGTCTGCTCCGGAATCTGGCCCACCACCCAGACCCGGGTCAGGTCCGCCACAGTAAAGAGCGGATCTCCTGGAGTCGCCACCTGGCCCTGACTGACTTTACGTTCAATCACAACACCACTCTGGGTTGCGGTAATACCCACACTGGGATTGAGCACACCATCGTTGCGGAGGGTGTCAATCATGGAGGCCGACATACCCATCAGCGTAAGCTGATCACCTGCAGCGCGCAGCTCGGCGCGCGCGATATTGAGATCTGACTCACGCCGCTGTAACTCGGCAGTGCCGATCACATCCGCCTTGACAAGCACCTGGGCCCGCTCCACCGCGCGCCCGGCCTGATTAAACGATGCGTTTGCGCGCAGAAATGCAACCTGCGCTTGCGTTAGCTCTGGGCTGGCGAGACTCGCAAGCGGCTGACCGATTGAAACTCGATCCCCTACTTCCGCCAGCACATTGGTCACCCTTCCCAATACTGAGGCACCGATTCGCGTTACCAGACGTTCATCGGGCTGAATCGTTCCCGAGATATCAACGACTCGAGAAAGCTCAGCGGCCTCGACCTTGCCGGCGGTGAAATAGCCCTGCATCTCGGGCTTTACTGCAACATCCTTCGCATCCAGCTTAGGTGCGCTGGAAGCCGCTGGCTGCTCACTTGAGCAAGCAACGAGCAGTAGGCAGGATGCTGCCGCGGCGGCCGTCAGAAGAAAACGTGATGGGCGTTCGGATAACAAGTCATTACTGGATGTCATTGTGTCTTTCATTGAGCAGTGGCGATGTAACGAGCAGCAAGCTTATCGAGCGTGATCCGGGCTGCCTGAAGCTCGAAGCGGGCCTGAATTAAATCTGCGCGAACCGATCGCAGCACACGCTGGGCATCAAGCACTTCAAGAATGCCGCGCTCTCCAAATCGATAGGCGGCCTCTGCGACGCGCAATGCGGCCTCGGCCTCGGGGATTGCACCGCGGCCAAGGGCCTCAACCGCAGCCCGGGCCATCTCGTAGGATTTCCACGCCATTAATACGCGCTGGCGCATCTCCAGAATTGCGCCGTCAAGACGTGTCTGCGCTCTCAGCCGCTCAGCGGCTGCTTCAGCAACCGGACCCTGGCGCTGATCTAAAAGGGGAATTTGTATCGCGACACCGGTCATGGTCTGACGAATTTCAGGATCCCGAAGCTCTTGATAGCGCAGCTCAACGCCTGGCAGCCGGCCGGATTTTGCAAAGCTCAAGTTTGCATCGGCACGCTCCAGCAGAGATCGCAGCACAGAAAGCTCTGGGCTTTTATTCAAGGCCTGTTGCATGACCTCTTCGAGCACCATGGGCTGGGCCTCATCGGCAAGTCGGCCTGCAATCGACCATTTCTCTGGCAGGCGGCCTGCAGCTAAGCGATTTAATGTAATGAAGGCCTGCTCAGCCTTAATTGCAGCACTCACCTGTCGCTGCCTGGCACTGATGATTTCAGCATCGGCCTTGATTAACTCAAAGCGTGGCGCTTCGCCGGTATCTACCCTGAGTTTCACGCGATCTCGAATCTGCTCGAGTAGCCGCACGGCCTCGCGGGCTGCGATCTCCTCCTCAAGCCTTAAAAGCGCCTCAAAGGCGCGCAGCCGCACCTCTGCCACTAAATTATTTCGCACCGAAGTCAACTCGTGCCCGGCCGCCGCTGATCCGGCAGAGGCCGCATCAATTCGGGCGCTGCGCAAAAAAGGATTCTCAATAAGCTGGACAACGCCTCGGGTCTCCACACGGCCTGCAACCGCTGCGCTTGCCGGGCGCAAGGCGTTATCGCCCGAGGCCATCTCGAGACGCGGATTGGGCAAGGCCCGAGCGGAACGGACAGCCGCGGTGGCGGCATCACGACTCCGGGCAGCCGCAGCGAAATCAATGTTGTACTGCAAGACCACTTCGGTGATCTGATCAATCGTCAGCTGTGACGCAATCGACACTGATTGCGCAGCGGCGCTCGCCACGGAGCCAGCAAGTACGGCCGCGATAATCGGACGAAACGAAAAAAGCTTCTTCCGCAAATCATGTTGCACCGAGAAGCGTGACTGAACAGCCAAGATACTGGGATGTGAGGACATAAAGAAATTGTGTTTTTTGTTATGGACTTTGTGGGGCGGCGATCGGTTCCAAGGCAGCAAAACAAAACCCCAGAAGACCCCAGTCGGTCCGGGGCTAATAACGCAGGTGGGAACTCAGGCTAAGCGGTTTGAAGCGCGTGGTACTCGAGATCAGCAAGCGCTACGACCTCAAGCGCCCGCTCATGTGTCGATTCCAGAATAACCGGTGGCGCAAGGCCCGCCTCTGCGGCTTCGCGCCAGCGGGCTGCGCATAGACACCAACGATCCCCGGCCTTCAGGCCAGGAAATCGGTACTCAGGATTTGGGGTCGAAAGGTCATTGCCACGCGACTTAGAGAAGGCCAAAAAGGCATCGGTCATCTGGGCGCAGATGGTGTGGCTGCCGTAATCTTCGGAGGAGGTGTTGCAGCAACCATCTCGAAAAAAACCTGTTACCGGATCTTGGCTGCAAGGCGCAAGCGGACCACCAAGAACATTTTTTGCGCTCACTGCAGCCTTCCCTCTTTCTGTGATTTGGACTTCAGATTTTATCTTAAGCGAGGTCCCTCACCAGTGAGGCCCGTGTCTCCGCAGCGACAGGGTCCACCACCACTTTGTAGTTGGGATGATCGACACCCATGGCCAGGCCCACACCGTATTTCAGCGCACCGGCCATATCCTCATCGAGCTCAAATCGCATGAAATGTACCGACGATGTCTTTTCTTCATTTTCCCGATCCAGATCCTCATCGGCGATCGCAAAAACCTTCTCGCGGCCCTCGACCTGAATCCAGACCCGATCCTCGACACCTTTCAGCTTTGCAAGCTCGGACTTGCGGACCTGGGGATTCGGATACTCGATCATCATCGTGCACTTGAAGTTACGGCCATCCGGGATCAGCGGGTTGTAGGCATCCAGCTCATCTTGAATACCGGTTTCTTCGAAAGTCTTCTCAATCCGCAGCATCTCTTGAATCTGGTAACGGATCGTTTTCTCATCTTCAAAAAATAGCGTGATGTGTTCGCCCAAAGCGACTTGGCGAATGCGCTTGTGGGCGATGACCTCCTGACGAAACTGATTGCGGATCCGCGCGTAGTGCTCCAGGGTCCAGAGTGAATCTCGTGAAATTTGTGCCATGCTCATTCTCCATCTACTCCTGTCTTAAATTCCGTAGGCCTGCGCCAATAACGATAATGGGTGGGCCACTTTGCCGTCGGCCTTTCCCGCCATTCCCTGCTCGATATGGTGGCCCGCCAACTGACAGTCGGAGGCCACCACATCCGGCTCGCCGCCCTGGCCGTTGTTGGCCTTAGGGTGCTCAGCCATCTGACGAAATACCGGACGGCCGATCTTCATGGCGATTTCATGAAACTCTTTTTTTACACCCCATGTCCCCGCATGGCCCGAGCAACGCTCCACCGTATTCACAGCGGTATCCGGCAGCATCTCGAGCATTTCTCGGGTCTTCTGACCCACGTTTTGAACCCGCAGATGGCAGGCGATGTGATACGACACGTTACCCAAGCCCTGCTTAAAGTCGGTCTTCAGCAAGCCGTCTTTGTGGCGATTCACAAAATACTCAAACGGATCCACCATGGCCGCTTTCACCGCTTGGGCATCGGGATCGTTCGGAAACATCAAAGGAATCTCCTGCTTGAACATCAGCGTGCAGGACGGAATCGGCGTCATGATGGCGTAGCCCTCGCGCGCTAAGCGTGCCAGCACGGGAAGGTTTTGCTTGGCTAAGGCCTCTACCGACTCTAAATCGCCGAGCTCCAGCTTGGGCATGCCGCAGCAGGCCTGCTTTTCCACCACCACATAAGGGATCTCGTTGTGCTTTAAGACCTTGATCAGGTCATGTCCGATGCCCGGCTCATTCCAGTTGACATAGCAAGTCGAATAGATCGCTACCTTGCCTGCAGTCTTCGCGCCCGCCTTGACCGCAAGGGACTCCGAGACCGCAGCAGTCTTCTCAAAGGATTTAGATGCAAACTCTGGCAGCCAGGCCTCTTTATGCACGCCCAGCATCTTCTCGCCCAGCGCGCGGGCGGTCTTGTTTTTGGCCAGCGCATTGACGGTCTGCACGACGATCGGAATCGAGGCCAGCTTGCCGTTTGCTGATGTATTGGATAACACCGAGTCACGAAACTTGGTCGGCGTTCCTTTTTTAAACTGAATCGCCTTTGCACGCAGCATCAGATGCGGGAAATCAAGATTCCAGGGATGAGGCGGCACGTAAGGGCACTTGGTCATGTAGCAGACATCGCAGAGGTAGCACTGATCAACCACCTCCCAGTATTTTTCTTTCGGCACGCCATCCATCTCACCGGTCGGGCCCTCGTCAATCAGATCAAAGAGCCGCGGAAACGAATTGCACAGGCTCACGCACCGGCGGCAGCCATGGCAGATATCAAAAACCCGCTCCATCTCGGTAAAGCAGGAGCCTTCGTCGTAAAACTCCTTGCTTTTCCAGTCAATGGGATGCCGGGTCGGCGCCTCTAGTGAACCCTCACGTGCTGACATACTTTGCTCTCTTTAGTGATCTGATGTTCAAACATTTGCTCCACAGGACCCCGACTCTCGTTGAGGCCCTGCAGATCAGCTGCTTGCGCGAACTGAATTAGGCTGCCAGGGCCTCGAGTGCCTTCTGGAACTTGTTGGCGTGTGAGCGCTCAGCCTTGGCCAGCGTCTCAAACCAGTCAGCGATCTCGTCAAAGCCCTCGGAACGGGCGTCTTTTGCCATGCCGGGGTACATGTCGGTGTACTCATGGGTCTCGCCAGCAACCGCGGACTTCAGGTTGGAGGCAGAGTCACCAATCGGCATGTCGGTAGCGGGGTCTCCGACCTGGGCCAGATAATCCAGGTGGCCGTGGGCGTGGCCGGTCTCGCCTTCTGCGGTCGAGCGAAACAGCGCAGCGACTTCGGTGTAGCCTTCGACGTCGGCCTTGTTCGCGAAATAGAGATAACGGCGATTCGCCTGGCTCTCACCGGCAAAGGCATCTTTCAGATGCTGGTGAGTCTTGGTTCCTTTCAGTTGAGGCATGTTTACTTCTCCTTTTCGATTAACAACATTGCAACGGGAATTGCACCGGTGCTCCCAACGCACTCACCGGCGGAAACCGCCTGGATTGCGTTAGCGAACAGACCGCATCCTAGGGCCTGAATTTAGACAAGTCCAATTGAAAGTTTCTTTTTCATTGATTAAAACAATCAATGGACGTCTAGGTCAGAGGATCGACAAACTAACCGAAAACCGATCCCCTGCAACCACCTAAAATGAGGCCATGACGGCCGCCCGAAAATCCCCCCAACCGGCTAAAACCAAGGCCACAGGCGGCTCTTGGCCAGCCCGTGACGTGGCCTCGACACGTCGGATGCTGGCCCGGGGGGAGATTTCTTGTCGGGAACTCCTAGAGGAACACCGTCAGGCTGTGACCAGGCTTAACCCCAGCCTAAACGCCCTGCCGACTCTCTGCCTGAGTCGGGCCGAGGGCGAGGCCAAAGGGCTCGACAAACTACTTGTGGCCCAGCGGACAGGAAGACAGGCTGCCGGAGTGGGCCCACTGGCCGGCCTGCCCTACTGCGCCAAGGATATATTTGACACTGAAGGGGTCATCACCACCTATGGAAGTCCGATTTACGGGCGGCACAGGCCCCCGAAAGACGCAGAGATCGTTGCTCGGATTCGGCGCGCGGGTGCCCTACTCATCGGCAAATCCAATACGCCTGAGTTTGCCGCAGGGTCACAGACTTTTAATCGGGTGTTCGGCGCAACCCGCAACCCTTGGGATCTGAGCCGTACATGCGGCGGATCAAGCGGTGGCAGCGCAGTCGCATTGCGCACCGGCATGGTAATGCTGGCCGATGGCTCCGACCTCGCTGCCTCACTGCGTAATCCAGCGAGCTTTTGCTCGGTTGTTGGCATGAGGCCCTCCAGTCATCTCGAGCCCCGGCTACAAAGCGGTGCTAATCCGTTTAATACATTGAGTGTGGTTGGCCCAATGGCAAGATCAGTAGCCGATCTTCGCGAGTTATTTACCGCTATTTTTGATCCTGCCGGCTGCAGGCCGGATAAAAGTCTCGAACAATGGTGCGTTCAACGCAATCGTGAATCTCAATCACGCAAGGCGCTGAATTCAAAGCACCAGAAAATGCGCATTGGATTTTCGAGTGACTGGGGCGGGCTGCCCGTGCAACGGGAAGTCCGCCATCAGATGCAGGTCTGCGCACAGCAGCTGGCAGAAAATGGTGCTGAGATCATCGAGGGCTTTCCGAAACTCTCAGAGATGCGCCAGGCCTTTCTCACGCTGCGCGGATTATTTTTTGTTGCCGAACTAGGGGGACTCTACCGCACGCACCGCGACCAACTAAAAGACACTGTCGTGTGGAATATCGAGCAGGGACTAAAGCTCACTGCTGCTGAGATAGCCCATGCAGAAAAACTTCGATCAGCTGCCCGCAGGCAGCTGGAAGACTACATGCAGTCCCATAGCCTGGAGGCCCTTGTCGGGCCCACCAATCAGGTGCTGCCCTTTGATCTCGAGACTGCTTATGTTTCAGAAATCGACGGCACGCGGCTCGAAACCTATGTGGACTGGCTGGCTTCGAACTTTATTTTTTCTGTTGCGGGCCTGCCAGCGATCTCCCTGCCTGCAGGCTTCGCACGACCATCACCGCAGCAGCTGCCGCTGCCAGTAGGACTGCAGGTCGTCGGGCCCTGGGCCGGAGATGATGCGCTTATGAATACGGCAGAGCAGATTGAATCCATGCTGGCCCCCTTGAATGCGCCATTTTCTTTTCCCGATCCGTCTGCTTAATCCTCGCTACACTCCCGACTTGATAAGCGAACAACTGCCTGCCAACGCCCAGAATTAGCTGCCCCATCCATGACCGCTCCCACCTCTAATCCACAACGGCTTGCAAATCTTCGAAAAGAGTACGCTCAGGCAGCGCTGGACATCACGGATGTCGCTGCAGATCCGGTATCCCAATTCGAACGCTGGTTTCAAGAGGCCATCAAAGCAGAGGTGCTCGAGCCTAATGCCATGACTCTGTGCACGGTTGATCCCAGTGGCCGGCCCTCGGGGCGCATCGTGCTCATCAAAGGCATTGATACGACGGGCATTACTTTTTTTACAAACTATCAAAGCCGAAAGGGCCACGCCCTGGCTACCCATCCCTATGCCAGCGTGGTCTTTTTCTGGCCTGAACTCGAACGGCAGGTTCGCATCGAAGGCGCTGTCGAAAAAATATCAGACCAAGAGTCCGAGGACTACTTTCGATCACGGCCGCTCGCAAGCCGCCTCGGTGCCTGGGCCTCACCGCAGAGTGAGGTGATCCCCAATCGCGAGTGGCTCGAGGTTCGGCAGAAAAATCTGCAGGAGGCATTTCCCGCAGAATCTTCGATCGACCCACCGAAGCCCGAACACTGGGGCGGCTATCGGCTTACGCCTGATGAATTCGAATTCTGGCAAGGCCGGCGCTCTCGTCTTCATGACCGGCTACGCTATCGTCGGCCAGAACGCTGGTCATCCGATGCCGACTGGGTGATTGAACGGCTCGCGCCCTAACTTTCGGCCATCAACACGGCGAATGCTGCCCGTGCCTTCATGACTTTCGGTGCCACGACAAATGCGCAATAACCCTGCGAGGGATTGCGCTTGAAGTAATTGTGATGCTCAGCCTCGGCTGGCCAAAAACGCGCCTCATTGGTAGTAATCGGCTGGCCATATTCATCAAATGTGGCAATCAGTTCAGTCACGATCGGTGCGCTCCATTCCAAGGCCGCCGCGGCAATCTTGCTGCGGGCACTCGCAAGCTGCTCGGCACTTAAAGCAAAAATCACCGATCGGTACTGGGGCCCGACATCATTGCCCTGTCGATTGGGCGTGGTGGGATCATGAATAGCAAAAAAGACATCCAGCAATTGGTCATAGCGAATTACCCCTGCATCGAATTCGATACGAACCACCTCGGCATGGCCAGTCCTCTTGCCACAGACCTGCTCATAACTTGGGCTGGCCAAATGGCCGCCCATATAGCCTGACAGTACGGTCGACACGCCGCGCAGGTCCTGGAAGACGGCCTCCAGACACCAGAAACACCCGCCCCCAAAAATTGCTGTCTGCTGCTGTGTCATCACCGCCCCTTGTCTTAGCGAGATTTCAGATTCTGAATGGACTCGCACCTAATTTCACGTATCCTCGGACCTGTGTGCCGCGTGATCCTTAGCCTAAGCACACATGCCACTATCGTTATAAATGTGAGTCTGCCATGATGTCGCCAGCCGCACCCGTTAAGTTCCAGATGCTGATTCCCCGCCGCGCACCTCGTGCGCTTCAGATGCTGATGGGCTGTCTGGTAGTGGCGACGGGGTTCTGCGTTCACCCGTTAAAGGCCCAGACCCAGCCGGCCATCGCGGCCGCGCCTGCTGAGGCGATCGTGGCACCGATCATCACACCGGCGGCCCTAAAGGCCTTGATCGACAAAAAGGCCAACCTTCGGATTCTCGATATCCGTGAGCTCATGCAGGGCGACGGCAAAACACCCAACTATGATGCGGGCCATATCCCTGGCGCGATCGCCGCCCCTTACTCCTCAATTCGCGGGCCAGAGAAAAATCCAGGCCTGGTGCTCTCCGATCAGGAGCTCACGCGACTGTTTCGAAAATGGGGCATCGATCCTGGAGCCCACATCGTAATCGCGCCGGTGGGGTCCGATGCCAGCGATTTCGGTGGTGCCGCCCGACTTTTCTGGACACTGCATCTCGCAGGCTTAAAGCGCATCTCAATTCTCGAGGGTGGCCTGGGTGCCTGGGGGGCGCTGGGCTATCCCATTGAAACAACCAAGAACACACCATCCGCCAGCAGCATTTCGGTGAAACTGGATCGCACGCAAATCGTGACAACGAACGAGATTGCTGGGCTGATTCGTAATCGCACCTCCGGAAAAAAATTCCTGCTCTCGGATTCCCGGCCGGAGGACTACTTTCTTGGAGAAGATAAGCACCCATCGTCGCCCAGAGCTGGCACGCTGCCCGGCGCAAAAAACCATGATCACGAGGAATGGTTTCAGCTGAACACCAGCAAACTCTTGCCACGCGATCAACTCGAATCAATTGCCAAAAACGCTGGATTGATCGGCGATCAGGACGTCATCACCTTTTGTAATACCGGCCACTGGAGTGCGACCACCTGGTTTGTACTCACCCAGCTTCTCGGCCAGCGCAATATCAAGCTCTACCCAGAGTCCACCGTATCGTGGTCAAAGAGCCGAAACCCTATGGACAACGAGCCTTCTCGGGCTGCAGTCTTAAAGCAGCAGCTTAAAGACTCTGTCGATAATCTGAAGCGCTAGCGCCATTCTCTATCTGATGCAACGACTGCTGCTCATTCTTCCGGCGCTCTTTGCATGGATAGCCATCACCTGGCTTGCCGGCATTCGTACTGGCTTACTGCTGCTGCTCGGCCTGGGATTTGGAGCCGCTCTCAGTGGCGCCCGCTTCGGGTTCGCAACCGGCTGGCGGACCCTGATTCAGGATCGTGATCCTTGGGGCATGACTGGCCAGATGGTGCTGCTTGCATTGTGTGCACTCCTGGCCTTCCCACTCCTGGATCGCGCAAGCGAGGAAATCGTCGGCGCTTTGGCACCTATTACCTGGGGCCTCATGCTGGGTGCCCTCGTATTCGGTTTTACGATGCAGCTCGCCGACGGCTGCGGCTCGGGCACACTCTATAAAGCCGGAGCCTCCTCACCCACTTCCTGGGCGGTACTGCCCGCTTTTGTTGTCGGTAGTTTCTTCGGGGCCTCGCACCTCCGGGCATGGACAGAGCTGGGTGGGCCGCTGAGGATCGTCGGCCACTCGCAGCCCGATGAGCCCGTTGATTTGATCGGGCGAATCGGTCTTGGCCCGGCGCTGTTCGTCACCATTGGCATGTGTACGCTGATTGCCCTGATCAGCATCGCCGTTACCGCCCGACAGCGGTGGGCACGCGGCGAGTCCCTACCGCCCATTCCCAAACGCTGGCTCTGGGGCGGGGTTGCAATCGCTTTAGCTTATGCCGCGCATCTCATTGTTGCCGGTCAACCCTGGGGGATCGTTTATGGCCTCGGGCTCTGGGGCGCAAAGATCGCGAGTGCTGTCGGTGTCGACTTAAGTCAGGATTCATTCTGGGGCACAGCGCCACATGCCGAGCGGCTTCTTGAGCCTATTCTCTGGGATGTCACCTCAGTTACTAACATCGGTCTGCTTTACGGCGCACTGATTGCCGATCGGTGGAATTTAAAATCCTTTCAAAAACCGCGCTGGCCAGCTGCGTCGGCATTGGTGATCAGCATTGCGGCGGGTCTCGTCATGGGTTACAGCTCCCGACTTGCATTTGGCTGCAATGTTGGTGGCTATCTTGGTGGCATCGCCTCTGCCAGCCTGCATGGCTGGGTCTGGTTTGCCTGTGCATTCCTTGGCTCAATGGTCGGCGTTCGCGCACGGGCAAGGGCAGGTATCGCATGAGCCGCGGCGTCATTATTTTTTGGCTGCTCGCGGTCGGGTGCATCGCACTTGATCTTCTGCATTCGCCCTATGGCTATCGGGTCGAACCGCCCGCCCTGGCGCTGGGCAGCGGTGAAACAGCAAGTGGTGGCCACTGCTCTGACCGATAAGGAAAATCTGAGATGTCTATTCTTTCGATCCTGATGAAGTCCGATAAAGATGAACCTTCTTCGGCGCCACGATCTGACTGTAGTTTTTGCGTACCCAAAAAAGAGATGGTGATTTGGCGTGGGGCCTTCTGGCGGCTGATCGATGCCAGCGAGGCTGCTACCCCCGGGTTTCTGCGCTTGATTGTGAATCGACATGTCACCGAACTATCCTGGCTTGCCAAGCCAGAGCGTGAACAGCTCTTTAGCCTGCTGCAGGTCATTGATGAATCCATGCGCCAGGAACTGAAGCCCACCAAAATTAATATTGCCAGTCTTGGCAATCAGGTGCCCCACATGCATTGGCATATCATCCCCCGCTGGCATGATGATCCCTACTTTCCGCAGTCGATTTGGTCCGCTGTACAACGCGACACGGTCAGTCCAGAACAAGATACACGGCATCAGGCTGCCCAACGACTATTTGCAAAACTTCCCAAACTTTGTGCAAAAGCGGTGTACTAGCGCGTAATGCCCAACTATCGGGCGGCGCAGGCCCGCATCAAACGATCTGCCACCGCCTCCCAGCCGACATCTGATGGCGGTGACTCAATCAACAAAACATCGGCACCTGCTGAGTCGGCATCATGAAGGCAGGAATACAGCACCCGGGCATAGCCCTCGGGATCCTCGGGCATGGGCCAAATCTCGACTCCTACAATCGGCGTTGAAACAGCCGATCGCCACAGGCAGATGACACGTTGGCCGGACCCTTTCTCAAGAATCTTTTTAGCTGCCTCGCTCAGTTCTCCTGAAGTTACGAGTTGTGCAATTGCGCGGGGCGCATAGTGGGACTGCAGGCTGCCAGAAACACGGGGCACCGTCGTATCGACGTCGGATGTCACTCGCAAGGTGGCCGCAGATAAACCCAGCACAGCGGCGATTTTCTCTGCAGAGAGCCCTCCTGGCCGAAGTAGCCGTGGTGATGGGCCGCTCAGATCCACAATCGTCGACTCCACGCCAACCGAACAGGGTCCGCCATCTAGGATTCGATCGTCTTCGGTCAGCCACGGCCCGATACCTGCAAGCACATGGGCGGCCTGCGTAGGGCTCACAGCGCCAAATCGATTGGCCGACGGCGCAGCGATGACGCCACTTCCACAGGCCGAAAATTCAGTCAGCAACGCACGGGCTAAGGGATGTGATGGCATGCGAATGCCCACCGTATCCTGACCACCGGTGACCAGATCTAAAACGCGGTCTGAGCGCCTCAGAATCATCGTGAGCGGCCCAGGCCAAAATGCATTGGCCAGGCGATCGGCAGACTCTGGCCAGGATTTACTCAAGGATTTCGCATGATCGAGGTCAACCACATGCAAAATGACGGGGTGATCCGAGGGCCGGCCTTTGGCTTTGAAAATCTTCATCACGGCCTGCGGATTAAGCCCATCCCCACCCAGTCCGTAGACAGTCTCCGTCGGCAGAGCAACCAAGTGGCCCTGACTCAACACATGGGCAGCCTCTGCAATCGACTCGGTGGTGTCAGTCAAAAGGACTGCACGCATTGCGAGGCCTGTTTCAGGCAAGGCCATCTCCAACATCCAGACCAAGAATATCCGCCACATTTCGAGCCCTTGCCAGGGCCTGCGGCAGTGTCGATCCCAAGCAAGTGACATGGGCCATTTTGCGGCCAGGCCTTGGATCAGTTTTTCCGTACAGATGCAACGCCACATCGCGTTGTGCCCGCACCGCCTGCCAGTCGGGCTCGCGCGGCTGATCGGCAAACCTAAACCAGGCATCCCCCAGGACATTGAGCATCACTGCCGGTGAATTCAGTGTCGTGCTGCCCAGGGGCTTCTGGACACAAATTCTGACCTGTTGCTCAAACTGACTTGTGGCACAAGACTCAATGCTGTGGTGGCCGCTGTTATGCGGCCGCGGCGCCATCTCGTTGGCCATTAGGCGCCCACCCGAGAGCACAAAGAACTCAACACATAAGACGCCGACATACTCCATCGCCTGCGCGATTCGGCAAGCCGCCTGACGGGCATGCTCTGCTAAGTCATCGCTAATCGCAGCGGGCACCCGGGTCACGGCCAAGATGCCATTACGATGAATATTTTCACCGACCGGAAATACCGCCATTTCCCCTTGCATCTCCCGCGCTACGATCACGGAGATCTCACGCTCAAGCGCAACACGCTTTTCAAGAATACAGGCGACCGACCCCATCGCTGACCAGGCGGATCTTGCATCCGCCACGCTGTGGACTTTCTGCTGGCCCTTGCCGTCATAGCCCAGGCGGGCTGACTTAAGTATTCCAGGAAACAGCGACGCGGGCAGATCATCAAAATCTTCAAGCCGCGTGATCACTGCATGCGGCACCACATCGACCCCGCAGGCAGCGATGAATCGCTTCTCGTCAATACGGTCCTGGGCAACCGCTACGCATCGACCGTCAGGCCGGGTCGCTCCGAAGCGCGCAAGATATCGTAATGACTCGGCAGGAATATTCTCAAATTCAGTGGTAAACGAAGCACAAGTGCGGGCAAGCTGATCGAGGCCTTTCGTGTCGTCGTAGTCCCGGGTAATGACCGCATCTGCGATCTGTGCTGCAGGGCCTTGGCCATCAGGGTCAAGTACGGTGACTTGCTCACCCAGGCGATGGGCCGCCTGGATCATCATCCGTCCGAGCTGACCCCCGCCCAACAGTCCGATCATGTGCGGCCAAGCGAGGCATTCATGGAGTGGGCCGCCTGAGTCTGATTCCGACGGTAGGCAGCAAGTCGGCTGCGCAGGTGTTCATCCTGAGCTGCGAGCGTAGCAATCAAATGCAAAGCTGCATTGGCCGCACCGGCCTCGCCAATCGCAAATGTCGCCACGGGAATGCCTTTGGGCA
This sequence comes from Burkholderiaceae bacterium, assembly GCA_044370275.1. GTDB lineage: Bacteria > Pseudomonadota > Gammaproteobacteria > Burkholderiales > Burkholderiaceae_A > Lacustribacter. The sequence goes on along the minus strand of JBILVT010000004.1, from coordinate 13,220 downwards.
TCTGCACAATTGAGTAAAGGGAGTCCTCTCCACGTAGATACTTCGATGGCACTGGAACTCCGAATACAGGCACCGTGGTTTTCGCTGCAAGCATTCCGGGTAGGTGGGCTGCGCCTCCAGCGCCGGCAATGATGCCCCGCAGCCCGCGGGCCTGGGCAGATTCCGCATAAGCATAAAGCGCATCCGGCATGCGATGGGCTGACACCACTCGGGCCTCGTGCGGGATTCCGAATTGATCAAGAATCGCGACTGCATGCCGCATGACCTCCCAGTCAGATTGAGAGCCCATAACCACTCCAACCACCGGCAGCCGCACACCCGCAATTCTAAATAAAGCCTCGCGATATTTTTCCGCAGTCCGCTCCACCACAGCGTCGGGCAGCGCCGGGACAGGTGGCGCCTTATCCCAATCCAGGGTCTCAAGGTAATCACGAACAAACTGCTTATCAAAGCTGGGGGGGCTAATACCCTCTGCATAGCCATCGGCCGGCCAGAATCGTGATGAATCCGCTGTGAGAACCTCGTCCATCAGATGCAGCACGCCTTTTTTATCTACACCGAACTCAAATTTTGTATCGGCAATGATGATGCCGCGCTCCAGAGCGTAATCACTTGCTACCTGATAAAGCTTCAGACTGACATCACGAATCTTGGTCGCCAGTGGCTTTCCAATTTGCCGGACCATCTGCTCGAAGCTGATGTTTTCATCATGTGCGCCCGCCTCGGCCTTGTGCGCAGGCGTAAAGATAGGAGCGGGCAGGCGTGCCGCCAGCTTTAGTTTTTTTGGCAGCTTGATGCCGCAGACCGCGCCGGTCTGTTGATAGTCTTTCCATCCCGAGCCGATCAAATAGCCCCGCACTACTGCCTCAACAGGAACGGGCTTTAATCGCTTCACTACCACGGCCCGGCCGCGGACCTGCTCTACCTCGGCCTGCGTCACCACCGACTCGGGATCAATGCCCGTGAGATGGTTGGGAATAATCTTAGCGAGGCGCGCAAACCAGAAGTCCGACAGCCGTGTCAGCACAACGCCCTTATCCGGAATTGGCCGGCCCATGATGACATCAAATGCGGAGATCCGATCTGTTGCCACCATCAGCAGCTTGTCTTTGCCCAACGCATAGATATCGCGGACCTTGCCGCGAGAGACTAAGGGCAGAGACCGAATTTGACTCTGGAGTTTTGCTGAAATCACAGAATTCGCGAGGTCCAATCTACAGCACGGTCTGGGCCAGGGCGCCCGACTGGTAGCGCTGTGCAATCTCGGAGAGCGGCACAGGCTTAATCTTGCTGGCCTGGCCTGCCGCGCCAAATTGCTGATACCGCTCCATACAGATGCTCTTGGCGGCTGCACGGGCAGGCTTTAGGAAGTCACGGGGATCGAATTTTGAGGGGTCTTCGGCCATCGTCTTGCGAATTGCAGCAGTCATGGCAAGCCGAATATCAGTATCAATATTGATTTTGCGAACACCGTACTTAATGGCCTCTTGAATTTCTTCTACTGGAACGCCATAAGTCTCTTTGATGTTGCCACCATAACGGCGAATCTCCGCAAGAATTTCCTGCGGCACTGACGATGATCCGTGCATCACCAGATGGGTATTTGGAATCCGCTTATTGATCTCTTTGATACGATCAATGGCGAGAATATCGCCAGTGGGTTTGCGTGTGAATTTATAGGCGCCATGGCTTGTACCAATCGCAATCGCGAGTGCATCGAGCTGGGTGCGTTTTACAAAATCCGCCGCCTGCTCCGGGTCGGTCAGCAGCTGATCACGCGTCATCGTGGCCTCCGTGCCATGGCCATCTTCTTTATCACCACGCATAGTCTCTAAAGAGCCCAGGCAACCCAGCTCGCCCTCGACTGTGACACCGGTAGCATGAGCCATCTCAACGACGGCCTTAGTCACCGACACATTGTAGTCATAGCTCGCGATTGTTTTGCCATCTGACTCCAGCGATCCATCCATCATGACACTCGAAAACCCAAGCCCAATCGCGCCTTTACAGACATCGGGGCTCTGACCATGATCCTGATGCATCACAATTGGAATATGCGGATAGGCCTCAATCGCTGCCTCGATAAGATGCTTTAAAAAGGATTCGCCTGCATATTTTCGCGCGCCTGCCGAGCCCTGCATGATGACGGGTGCGTTGACCTCAGCAGCAGCCTCCATAATGGCCTGCACCTGCTCCAGGTTATTGACATTAAATGCAGGAATTCCGTAATTGTTCTCAGCGGCATGGTCTAGCAGCTGTCTCATTGATACTAAGGGCATATCGTCTCTCCTTCCTTACCCAGACGTCTTCTCATGATTCAAACGGCGGTGAGGTCAGCCTTCACTTGCTGGCGGCCTTACTGCCCGCCCGCGGCTTCGCGACCACCCGCACAATCTTCATGGTGTTGGTGCCGCCGGATTGGCCGATCGGCTCGCCAATTGTGATGATCAAAAGGTCATCGGTTGTGACCACGCCCTCATCAACAAGACGCTGCTCAGCCTCACGCAGAATTTCTTCTCGCTCACGCGAGTTGTAATCAAAGAACACAGGTGTGACATCGCGATATAGCGCCATGCGGCGGCGACTCGCCTGAACCGGTGTAAGTGCATAAACTGGTACACCCGAATTAAGTCGCGACATCCATAACGCTGTCGATCCTGATTCGGTCAATGAGGCAATTGCCTTTACCTTCAGGTGCCGTGCAGTAAAAAGCGAGGCCATCGCAATTGACTGATCTACGCGATCAAAGGTGCGATCCAGAAACTCTGACTCTAGCGTAATTGGCTCTGACTTCTCCGCCTCCAGGCAAACGCGGGCCATGGCCTGCACGGTCTGCACCGGAAAGCTGCCGCTCGCAGTCTCAGCCGAGAGCATCACCGCATCAGAGCCATCCAGCACTGCATTGGCCACATCCGAGACTTCGGCCCGCGTTGGAACTGGTGAATGAATCATCGACTCCATCATCTGGGTGGCTGTAATCGTGACGCAATTCGATTCCCGCGCCATACGAATCATGCGCTTTTGAAGCGCCGGTACTGCAGCGTCACCTACTTCGACTGCCAAATCCCCACGTGCCACCATGATGGCATCGGCTGCATCAATAATCGCCTGAAGGTTATCAATCGCCTCAACCCTTTCGATCTTGGCCACAATGGCAGCGCGGCCGCCAGCGGCCTGCATTAGCCGACGCGCCAGTGTGAGATCTGCGGCATCTTTTGGAAACGAGACCGCCAGAAAATCAGCCTCGAGTTCGGCTGCCACTCGGATATCGGCCATGTCTTTTTCGGTGAGTGCGGGCGCAGAAAGCCCCCCACCCAGCCGATTGATGCCCTTGCGATCCGAGAGCACGCCGCCCTCAATGACGGTGCAAGTAATGGTTTTGGGGGTGACTTTTTCCACCTGCATCGACATCTGGCCATCATTTAAAAGCAGGGTGTCGCCAGCAGCAACGTCATTTACAAGTTCTTTGTAATCGAGGCCTACATGCTGCACATCCCCAAGTTCGCAATCCAGATCAAAAGTAAACGATGCGCCCGAGGCGAGTGTGACCTTGCCCCCAGCGAACTTCCCCACGCGAATTTTGGGCCCCTGAAGATCCACCAAAACACCAATGTCCACGCCCAAACGCTCCGCAGCAGCACGCACAAGCGCTGCTCGGCTTCGGTGATCATCGGCAGTGCCATGTGAAAAATTTAAGCGGACTACGTTTACTCCCGCCTGAATCAGCTTTTCAATCATCTCCGGCGAAGAACTCGCCGGGCCAAGTGTTGCCACGATCTTAGTGGCGCGGGGAAGTTGTGCCATCTAGCGTGCCGCCATCAGGGCCATTGTTGTATCTAGCATCCGATTCGAAAAGCCCCATTCGTTGTCATACCAGGAAAGAATCTTGACGAGACGGCCATCGGGCGAGACCCGGGTCTGAGTCGCATCAAAAATACTCGAACGCGGGTCATGGTTAAAGTCGACCGATACCAATGGATCAGTATTCACGCCCAAGACTCCTTTTAGTTCGCCTTCCGCAGCCTGTTTCATCATGGCATTGATTTCATCCACGCTGGTGGCTTTTTTTGCAACAAAACTCAGGTCTACCACCGACACATTTATGGTCGGGACACGCATTGCGAAGCCATCCAGCTTGCCGTTTAGCTCCGGCAAGACCAGGCCCACTGCCGCGGCAGCACCAGTTTTTGTGGGAATCATTGACATCGTTGCAGAACGCGCCCGACGAAGATCCTCGTGGTAGACGTCTGTCAGCACCTGGTCATTGGTGTAGGCATGGATTGTGGTCATCAATCCGCTCTCGATGCCGACCTTTTCATGCAAGACCTTAGCCACCGGCGCCAGGCAGTTGGTGGTGCAGGAGGCATTTGAGATAACCGTATGGCCGGCCTTCAGCACGCTCTGGTTCACGCCGAACACGACAGTCGCATCTACATCCTTTCCACCGGGGGCTGAGATGATGACTTTCTTTGCACCACCTTTTAAGTGGGCCGCGGCTTTCTCTTTGCTGGTAAAAAATCCAGTGCACTCCATCACCACATCGACACCAAGCTCACCCCACGGCAGTTCAGCAGGGTTGCGATTCGCGAACACGCGAATCCGATCGCCATTGACCACCATATTGTCGCCCTCCACCGCCACCGTGCCCGGAAACTTTCCGTGGGCGGTGTCGTGGCGGGTCAGATGTGCATTGGTATTCGGGTCGCCCAGGTCATTGATGGCCACAATCTGAAGATCGTGCCGCTTGCCCCCCTCGTAGTGGGCCCGCAGCACATTGCGGCCGATACGCCCATAACCATTGATTGCGACTCTAATCGTCATTGCCTTACGCTCCTTTGTTCATTCAAAAAAACTTAATGCGATCATCGCGATGGCCGACCCAGCACTGCATTGGCGGTTGCAACCAGCTCATCAGCCGTAATTCGAAAAAATTTGAATAACTCTCCCGCAGGCGCTGACTCGCCGTACCGGTCAAGTCCAAGTACCGCGGCCGGCTGGTACTTCCACCAGAAATCAGTTACGCCAGCCTCGACGACTACCCGAGGAATCTGCGGCGGCAGCACCGACTGCTTATAGGCAACCGATTGCTGATCAAACACCGTTGTAGACGGCATCGATACCACCCGCACGCCAATGCCGCGCTCACGCAGCTGGCCTGCCGCTGAGATGGCCAACGCAAGCTCTGATCCGGTAGCGATCAAAACAATCTCCGGCCCGCGATCTGAAGACAGGATATAGCCGCCCTTTTCAATTCGCTGCGCTAGCTCAGGGTCCGCCACCTGCGGCGCAAGATTCTGACGCGACAATAAAAGTGCAGTTGGCCCATCCTGCCTTTGCACTGCAGCCTTCCAGGCAATCGCTGTCTCGACCGCATCCGCAGGCCGCCAGACATGTAGATTGGGAATTAGCCGCAGGGCCGATGGATGCTCGACGGGCTGATGGGTCGGGCCATCTTCTCCCAGGCCAATGGAATCATGTGTGAAGACATGGATTACGCGAATTTTCATCAATGCGGCCATACGAATCGCATTGCGGCTGTAATCCGAGAAAGTCAAAAATGTTCCGCCGTAGGGAATGAACCCACCGTGAAGGGCAATGCCATTCATCACGGCCGCCATGCCAAATTCACGAACGCCGAAGTTAATATGCTCACCAGCCGTCATCGCGCCTTTTGCATCGACACGCAGGGCGGTAACGCCCTTCCAGTTGGTGAGATTAGATCCCGTGAGGTCAGCGGAGCCGCCCAGCATGCCAGGCACACGCGGGCCAAGATCATCCAGCACGATTTGAGAAGCCTTGCGGCTTGCTACTGTAAGCTTCTCGGCTGCCAATCGAACAACCAGGGCCTGGGTTTTAGTAGCGAAGTCCTCCGGCAGATCGCCCCGCATCCGGCGCTGAAACTCGTTTGCCCGCTCAGGATAGGTGGCCGCATAGCGCGAGAACAGATCGTTCCACTTTGATTCACGCTCCGCACCAAGCGCCCTCGCACTCCAATTCGCTTTCACATCATCTGGGATCTCAAAGGCCGGATAAGACCAGTCCATCGACTGACGGGTAAGCGCAATTTCTTCGTCACCGAGCGCCTCACCATGGGCCTTGGCTGTATTGGCACGATTCGGCGAGCCTTTACCGATCTGGGTCTTGCAGATGATGAGTGTGGGGGCCAGTCGGCCGTCTTTGCCCTTGACGGCCCACTGACGGGCCTGAGTGATTGCATCACTAACGGCCTTCACATCATGGCCGTCGATCGGGCCCAATACATGCCAGCCGTAGGCCAGAAAACGCTGTCGTGTGTCGTCACGAAACCAGGCATCCACCTGGCCATCAATCGAGATACCGTTATCGTCGTATAGCGCGATGAGTTTGGACAGGCCCCAAACACCCGCTAGTGAGCAGGACTCATGAGAGATGCCCTCCATCAGGCAGCCATCGCCGAGAAATGCGTACGTGAAATGATCCACCAGATCAAAGCTGGGCTGATTGAATTGGGCAGCAAGCAGTCGCTCAGCCAGTGCCATTCCAACCGCATTGCTGATGCCTTGGCCAAGCGGGCCCGTGGTGGTCTCAACACCCGGCGTCATTCCAAACTCCGGATGGCCAGGGGTCTTTGAATGCAGCTGTCGAAAGCGTTTTAACTCATCAATTGATAAGTCATAGCCCGAGAGATGCAACAGGCTGTAGAGCAGCATCGACCCATGGCCATTGGAGATCACGAATCGATCCCGATCCGCCCACTGCGGATTGCTGGGGTTGTGTTTGAGATGGCAGGACCATAAAGCCAGCGCCATTTCCGCCATGCCCATGGGCATGCCGGGATGGCCAGAATTGGCCTTCTGCACAGCATCCATGGACAAGGCCCGAATTGCATTGGCCATTCGAGTGGACTGCGGGGGAAGATCGCGGGCGGGAAATTGCATGAAGAGGCCTTTCAGGTGTAAGTTTACCCGGCCCGCCTCCCTTGCCCTCCGACCCGTGCACCCCCGCCTTCTCTGTGCAGACCTCGCCTGCGGCCTGCTTGCGCTTGACGCAGAAAATAGCCACCACCTCGCTGTGGTGCTACGCGCCCGCGTCGGTGACCGGATTGTGATTTTTGACGGCCAGGGCCAAGAGGGACAGGGCGTTCTGCGCACGGCCGACAAGACAAAGGCTGTCGTCGAAATCCAGTCCATCCAGACCATCAGCCGAGAATCACCGCTGCATATCACTGTGATGCAGGCCCTCTGCACCGGCGACAAGATGGACTGGGTGGTGCAGAAATCCACCGAGCTCGGCGCCGCGCGGATTATTCCCGTGGCAGCCGCGCGTAGCGTGCTAAAACTTGAACCGGCCCGCGCTTTGAAACGTATTGAGCATTGGCGTGCAATCGCCCAGGCTGCAGCGGCGCAGTCGGGTCGCACAATTGTTCCCACTATTTCATCTGTTATGTCCTTTCGTGAGGCGCTGCTCGACTGGAAGCAAGGGCAGTCTCCAAAGACCGGATGGCTCTTAGATCCCGTTGCCGATGAGCGACTCTCCGCAGCGCCCATGCAAGGTCCGATCGCCATCTGGATTGGGCCCGAGGCAGGCTGGACCGATGAAGAAGAGCAGATGGCAAAAGCCGCGGGAATTCGGGGCCTTCAACTCGGACCGAGGATTTTGCGCACCGAGACTGCTGCCGCTGTTGCGCTGACAACGCTTGCAATGAAGTGCGGTGAGTTCTAGACCGAGTCCAACAGACCGAACCCGCCAATTAGCGCGCCGGCCAGAATCATGGCAAGCGGCGGCAGACGGGTCATCGCCACGAGCGCTGCGCTGACCACCGCGAGCAGCAGAACCCGGGGCTCACCCCACCACTGCTCCGACAGAATCCATGTCGTGGCTAACATCAACGCAATCACCACCGGCGCGAGGCCCTGCCGCAGTGCCCGCATCCAGACCGCATCGGCATGCTGATGGCTAACCCGATTGACCATCACTGCAAGCCCTGCCGACGGGATGAGTACTCCGGCCGTCGTGGCCAACGCCCCCATCGGTCCCATTGCCTGCCATCCCAGCACGGTAACAAACAAAATATTCGGGCCCGGTGCCGCCTGTGCAATCGCAATCGAGGCGGTGAATTGGGCATCGGAAAGTAGTCCCATCTCAGTCACCATATAACGATGCATTTCAGGGGCCAGCGTAATGGCCCCTCCTGTCGCAAGCAACGAAAGCATGAGGAAATGAATCAGCAAATCAAAAAGTGGGCTGTAGATCATCCGTTGATCATTACGCTAAATTTTTAAGCTGCCACCAACGAAAGACCACCGCAGGAAGACCGAAGGCAAGCAGCACCATGCCCAACGGCTTGTGCAGAATCGCCACCAACAGAAAGACCACTGCCCCAATCACCCAGCCAGCTCGGAAATGTCCCTGGGTCCGCGCCAGCCGCAGGCCCATACCGGCAATCAGGCCCACCGAAACTGCACTCATTCCGAGAAGCATTCGACGCGTGATCTCGAGATCCGCCGTAACCTGATACAAGACCGTGAGGCCGAGCACCAAAACGATGGGAAACAGCATCATGCCCGTCAGCGCCATAGCGGCTCCTCGTACCCCAAAAAATCGATCGCCGACCATCAATGACAGGTTTACGATATTTGGGCCGGGCAAGGCCTGGGCGATTGCCAAGGTTTCGACAAAATCCTTCGGTGTCATCCACCGCCGGCGATGCACTAGGATGCGCTCAGCGATAGGTAACACTCCGCCAAAGCCCTGAAGGGCCATGCGGGTGAAGGTCCAAAACAGATCGGAGAGTGAGCGAGGGGATTCAGTCACGCGCGGGCATTGGCATCCAGCACCGTCAGCGCTGTCATATTCACAATCCTACGGACGGTGGCCGAGGACGTCAGAATCGCAGCGGCCGCGTTGCAGCCCAGCAAGACAGGACCAATTGCAATGCCGTTTCCGGCAGCAATCTTCAGCAGGTTGTAGGAAATGTTGGCAGCGTCAATACTCGGGCAAACCAAGAGATTCGCATCCCCCACCAGCGTTGATCGCGGCATGATGTGCCGACGCAATTCCGAATCCAGGGCGATATCGCCGTGCATCTCGCCATCAATATTGATCCCCGGCGCGCGGGTGCGAACCAACGCCAGCACCTGCTGCATTTTCGCAGCAGAGGCAACCGTACTACTGCCGAAATTTGAATGTGACAACAGGGCTATCCGCGGTGTTATTCCTATTCGCCGCATCTCCTCTGCGGCCATCAACGTGATTTCGGCGAGTTCCTCGGCGCTCGGGTCAGCATTGACATGGGTATCCACAATCGCTACCGAACGCTTGGGCAGGATTAACAGATTCATCGCCGCGTAGCAGCTCACATCGGGCCTGCGGCCTAAGACCTGATCGACGTAGTACAGATGCAGGGAGTGGCTGCCAAATGTGCCACAGATCATGCCGTCAGCTTCACCGAGATGCATCATCATCGCCCCGATCAGGGTATGACGGCGGCGCATCTCTAGCTTGGCGTACTGCTCCGTGACACCTTTACGCTCGGTCATACGGTGATACGTCTCCCAATACTGTCGATAGCGTCGATCAGATTCGGGATTGACCAAATCAAAATCCACATCAGCGCGAATCCGCAGCCCAAAGCGCTCGATTCGGCTTTCCATGACGGAGGGCCGGCCCACAAGAATCGGCCGAGCGAGACCCTCATCCACTACCACTTGAACAGCGCGCAGCACACGCTCTTCCTCACCCTCAGCATAAACAATGCGATTTTTTGTGGCCCGTTTCGCAGCCGCGAAAATCGGCTTCATGAAGTTGCCGGAGTGGTAAACAAATTCCTGCAGTCGATCGACATAAGCATCAAGATCCGCGATGGGCCGTGTGGCCACACCGCTTTCAGCCGCCGCCTTGGCCACTGCGGGTGCAATCTTCACAATCAGCCGGGGATCAAAGGGCTTTGGGATAAGGTATTCGGGGCCAAAGGACAGCGACCCGGTGCCATAGGCGGCCGATACGACCTCACTTTGTTCAGCACGCGCGAGTTCCGCAACCGCATGGACCGCAGCGAGCTCCATCGCACGGGTAATCGTGGTTGCGCCCGAATCCAAAGCACCGCGAAAAATAAATGGAAAGCACAGCACGTTATTCACCTGATTCGGATAGTCGGTGCGCCCAGTCGCAACAATCGCATCATCGCGAACGGCTTTTACATCTTCAGGAAGAATCTCGGGATCGGGATTGGCCAGCGCGAAGATCAGCGGCTTGGCGGCCATTTTCGCGACCATATCTTTTTTCAGCACACCAGCTGCTGAAAGACCAAGAAATACATCAGCACCCCCAATGACATCGGCAAGCGTACGTGCATCGGTTTTCTGCACGAAACGATCTTTCTCCGGATCCATTAGCTCTTTGCGGCCCTCATAGACCACCCCCGCAAGATCAGTGACCCAAATGTTTTCCTTGGGTAGGCCCAGATCCAGCAGCAGATCCAAACAGGCCAGCGCTGCCGCGCCGGCACCCGACACGACCAGCTTGACCTTTTTGATGTCCTTGCCCACAACCGTCAGGCCATTGACCAGTGCTGCGCCCACCACGATGGCAGTTCCATGCTGATCGTCGTGAAAGACGGGAATCTTCATCCGCTCGCGCAGCTTGCGCTCGACATAAAAACAATCCGGCGCCTTGATGTCCTCAAGATTCACACCACCGAAGGTCGGCTCAAGAGCGGCAACAATATCGACCAGACGATCGAGGTTGGTCTCATTGACCTCAAGATCAAAGACATCGATGCCAGCAAACTTTTTAAATAGAACGCCTTTTCCTTCCATGACCGGTTTGGCCGCCAACGGGCCAATATCTCCCAGGCCCAGCACCGCAGTGCCATTGGTGATCACAGCGACTAAATTACCGCGCGATGTGTAGCGAAATGCATTGGCGGGATCTTTGACAATTTCTTCGCAGGCCGCCGCAACGCCGGGCGAATAAGCCAATGCGAGATCGCGCTGATTGACCAGCTGCTTGGTGGGGGTGACTGAGATTTTCCCTGGACTACCGCTCTCGTGATATTCGAGCGCCTGCTGCCTGAGTTGCGGATCCATAGTCTCCCCCGTACTGATTTTTATAAAGTGAAATTATCCCATGCAGCCGCTAAAACACTACGTAATTGCATGCGCAATCACTTCGGCAACATGTTTTGCGCTGCGGCGGGCGCCATCACGAATCTGATGCCGACACGAAAAGCCGTCAGCGACAACCCAGGCATCCTCAGGCATGTTGCGGACCGCCGGCAAAAGGCTGGCCTCAGCCATCGCCAAAGAGATCTGCAAATGCCGAGCCTCATAGCCAAAACTGCCCGCCATGCCGCAGCAGCTGCTTTCAATCAACTGCGGCTTACTCCCTAGGGACTCAAGGGCGGTGATCGTGGCAGACATCGCTCCCATCGCTTTCTGATGGCAGTGCCCATGAACCCAGATCGCTGGCAGCGGCTTGGCGGCAGATACATCCCATCGCTGCCGGCCATGCTGCACCCACCATTCCTCAAAGAGCATCGCCTGTGAAGCAAGCGCGTTTGCCGGCGGACCCAGGCCCAAGGCCTGCCATTCATCGCGCATGCCTAGGATGCACGAGGGCTCGAGGCCCACTACCGGGACACCACGCGCAAGTGCGGGCGCGAGTGCCGCCAATGTCTGCTGCGCCAATCCACGGGCCTCTTCGATCATACCCACCGAGAGATGGGTCCGGCCGCAGCATAAGGGTGTTACAGACGCCGCCCCCGAGATCGCTACGCGAAAGCCCAGTTGATGCATCACTGCAAGCGCCGCATGCAGATGCTCGGGCTCATAGGCATTGTTAAACGTATCCGCCCAGAGCACCACATCACAATCAGTGAGATCGGCCTGTAATGCACCGGTGAGATTTTTCGCAAAAGTATCCGACCGCCATTTCGGCAGCGTCCGCTCCGCAGCAATACCGAACCATTTTTCACCTAACACACGCAGCATGCCGCTGTGGTTGCGAAGATTCAAAAGCCCGGCTGCTAATGGCATCTTGGCCACCCGCCGCGCCAGCGCTGGCAGGCCCGCAATCAGCCGATCTTTTCTCGAAAATCCCGACCGCTTGCCATATTGATAGGCGGCCTCGATCTTCATGCGGGCCATGTCCACGCCGGTGGGGCACTCACGTTTGCAGCCCTTGCATCCAACACAGAGTTCCAGGGCATCCCTTACCGCCGCAGAAGACCAGGCATCGGCACCGAGCTGACCGCTCAGGGCAAGCCGCAGTGTATTCGCACGGCCGCGAACAGAGTGCTGCTCATCGCGGGTGACCCGAAAACTTGGGCACATGGTGCCGGCGTCAAACTTTCTGCAGTGGCCATTGTTATTACACATCTCAACGGCCTTGGCAAAGCCGCGGGCGGGATCTCCGCCGCTTCCCGCTTCCGAGATGGCAATGCCAAAACTATCGGGATCACCGCGGCGCGCGGGATCGTTTTGTACATCCCAGGCGGTCCAATCCAGGCCGGTCGCAACAGGCTGCACCTGGTAATCGCCGGAGAATCGAAACAAGCGGATGTCATCCATCCGTGTGCAATGCACGATCTTGCCAGGATTAAAGCGTTGCTCAGGATCAAACGCTTCTTTTACTTGCTCAAAAGCACGCGTGATGCGATCGCCAAATTGCCACTGGACCCATTCGCTGCGCACCAGACCATCGCCATGCTCTCCGGAAAATGCGCCCTTGTATCGCCGCACTAAGGCTGAAGCCTCCTCGGCGATGGCCCGCATCTTCTTGGCGCCATCGCGGCGCATATCCAGAATCGGCCGCACGTGCAACGTGCCCACTGAGGCATGTGCATACCAGGTGCCCTGCGTGCCATAGCGGGAAAAGACCTCCGTTAAAGCTGCGGTGTAATCGGCCAGATGCTCAAGTGGCACGGCGCAGTCTTCGATAAACGAGACAGGCTTTCCATCGCCCTTTAGTGACATCATGATGTTGAGTCCTGCTTTGCGGACCTCCCAGAGTGCGGACTGTGCGCGGGGGTCGGTAAGGCAGACCACCGCGCCCGGCAGGCCGAGATCGGCCATCAGCGTCTGCAAGTCCGCTAAGCCACGGTCGGCACGCGTAGGGTCTTCATGTGCAAACTCTACGAGTAGGAGCGCATCTGTTTCTTTTCCTTGCACGCGGGTTAATGCGGTTTCAATGACTGGCGCAAACACCGGATTGGCACGCGATAGCTCAATCATGGTCCGATC
>JBILVT010000053.1:0-12774 GCA_044370275.1 Burkholderiaceae bacterium | reverse complement strand
CAATAAACTCGAGGGCCTCACCAGCGAAGGCCGCACTGCAGAGTTCTATGAGCTCGGGCTGGGCGATCCGATTGCAATTTCATCTGCCCATGGCGATGGTGTTGGGGGCCTAATGGAATCGGTCTTAGCCGCGCTGCCTGAGGTTCCCGATGAAGATCTCGAGGCTTCGGTGGCTGAGCGCGGCCTGCGCGTGGCAATTGTTGGCCGGCCCAATGTCGGTAAATCCACGTTGATCAATGCATTAGTGGGCGAGGAGCGGGTGATTGCCTTTGATATGCCGGGCACGACACGTGATGCGATTGTGATTCCATTTGAGCGCGAGGGCCGGCGTTATCAGCTGATCGACACCGCAGGACTGCGACGCCGGGGCAAGGTCTTTGAAGCGGTGGAGAAGTTCTCGGTGATCAAGACCCTGCAGGCCATCGCCTCGTGCAATGTCGCAGTGCTGATGGTGGATGCGCAGGCCGATGTGTCGGAGCAGGACGCGCATATTGCGGGCTTTGTAATGGAGTCGGGCAGGGCTCTGGTGGTCGCCGTTAATAAATGGGATGGCCTCGATGTGATCGTGCGCGAGGAGGTCAAGCGTGTGATGGCCCGCAAGCTGCAATTTCTGCATTGGGCAAAATTTCATTTCATCTCGGCCATGAAAGGCGCGGGCATTGATGCGTTGATGCGCTCTGTGGATGCAGCCTATGCGGCGGCGACACTGAAGCTTTCCACACCGAAAATTACCCGTGTACTGCGCGAGGCCGTGGAAGCCCAGCAGCCCCCCCGGCATGGCCGGTTTCGGCCCAAGCTGCGATACGCCCATCAGGGTGGCCAGAATCCGCCGATCATCGTTGTACACGGCAATGCGCTGGAGCATGTATCCGATGCGTACAAGCGGTACTTAGAATCCCGCTTCCGAAGAGTCTTTCGGCTGGAGGGAACACCCCTGCGGATTGAGTGGAAAACGTCGACTAACCCCTACAAGCCCGATACGTGATTCCGTAGGCTGAAATCGGTATAGTTATTGCTCATCCGATGGAGTCCACAACATGTCACAAAATAAAGGGCAGGCGTTACAAGACCCATTTCTAAATCTCCTTCGCAAGGAGCATGTCCCGGTCTCGGTCTATCTGGTCAACGGCATCAAGCTGCAGGGCCATGTCGAGTCGTTTGATCAATATGTTTTGCTTTTGCGCAACACGGTCACGCAGATGGTGTACAAGCACGCTATCTCCACGATCGTCCCGGCGCGTGCGGTGAACTTTACCGCCGAGGGTGAATCGAGCTGAGCGATCTCGGTTCCGTTTCAACGTCAAGCGACGTTGATTTTTCGAGACATCCGCGAACGGTGGTAGTGGCCCTGGCCCTCAACGGGGGGCCGGAGCCCGATATGCAGGAGCTCTGCGCACTGGCAGCCTCGGCCGGCGCCCGTGTTGTTGGTCAGATCACGGGCCGCCGAGATCGGCCCGACCCAGCGCTTTTTGTAGGCTCCGGTAAGGCCGAGGAAATCGGACGGCTTTGTGCTGAATGCCAGGCCGATCTGGTGGTGTTCGATCACTCGCTCTCACCAGGTCAGCAGCGAAATTTAGGGCGGGCCTTAAAGCGCCGCGTGATCGATCGTGTGGCGCTCATTCTCGATATCTTTGCGCTGCGTGCTCGCAGCCATGAGGGCAAGCTGCAGGTGGAGCTCGCACAGCTGGATTATTTATCGGCCCGTCTGGTTCGTGGCTGGACCCACTTAGAGCGGCAGCGCGGCGGTATCGGATTGCGCGGCCCCGGTGAGACTCAGTTAGAGACAGACCGCCGGTTGATTGGCCAGCGTGTGAAACAGCTGCGGCTAAGGCTTGCGGCAGTGGAGCGTCAGCGCAAGAACCGGCTTCGGCAGCGCTCTCGGCAGGGCACTTATTCAGTCTCACTGGTGGGCTACACCAACGCGGGAAAATCCACACTTTTTAATGCACTAACGCATGCGGGTGTTTATGCGGCCGACCAGCTCTTTGCAACATTGGATACCACCAGCCGTCGGGTGTTTCTTGCGCCAGGGGAATTTATGGTCCTTTCGGACACAGTGGGATTTATTCGCGATCTGCCCCACAGCCTCATTGAGGCCTTTAAGTCCACGTTAAATGAAGCGGCCGAGGCCGATTTGCTGTTACATGTCATTGACGCCTCCGATCCGGATCGTGATGCCCACCGCCAGGCGGTGGATCTGGTCTTAAATGAAGTTGGTGCCGCCGACGTACCCCGCATTGAGGTCATGAATAAAATCGACTGTGCTGGCCTTGCCAGCCGCTCTGAGGCAGGCCCCGATAACCGGATTCGTCGTGTTTGGGTCAGTGCGGCATCCGGTGAGGGCCTGGCCGGCCTTCGGGAGGCGGTCCGCTCCCATGTACCGGCTTTCCCTAGTCCGGAAACCTGGCCGGGCACTCTCAGCGATAATGCCGGGTTCTTGCAACCTTCTGTTCAATCCCTTCTCTAAATTTCTACGATGCGACGGTTTGGCGGGTCAGTGTTACGGCGTCTTTTCTCCCTAGGGGATCCCCGCTGGGGCCAGTCTGGCTCTGGCCAGGGCTCAGGCCAGCCTTCGGGTGGTCAGTCCGCCTCAGGCCAGGGCTCAGAGCAAAAGCCCTCTTCCAGTGAGCCTGATCGCGATCCGCCCCGCCAGGATCCGCCCGATAACGGATCCCGAGAGCCGCGCAGGCCCGATAACCGCCCCCGATCTGAAGAGCCGCCTGATCTTGATGAGGTCTGGCGTGATTTCAACCGACGCCTAAGCGGCATGTTCGGCGGCAAGGGCCGCCAGGGCGGCGGCTTCGGAGGTGGCGGCCGAAGCGGTGGCGGTGGCGGCGGATTTAAGGCCCCGAACGTGAAAACCGGGCCGGCGTTCGGCTTTGTTGCCCTGGGTGGTGTACTGGTCTGGCTGGCAACCGGTTTTTATATCGTCCAAGAGGGTCAGTCTTCAATCGTTTTGCGTTTCGGTGAATTTAGAACCACGACCAACGCGGGCTTTAATTGGCGGCTGCCTTATCCGTTTGAATCGCATGAGATCGTGAATTTGTCTCAGATTCGGCAGATCACGGTCGGCGTTCGCGGCGGCGGTGCCACCTCGCGTAGCCGTGATTCGCTCATGCTGACTAAAGATGAAAACATGGTGGACCTGCAGTTTGCCGTTCAGTATCGCATCGGTAATCCAAAAGATTATTTATTCAATAACGTGGCGACCGATGACATCGTGGCCCAGGCGGCCGAGACGGTGATGCGTGAGATTGTCGGCCGCAGCATGAGTGATACCGTGCTCTATGAAAACAAAGAGGGCATCGCACGCGAGGCCTTAAGTGCAATTCAGGCGATCGCAGATCGGTACGGCTCCGGCCTATCAATTGTGGATGTCACGATTCAAAATGCTCAGCCCCCTGAGGAAGTTCAGGCGGCCTTCAGTGATGCGATTAAAGCAGGCCAGGATGCAGAGCGACTGAAAAACGAAGGTCAGGCCTATGCCAATGACGTCATTCCCCGCGCCCGCGGCTCGGCTGAGCGCCTGATTCAGGAGGCTGAGGCCTATCGTGAGCGTGTGATCGCAACCGCAACCGGTGATGCAGATCGCTTTAGGAAAATTGTGGTGGAGTACAACAAAGCACCTGCGGTCACTCGCGAGAGGATGTATCTCGAGGCCATGCAGCAGGTCTTCACCAATGTAAGCAAAGTCATGGTGGATTCGCGCTCCAACAGTAACCTGCTGTACCTGCCGCTGGATCGCCTGATGCAACAGTCCGCAGCAAGCATGATGGGTGCACCGGGCGGGCCAACGCAGTCGCCGCAGCCCGCCTCGAATGCTCCGGCCTCTGCTGCCACACCCGAGACGCCCGCTCAGCAGCCTGCTGTGCCGAGCCCCGGGCCAAGCCTGCGTGATCGCTTAAGGGATGCCCGCTGATGAATAAGCTCTTTACCGCAATCAGCGCCCTCATCATCGCGGTGCTTCTGGCTGGCTCCTGCATCTATGTCGTGGACCAGCGTCAGTACGCGATCGTGTTTGCGCTCGGAGAGATCAAAGAGGTGGTCAGTAAACCCGGCTTGTATCTTAAATTGCCGCCGCCTTTTCAAAATGTAGTCTACGTAGAAAAGCGCATTCTCACGATCGATACGCCTGAGATTGATCGCTTCATCACGAGTGAAAAGCAAAACGTGCTGGTGGATACCTATGTGAAGTGGCGCGTGATTGATCCGCGTGAGTACTGGGTGTCCGTTGCGGGCCGCCCCGCTGGCGCTGCTGATCGGATCTCCCGCAGCCTGCGTGATGCCTTAAATAATGAAATTGCCAAGCGCACGGTCAATGAAGTGATTTCGGCTTCGCGTGAGCAGGTCATGAAGGGTATTCGGGAGCGTGTTAACGCCGATGCGCAGCGGCTCGGTGTCGAAGTGGTGGATGTCCGTATCAAGCGGGTGGATTTGGCCGACGAGATTCGCGACTCGGTATTTCGGCGCATGGAGTCCGAACGCAAAGCGATCGCCAACGAGCGCCGATCCTCGGGGGGTGCAGAGTCTGAGAAGATTCGCGCCAACGCCGATCGTCAGCGTGAGGTGTTGCTTGCGCAGGCTTATCGTCGCGCCCAGAGCATCATGGGTGATGGTGATGCCCGTTCAACGGCGCTCTATGCCGCATCGTTTGGCCAGAATCCAGAGTTTGCGTCGTTTTATCGTAGCCTGCAGGCCTATCGCGAGAGCTTTAAAAATAAGTCTGATGTCATCGTGGCTGATCCACAGTCTGACTTTTTCCGTTACTTCCGATCATCGGGTGCCCGTGGTCCGGGCCCATCCGGCAGCGCGAACACCAATAAGTAATCGGCAGCACGCCCATGCCCGCCTGGCAACTGCCTGACCAGATTTCGGACATTCTGCCTGCCGAGGCGGCAAGGCTTGAGCGTCTACGTCGCCGGCTTTTGGATCTTTATCGCAGCTACGGCTATGCGCTGGTGCAGCCGCCGATGCTGGAGCATCTTGATTCACTCATGATTGATCAGGCCCGCGATCTTGATCTGCGAACTTTTAAAGTGGTGGATCAGGCCAGCGGGCGTCTCCTTGGCCTGCGGGCCGATATCACGCCGCAGGCCGCGCGTTTAGATGCCCACCAGATTCAGAACAAAGGTGTCACCCGGCTTTGTTACGCCGGATCGGTGCTGCATGCCCAGCCTGCGGGCCTGCTGTCATCGCGAGAGCCGGTGCAGATGGGTTGTGAACTTTTTGGTCACGATGGCTTAGAGGCCGATCTCGAGGTCCAGGAGCTTGCACTGGCATCCTTAGACGCCGCCGGGATTCAGAAAGTCAGGCTCGATCTCTCGCACAGGGGGATCTTTCTCGCCTTGCGCGATCGGGATACGGCGCTGGCCGCCTGCGAAAACGAGGTGCTGGCCGCCTTGCAGTCTAAGGATCGTGTGGGGCTCGCCCAGTGGACCAAAGGTGTATCGGCTGAATCGGCAAAGGCACTTACCGCATTGATCGATTTATACGGACCAGCATCGGGGGCCGATAACGTGATTGATGCTGCGCGCCGCAGTCTGCCAAAGCTTGCGCCAATTATTGAAGCTTTGGATCGGCTGCAGTCGGTGGCCAACTCCGCCATGTTTACTGAACATCCGCAGTGTGTATTGACTGTGGATTTAGCAGATCTGCGTGGCTATCGTTATCACAATGGTGTGATGTTCTCGATTTATTGCGAGGGCCTGCCCAATGCAGTCGTGCGTGGTGGCCGCTACGATGGTGCGGGCAGAGTCTTCGGACGCGCCCGCGCAGCGACCGGGTTTAGTCTTGAGCTTCGTGAGTTACTGGAGATCACCAATTTCGATACGGAGCCGGTGGAGGCCGCAATCGCAGCGCCCTGGCAAGACGATGCGGGCCTGCGGCAGGCAATTGCTGCTTTGCGTCGCGAGGGTAGAGCGGTCGTCCGACTTCCTGATGCAGAATTCGGGTCGTGGGCGGGTCAACGGCTTGTTTTTCAATCCGGTCGCTGGATCGTCGCTTAAATCAATCACAGGAGTGACGCATGTCGGCAGGAAAAGCTGCGGGTCGACCCGCGGGCCAAGGCAAGAATGTGGTCGTCATCGGCACCCAGTGGGGCGATGAAGGCAAAGGCAAGATTGTCGATTGGCTCACCGAGCAAGTCAGTGGTGTGGTCCGATTTCAAGGCGGTCACAACGCGGGCCATACCCTGGTGGTAAACGGTAAGAAAACAATTCTTCGTCTCATTCCCTCTGGCATTTTGCATCCTGGCGTTACCTGCTACATCGGCAACGGTGTCGTGCTTTCGCCTTCTGCCCTTTTGGGTGAAATTGATGAACTGCAGGCCAATCAGATTGATGTGGAGTCGCGTCTTAAAATCAGTTTCGCCTGCCCGCTCATCCTGCCGTATCACGTGGCCCTGGATCAGGCCCGTGAGGCAGCCCGCGGTGATGCCAAGATCGGCACCACCGGCCGCGGTATTGGCCCCGCATATGAAGATAAAGTCGCACGCCGCGCGATTCGGCTGCTGGATCTTCGCCAGCCCGATGTGCTGCGCGCCAAACTCACTGAGGCCCTGAGTCTGCATAACTTTGTGTTGGAGCATCATCTGAAGGCCCAGCCGATTGCGGTCGATCAGGTCTATAACGACCTCATGTTGATGGCGCCGCGCCTATTGAAGATGGCCGCTGATGTGCCGCAGCTGCTCTATGAGGCCGGACAACGAGCTGAGAATCTTCTTTTCGAGGGTGCCCAGGGGTCGCTATTGGATATTGATCACGGCACCTATCCCTATGTCACCAGCAGCAACTGTGTCGCTGGTGCGGCGGGGGCGGGTGCCGGTGTTGGACCCGCGCAGCTGCACTATGTGCTGGGGATTACCAAGGCTTATACAACCCGGGTTGGCAGCGGCCCGTTTCCGACCGAGCAGACCAACGAGATCGGACAGCTGCTTGCAAAGCGCGGCAATGAGTTTGGCTCAGTCACCGGCCGGCCGCGCCGTTGCGGCTGGTTTGATGCTGCGGCCTTACGCCGGGCTATGCAGATCAATGGTGTAACAGGCCTGTGCATCACCAAGCTCGATGTCATGGATGGTATGGAAGAAGTCAAACTCTGTGTTGGCTACAACACGCCGCAGGGCCATATCGATGTACTGCCGTTTGGTGCGGATGCGGTTGCCCAGTGCCAGCCGATTTACGAAACAATGCCCGGATGGTCGGAGACCACTCAGGGCGTACGCAAGTGGGCAAATCTTCCGGAGAACGCGCAGCGCTATTTAAAGCGGCTGTCTGAAGTCGTGGGCGCGCCGATTGCCATGGTATCCACCGGCGCTGATCGCGAAGACACTATTCTTCTGGATCACCCGTTTCAATAAATTAGCAGCCCAGCGCTGCTGCGAGGCCCGTAAAGCTGTCTGCGCTGTAATCAAATTCGCTGACATCGGGCATAGGCTTAGGATTCTTGGCACCAAACTCTGTAGGCCGGTGAATGTAAGCGGTCTTCAGTCCACATCGCTGTGCGGCCTGAAGGTCATCAGTGTGGGCAGCCACCAGCATGACCTCTTGGGGTGCAAGATCAAAAACATCGGCCACCCCGAGATAAGTCTCGGGATCCGGCTTGTAATGACGAAACACTTCTGCGGAAAGAATTAGATCCCACGGCAGGCCCGCAGCTTTTGCCATATTGGACAAAAGACCCAGGTTGCCATTCGAGAGCGTGACGATCGTGAAGCGTTGTTTGAGCCGCAGCAGCCCCGGCACCGTGTCGGGCCAGGGCGTAAGGCGATGCCAGACGCGATTGAGATCCTGCCGAGTTTCCTCGCTTAAGTGATTGAGTCCGAATTCACCAAGAATGCGATCCAGAATCATTCGGTGCAGCACGTCGATTTTGGTCCAGGATTTCTGGCCCCTTCGGACTTCAGCCATTGCGGGCTGATAGCCCGCCCGCCAGGCGTTGGCAAACGCATCGCCATCGACTGCAAGCTTTAGTCGGTCGACTTCCCGCGCGATCGAGTCGTGCCAGTCCACGACGGTGCCAAAGACATCAAAAGCGAGTACTCGGGCGGGTGTTGTCATAGGGGAAGCGATTTGTGCAACACTTGCGGGAGTCGACTGCGATCGGGAGAGAGATGTGGTGCCCAGAAGAGGACTCGAACCTCCACAGTGTTGCCACCGCTAGGACCTGAACCTAGTGCGTCTACCAATTCCGCCATCTGGGCAAGGCAGGCGCGTACTTTAGCCGGAATCACATAATTGTCAAACCGTACTGCATCTGCAACTTCACAGACCAGCTTTTATGGCCGGCTGATCGGCCATCGCGATGGATTCGGATTCGTGCGGCCCGATGCGGGCGGCGACGATGTCTTTATCTCGCCGAAAGAGATGCTCAAAGCCATGCACGGTGATCGGGTCAGCGCCCGGGTCGTGGGCACTGATCGACGGGGCCGGCCTGAGGCCGTCATCCTCGAGGTAGTGGAGCACGCCAATCGCAATCTGGTGGGGCGGCTTGTCAACGAGCGGGGCATTTTGTTGGTCGTGCCCGAGGATCAGCGCATTAAGCACGATGTGATTGTTGCCCCCGTCGATACGATGGGCGCTGAGCCCGGACAGGTGGTCTCTATTGAAATTATTGATCCACCCACACGTTACACACCGCCTGTGGGCCGTGTGGTGGAGGTCTTAGGTGGTGTCGATGACCCGGGTATGGAGGTCGAGATTGCGGTTCGCAAGTTCGATGTGCCACACGAATTTTCCGATGAGTCCCAGGCCCTTGCCAAAAAACTCCCCGATGAGGTGCGGCCAAAAGATCTCAAAGATCGTGTCGATCTGCGCGATGTGCCCTTCATGACCATTGATGGCGAAGATGCCCGCGACTTTGATGACGCCGTCTATTGCGAGCCAGTTGCGGGCAAGGGCTGGCGGCTGCTGGTGGCCATTGCCGATGTCAGCCACTATGTCCAAAGCGGTGATGCTCTAGATCGCGATGCTTACTCGCGCAGCACGTCGGTTTATTTTCCGCGTCGTGTGCTGCCGATGCTGCCGGAGAAACTCTCCAATGGCCTGTGCTCTTTAAATCCGCATGTTGATCGGCTGGCTTTGGTCTGCGATATGGTGGTGACTACCGCAGGCGAAGTCAGGGCCTATCAGTTCTATGACGCCGTCATTTGCTCGGCTCAGCGGCTGACCTACACCCGGGCTTGGGCGGCGATGTGCGATCCGCTTTCTGAAGATGCTCGCCATCTCGGCCCGCTGGCCCAGACCCTTGGCCATCTCGAAGAAGTGTTTCGTGTGTTGCTCGCTGCGCGTGAGGCCCGTGGCGCGATTGATTTTGATTCGGTTGAGACATACATGCAGTTTGATGCCAATGGCCGAATCGAAAAAATTATGCCGCGTGTGCGCAACGATGCCCATCGATTAATTGAAGAGTGCATGTTGGCTGCTAATACCTGTGCTGCAGATATTCTGAAGCGCGCCAAGCGTCATGGGCTTTATCGGGTACACGAAGGCCCCACGCCCGAGCGGCTGCGTGCGCTGCGTGAGTTTTTAAAAGTTCAGGGCCTAAAGCTTGAAGGCGGCGACGAGCCCGCACCGGGGGACTACGCCCGGCTTGCCAAGGAGATCCGGGCCCGGCCCGACTCTCGGCTTATTCAGACACTGCTTTTGCGCAGCATGCAGCAGGCCATCTACACCCCGGAAAACGTCGGCCATTTTGGACTGTCATATGAGGCCTATGCCCATTTCACCTCACCGATTCGTCGCTATCCGGATTTGTTAGTACATCGGGTGATCAAAACAATTATTAATAACAAAGGCCATTACCTGCCGCCTTATGGCGATACGGGGCTTGATGATCCCATGCACCGCTGGCGCAATATCGGGGACCACTGCTCAGGTGCGGAGCGTCGGGCAGATGAGGCCTCACGTGATGTCGAGGCCTGGCTGAAGTGCCAGTACATGAAATCACGGATTGGCGAGCAGCTGCGGGGCACCGTGACGGGCATTGCGCCTTTTGGATTGTTTATCACGCTAGATGCTTTGTATGTTGAGGGCATGATTCATGTCTCAGAGCTCGGTGCTGAGTATTTCCAGCACAACGAAGTCTTGCATGAGTTACGCGGAGAGCGCACTGGCCGCCGCTTTCGGCTCTACGACAGTCTGGTTGTGCAGGTGGCCCGCGTGGATTTAGATGCCCGGCGGATTGAGTTTCAGCTCGTGCCCAGCATGATCCGGGCAACCCGGGCAAGCCGACCCGCGGAGCGCGAGCAGGATTTTTATGCCCTGCCGCAGGAGGAAGAGTCGGGCTCAGAGATGCCGCCCTGGCTCGCCGAGGCCTTGGCCACCGGGCCGTCTTCACATAAGAAGTCATCGAAAAAACATCGTGATAAGAAGGCCCTCGCTCAGACAGAAAAAACACACAAAGACAAGCGATCTAAAAAATCTGCCAAGCAAAAAGAAAAGCCAGCGGTTTCAGAAAAAACCAAGGTCGGCCGCAGTGCAAAGACCGCGCGTCAGCCGGCAGGCCGTGCGGGCAGCGCGCGTAAGTCGCGTCGCGGCAAGAGCACACGCTGATGGGCCGCGATACCAAAGAGATTTGTTTATTGGGATTTCATGCGGTGCGCGCGCGGCTGCGGACTGCACCCGAGACCATTTCTCGTATTATTTTTGATGGACAGCGCCGCGATGCCCGGATAAACGCACTGCTAAAACAGGCCGAGCAGGCCGGTGTGAAAGCGATTTCCGATTCCGCTCTTGCCATGGATCGTCTTGCAAAAGGCCAGCGCCACCAGGGCGTTCTTGCGCTTGCCTCGGCGCGTGAGCAGCCCGATAGCCTTTCGGATTTGCTGGTTCAGGTCGAGGCCTTTGAGCCCGCCCGGCAGTGGCTGCTGCTTTTAGATGGTGTGACGGACCCTCACAATCTGGGTGCCATCATGCGTACTGCCGATGCAGCTGGTGTTGCGGCGGTCATTGCACCCCGAGACAAGTCGGCGCCTTTAAACGATGTGGCAGCCCGTGTGTCGGCTGGCGCCGCAGATCATCTGCCCTATCTGCAGGTCACCAATCTCTCGCGCGCGATTGATGAAATTCAGCAGGCGGGTTATCAGGTCATTGGCTTGGCCGAGACCGCGGAGAAGTCACTCTACGCAACCGACCTCACCGGTCGAATTGCCCTGGTCTGCGGTGCAGAAGGCGAGGGCATGCGCCGCCTGACACGCGAGCGTTGTGACCTGCTGGTGCGGCTGCCCATGATGGGCTCAGTGGAAAGCTTAAATGTCTCAGTGGCGGCCGGTGTCTGCTGCTATGAGGCCCTTCGGCAGCGAACGAAATAACGCTTTTCTCGATTTGCCTGTGCGCTTTTGATTGGATATCGCAGGCTGCTGGGCCATTACTTCTCTTTTCGCGTGCGTTCGCGAAACTTCCATGGCGGCTCAGGCATTAGGGCGGGATTGCGAACCGAGGCCTCAATTCCAGCCCATAGGCCAAGCCGTGCATCGCGGGCGCCACGTTCGGCCTCGGCATAGCGTTGCTGCTGGGTTTCGCTGATGTCTTTTTTATAGCGTACGAAATACCAGGCATAGCCACGTTGGATCTGTGCGAGTCCGAGATCACGATCGCCAATACTGACATTGGCAACCCAGCGATCATAGGCATCCACCTTCACGGGCTGAAGACCAATCGGACCGGACTGCAGCAGATCCACTAATGATTCTTTGACTTTGTTGGAATAGGGCTGGGTTTTTTCTGGGGCATCAATTCCTGCGATTCGCACCCGAACAATTTGCCCGTCCTTGGCTTGCAGATTAAAAGAATCGCCATCAAACACCTCGGCTACTGAATAAGGGCCGGCTGGTAACTGGGGTCCGCCAGTCTTCTGGCAGGCCGGCAGGCCTGCAATCAGTAGCGCAGAAAAAATAAGGCCGATTAGTCTGCGGCGCTTGGGTGTTACCGGTGTCACGTTGGTGCTGCGAGCGATTCGGAGAGGGTCAGCACTGCTGCCGCATACATAAAGCTGCGGTTGTATTGGGTAATCACAAAAAAATTATGGGCGGCAAACCAGTAGCCCACTGAGTCATCTTCTTCGGGCAGATCAATAAGACTTGCTTTTAACTCTGCGGAAAGCCGGGCATTGGACTGGCGGATGCCCGCGCTCTCGATTTCGGCGACCGTATGCACCGGTTCAAGCTGTGGGGCAACGAATCGCTTCGCATCGGCGCCCTCAGTGACTTGGGCCACGCTGTGGCTGGCCTCGCCGCTTTTCCAGCCATGCATTTTCAGAAAGTTTCCGACCGAGGCGATAGCATCTGCTGGGCTATTGATGAGATCAGGCCGGCCACGATTTTTGTAGCTCACTGCGAATTTCTGCCAGCTGCTGGGCATAAATTGCGGCAGGCCCAAGGCGCCGGCAAATGAGCCACGGACTTCTTTCAGATTCACGATGCCCTGGCGGCCCAAAACCAAAAGTGTTTCGAGTTCGCGTAAGAAGAATTCAGACCGACGTGGCGAATCAAAGCCTAGTGTCGCCAAGGTCTCCACGGCAGGGAATCGGCCGGTGAAGCTGCCATATTTGGTTTCGACACCAATAATGGCAGCAATGATGTGCGCCGGCACACCGGAGTCATTGGCCACTGACTGAAAGACCTCTCGGTGTCGGGCGAGAAACTCTTTTCCCTCTTTGGTGCGGCTGGCATCGGCATGCTGCGAGAGATAGCGGGCCCAGGAACGTTTTCTTGGCGGTGGATCGCCGGGCGATGGTGGCGGTGGCGCAATTAATGCTAGGGCCCTGGGCTGCGCGCCGAGA
>JBILVT010000141.1:0-3631 GCA_044370275.1 Burkholderiaceae bacterium | reverse complement strand
CTAAACGAATCGCTATCAATCGAGGCCCGCTTAAGGCGCTTTTACTCCGAATATAACCAATTGCTGCTAACTCGTGAGTGGGTTCGACTCTTTATGTTCGCGGAGCTGGCGGGCTATGGATTTGGAAAACGATCAGTCACAAAACTTACTGAAGAGATTTTGGTGCCGCTCGCCGCTCGTCTTCGCAGGCATTATCGAGCCCCTGACACGACACTCCACGAAATTACGGCTCATGAAATCAACTTATTACTCGATTTACACGGTCTTATTATTTACAAAAGTATTCGTAAGCATGTTTACGGTATGCGGAGCTCAGTGAAATGGGACGCAATTTTGGATGATCTAATCTTGCATTTGCAGGGAACCATGCCCGCTGTCTATCAGCGTATCTTCCCGGGGTTTGAACTCAAAGGCTCGCCTCGGCCTCTGAGCCTCCTGTAAAGCTTTATATTGACCGCCCGTTCACCCAAGATTTAACACGATGAAGATTGCCAGCTGGAACGTCAACTCGCTGCGGGTGCGACTGCCGCACTTACTCGACTGGCTCGCCACCGCCCGGCCAGCAATGCTGGGACTGCAAGAGACCAAGCTTACTGACGACAAATTTCCGAAAAAAGAGATTGAGGCCGCCGGGTATCACATTGTATTCGCTGGCCAGCCCACCTATAACGGTGTCGCCCTGCTGGCCGATGCAGCCCACTTTCAGCCACCACGTAATATCCAAATCAATAACCCGCTCTTTCCCGATGAGCAGGCGCGATTAATCGCCGCTGAGCTTCACTTAACCGCAGGCCCGGGGGCAGTGAGATTGATCTGTGGCTACATTCCGAATGGATCGGAAGTGGGCTCAGAGAAATTTGACTACAAGCGTCGCTGGTTAAACGCTTGCGCAGCCTGGATCAAGCAGGAGCTTCTCACCTACCCTCGCCTTGCCTTTGTGGGTGATTTCAACATCGCGCCGGATGACCGGGATGTTCATGACCCGACACTCTGGCACGAGAAGATTCTCTGCTCGACAGCAGAACGTCAACACCTGAAAGAACTCCTCAAACTTGGCCTACAAGATGCTTATCGTCTGCACGAGCAGCCGGCGGGCCAATATTCCTGGTGGGATTATCGCGAGGCAGCATTTCGACGCAACCGCGGGCTGCGCATTGATTTGATTCTGCTTTCTGCCGAACTCGCTGCTACCTGCACGGCCAGCGGCATTGATCCCGGTCCACGCAAGCTGGAGAAGCCCTCGGATCACGCGCCGGTGTGGGCTGATGTTCGCCTGTAATCGGACCGGACCCAAGTGGTGCGTTAACTAGTCGCCACCCTCTAAATTCAATTCAGCAATCTTGCGAGTCATGGTGTTGCGTCCGATGCCCAACAGCTGGGCAGCCTCGATGCGCCGGCCGCGAGTGTGCTTGAGCGCTACGCCGAGCACTGCGGCCTCGAATTCCTTCGCCCAGCCATGCATGCGGCCGTCCTGTGGCGCGGGTGCGTTGGCCGCTAACGCCCTTGCAACCTCTTGTCGCAATAGCTCTTGCCAGGCCGGCATACCGATCTCGCCTTTCACAGCCGACTCAGCATTGGCCACGCGTGCAGCCAAGGCCGGTTCAGCATCTTCTGCCCGCCCATCACCTGAGCCTTCCTGAGACTGGCGGACTTCCTCGGGCAAATCCTCAGCACGCACCAGCTGACTCGGCGCCATGACAGTGATCCAATGACAGAGGTTCTCGAGCTGACGGACATTGCCAGGAAGGGCCACTAGACTCACCGCTGACATGGCCTGAGGTGAGAGCTGCTTGGTCTCGACCTTAAGATCCTGCGCGCTTTTTTGCAGGAAGTGTCGGACCAGCAGCGGAATGTCCTCGCGTCGTTCACGCAGGGGCGGCAGCCGCAAGCGAATTACATTTAAACGATGAAACAGATCCTCTCGGAACTGGCCTGCCCGAACGCGGGCCTCAAGATCTTGGTGGGTTGCCGCAATCACCCGCACATCAGCTCTCAGCGGAGAATGGCCACCGACACGGTAATAGTGACCATCGGAGAGGACCCGCAACAGTCGCGTCTGCAGATCCAGCGGCATATCACCGATTTCATCTAAAAATAATGTCCCGCCTTCGGCCTGCTCGAAGCGGCCCCGCCGCGTGCTCTGAGCGCCAGTAAATGAGCCACGCTCATGGCCAAATAATTCCGACTCCAAAAGATCGCGTGGAATCGCTGCGGTATTTAGGGCAACAAAGGCCATCTTGGCGCGCGGGCTATGACGATGCAGGGCGCGCGCGACCAATTCTTTACCGGTTCCCGATTCGCCCGTGATCAACACTGTTGCGCTGGACTGACTCAGCCGGCCGATCGCTCGAAATACATCCTGCATGACCGGGGCCTGGCCCAATAGCTCCGGAACAGCCTCAATGACCGCCCCACCCGATGCACCCGCAATTTCGGAATCATCTGAGCAGGCCCGTCGAATCAAGGATACCGCTGCATCCACATCGAACGGCTTGGGCAGGTATTCGAAGGCACCCCCTTGAAACGCTGAAACCGCGCTATCCAAATCGGAATATGCGGTCATGACAATGACCGGAATCTCAGGACAACGCTGCTTGACTTGCTCAAGCAGATCAAGGCCCGAATCCCCTGGCATACGAATATCTGACACCAACACCTGCGGACGGTCGCTATTTAAGGCAAGTATCGCCGACTGGGCGTCCGGAAATACACGGCACGGCACCTGTTGTTTGCTGAGCGCCTTTTCCAGCACCCAACGAATTGACTGATCATCATCAACAATCCAGACCGGCTTCATGAAGTGACTCCCTCGGACGCGATCGGAATTCGAATCAGAAAATCAGTGCGGCCCGGCCGGCTTTCGACATCAATCAGTCCGCCGTGCTGATGCACATAACTTTGGGCCAGCGTGAGCCCGAGGCCATGGCCTTGCGGCCGGCCCGAGACCAGCGGGTAAAAGACTCGCTCGCGCAGTTCCTCTGGAATACCAGGGCCGTTATCAATGACATGCAGATCCAGCGCCAGTCGGCAGCGCTTCTTCGAAATCGTGACCTGCCTTGCGATGCGTGAGCACAACACAATCTCGCCTTCGCCTGCCAGGGCCTCTGCGGCATTACGCACCACATTTAAGACCACCTGAATCAGCTGCTCACGATCGCCACGTATATCCGGAATACTGATGTCGTAGTCCCGTTTGATCACGAGGCGGGAGGGGAACTCAGCCAGCATCAGGCTACGCACACGCTCGCAGACCTCGTGGATATTGACCGACTCCATCACCCGCAGACGGCGGTGCGGGGCGAGCATCTGATCTACGAGACCCTGCAAACGATCCGCTTCTTTGATGATGACCTGGGTATATTCGCGCAGCTCTGCGCTCGGCAGCTCACGATCCAGCAGCTGGGCTGCGCCGCGTACCCCGCCGAGTGGATTCTTAATTTCATGGGCGAGATTGCGCAGAAGCTCTTTGTTGGCGTGCGTCAGATCGGCCTGATGAACTTCGCGGTCTGCTTTGCGCTGCTGGGCGATCTCCCGCAGCTCAAGACTCAACACCACACCCTCCTCTTCAAAGTGCACCGATACCGTTGAGTCCAGCTCGACCGGTCCGCGCATTGGGAGCTGCCAGTCGCAC
>JBILVT010000052.1:0-13027 GCA_044370275.1 Burkholderiaceae bacterium | reverse complement strand
GGTGAAAAACCTGCTGCAGTCCCACCTCGCCAGTAATTTCTGGAGCAATCTTCAGCAAAACGCGCCGGCCCATGCCGATGTGGTGAAAACACTGATCAACGCCGGATTTTCACCAAAACTTTGCGCCGATATCGTGCAGGCCATCCCCAAAGACGGCGATACCGCAACACTTCTAAAACGCGTCAGCGATATTTTGGAAGCACTCATCAAGGTACAGGATCCCATCGATGTATTCGATGAGGGCGGCATCTTTACCTTCATTGGGCCTACTGGCGTGGGCAAGACCACCTCAGTGGCCAAAGTCGCAGCCCGCTGCGTGCTGCGCTATGGCCGCAATCAGGTAGCGCTACTCACCACAGACACCTATCGTATTGGCGCCCAGGAGCAGCTCAAAGTCTTTGCAAAAATTCTTGGCCTGCCCGTGGTCTCGGTGCGCGACAGCGATGATCTTGCCGCAAAACTCAAAGAGGCATCCAAGCGCAAGATTGTGCTTTTAGATACCGCCGGTGTAGGCCAGCGCGATACCCTGATGGTCGATCAGACCCAGCTGCTGGCCAAGGGCTCTGGAAACTCACACCGAATTCTCGTGATGAGCGCCACCACCGATCTGCGTACCCAAGAAGACGTGATCATGCTGCACAACCGTGCCGACTCGA
Source organism: Burkholderiaceae bacterium (assembly GCA_044370275.1). Lineage (GTDB taxonomy): Bacteria > Pseudomonadota > Gammaproteobacteria > Burkholderiales > Burkholderiaceae_A > Lacustribacter. The sequence continues at coordinate 12,371 of JBILVT010000052.1, read as the reverse complement.
CAGAGCGAATCAAGTCGGTGATTGTCACCAAGACCGATGAGGCCGCCTTGGTGGCGCCAATTCTGGACTGCTTGATTCGCTACGAGCTGCCGCTACTTTTTATCTCCAACGGCCAGCGTGTGCCCGAGGACCTCAATCCGCCAAATCCACAGTATCTAGCCCACCGCGCCATGCATCCGCGCACCCTTTCAGAAGAATCGGGCATCTCCTCAGAGCAGATCCCGGCTGTGCTTGCTGACAATCTTGCGCAATGGTCGAAGACACCAAGCTAGATCAGCCCGCTGAAATCAAAACAGACCAGGCCGAGGGCCTGCGTTCGATGTTTGGAGACCGCGCGCCGCGGGTAGTGTGCATGTCGTGCGCCCTGGATGCCGATACCGCCAGCACCATGACACTGGGTACTGCCCACGCACTTCGGCAGCAGGGCCAGCGGGTGCTGCTGATTGATGAAATCCCTCTGCAAGAGCGGCGCGATATTCATGGGCTGGCGTATCCCGTGCGCTATGACATCGCCCAGGTCTTGGAAAACGATATCCCTCTAGAGAAAGCGATCTGTAAAGCCGAAGAGAACCTCTGGTACGCCACAGGCCTGCGCATGGAGCGCTCGTACATGAAGCATAAGCTTCGCCATCCCTCGCTCATCGAACGAATTGTGAAAGCCAAAATCGAGCTGGATCTGATTTTGCTGGCAACCAAAAATCCGGTGGAAGGCGTGCTTCGGGCCTATGCCCATGACATTCAGCATCTCGTGGTCTGCGCCCCCGAAGAAGCCAGCATGATCCATGCCTTGGAATTCATTCGCAGCATTTCGTACCGCACCGATGGCGCGAAAATTCCAGTGCTGATCATCGGTGGTGATGCCGAATCAGCTGGACAAGAGGCCTTCGATCGGCTTCAACAGGCCTCGCAATCGCTGATGGAGCAGCCTTTAGAGTCAATGGGCTGGATTGCGGCAGTGACAGTTCCAAATTCGACCAAAAAAACCCAGCAGCCAGCGGGATTGATCCTGCCCGCAACCTTGTATGCGAAACTCGCGGGCACAACGCTCCAGCTGACCTAATGTCTGCCCGAAAAAACGCCTACGCCCAATCGACCGCCCTTGATCCTGCGGAGTCGGTCACCCAATATGCGCCCCTTGTGCGTAAGCTGGCCTTTCAGATTGCCTCAAGGCTGCCGCCCAATGTTGATCTTGATGATTTGATTCAAGAAGGCATGATGGGGCTACTGGATGCTGTTAAGCGTTACGAGCCCCGCCCTGGACTGAACTTTGAGGCCTACGCGCGATTCCGCATCACCGGGGCGATCTACGACAGCTGCCGTGAAAACGATATCTTGCCGCGTAATCAACGCGACAAACTCTCTGATTTAGAAAAAGCGGTACGGCGGCTCGAGCAGGAGCTGGGCCGATCGCCGACCGAGCAAGAAATCGCTGATGCCTGCGAGATTTCTATCGAGCAGTATCACGAGACTCTGGATACCGCAGTGGGCATGACAGCCATTGATGATGTACCCGAGCATTTACTGCCGATTGCAGAAGGCGCAGATCCCTCGCAGATCACCTCATTTAAGCAACTCGCGAAACAGCTGGCTGGCGTGATCAAAGATCTGCCGGAAAAAGAGCGCATGGTGGTGGCGCTGCACTATCAGGAAGACTTAAGTTTTCGCGAAGTCGCTTACGTGATGGACCTCACCCCAGGACGCATCAGCCAAATCCATACCCAGGCCATGGTCCGTATCCGAGCCCACTTGGGCTCCGATAGTAGCCTTCAGCCGTAAATAAACCGGCCATTCGCTGGCCGTGTCGCTTTGCGGCTAAACCTTGCGCGATAACAGACTGCCCAGCACGCTGGGCACGTGGCCACGATCGGAATAAGTCGCCTCGGCCGACTGCTGTGCCACCGTCGCCTGAAGGGCGGCATTTTTCTGCATCGCAATCCGAATCAGTTCGCCATTGACCTTATGGTCAATGGATGCCTTGGTGATCAGCTCACGAAGCCTGAGTTTTTCCTGCTCTGCAGAGCGATCCAGCGCAGACCGCAGGCTGTCGATGCCCCCGGGATAGCCGGCAATCGCATCAAGTGCCCTTTGGGCGGCATCAATTGCAGAGGGGTATTCGTCGACACGCTCCGCCTCCAGCACCGCACGCAGCGCCCCCACAGATGAGGCCATCTGCTCAATGACGCTTGCTACCTCTGGGGCTGACAATTACCGGGCTCGGCGCATCGAGGAGGCAATGGCATCGTTCAGAATCGACTCGGCCACACGGTCGTAATCGATTTCAAACTCACCTGCCGCTACTTTGGAACGGATCTCGTCGAGTAATTTGATGTCAGTTGTTTTATCAACGCTTTTGGCATTCGCAAGGGCTGCCGCCATATTGATATCGAGGGATGCCGCGGGAGAGGCCGCCTTGGCGCCCGCCGCAGCAGGATTCGCACTGGCTGTAGGGGTCGACATCGACTGCGCCGACTCAGCCTGAGTCCGACGGTTTTGATCTACCCTAGTATCGACGATCTTTGACGGATCAATCTTCATAGCCAACCTTCCTGTTACCCCAATTCACAGCTCTAGCCGACTGGGCTAGTTGATTACTACCTCGACCACTCCGGGACGAATCACCCGGCCAGACACCTGCTGGCCATCGGGCATCCGCACCCGAATACTATCGCCAATCGTTCCGGCAGTAACAGCTACGCCCTCGCCACTGGCCTGAAAGCCCTTGCCCTGAATCTGGACTCGGACCCCTTCTCCTACCTTGATTACGGATGGCTCACGAAGAATGTTTAGGGCCACGGCAGCCCCCTGGGCCAGCGGCTGGCTGAGGATCTTGCCCTGGACCTCCTCGACGGAGCGGGCCAGGTCGGCCGGGGTGCGGGTGATATCAGTAGAAACGGCCTCCAGGTCCTCGGCCTTAAGCCGGGTTCCTTGGGCTAAGTAGCGCTTAGCCACCACTTGGGGCCCAAAGACCCGAGTCTGCACCGAAACGGTCAGGCCGAAGAAGGGCTTTGCGCATCGAACTACCACGCTAAAACTGCCCCAGGGTCTGGCCTTGGGGGCGGCAAAGGCCAGCTCAGGGGCTGTCGGGCAGTCGGCCAGGCGCTGACGTGTCCTGCCGACCCGGACCTCGACCTTTAAGCCCGTCAGGCTGGGATGGCCCCGGACCATTTTGATGATGCGCTCCACGATCTCGGGGGGAAGGTCTTCCTCGGCGGCGGTGGCCGATCCGGCACCTTGCTCATAACGCGAAGCTTCCAGGGCCCGCTGGGCCTGGGCAATTTGGCTCAATAGCATCAGGCCAGCTAGCCCGATGACCAAATAAATTAAGAACTTGCCGGGACTACCCATATCACCGGCTCGGACAGCGCTCCGACCAAAACACCCGCCACCCACTCCGGCGCCTCAACAGCCGGGGGAAGCAAAAAGGCGTTCATGACTTCAAAAGGCCGGACTTCATCGGCGTATAGGGCAACCTCATCGACACCCGATCTCAGTCGCAGGCATAGCCGCGCGCCCTGAGTCGAGCCAAGCAGATCATCGGGGCCGGACTCCGCGCCCTTGACGGTCTCCGCACGAATAAACTGGGCCCAGCTGACCGCATAAGTGAGTCCGTTGCGCACAAACGGCACCGCCCTCAGTCGACTTAAGCTTGAAGGAAGGATGAGTCGCAGGCCCTCGGCAGTCTCTTCAATACGGCCAGCAAGAATCTGCACAATCTTGCTGGCTTTCTCCAGACTATCGGCCCCTGCATGCAACTCGGCCAAATCCACAAATAACGTCTGATGCTGACAAGAGCCCTTCACCGCCGCCGGCTGTGGCAACACACTCATTGCTGAGATAAGGTAATCGATGACATCGGTGTCGGCCCGCACACCCGCAAGCTCAATGGTGCGCGCCATGCCAATTAAGCGACGCTGAAGCGGCTCCTGCGCCAGCGCAGTCATCCAATTGGCATGATCGGCAAGCCGCAGTCTCGCCTGATGCGCAAGCTCAGGCGTTGCCGCCTTACTGATTTCATGATCCAGCGCCTGAATGGTCTTTAAGGCATACAGCCGATCATGAAGCGTCATCTTGGGCACATGAATCGCATCCGGGCCCGCCAATTCCGTAGAAAGTGGAATCCTCGCCATCGGCGACTCTGACTCTTTGCCCGAGAAGTACATCAGGCCCGTGACTTCCTCCAAATCAATCACGCCCTCAGAAGACTGGGAGTCAGAGCTGGATTGATCGGCCGAATGCTCGTCTCGTCCAGGCTCCAAGCGCGAAGAGTCTCGCGTTGCCTGAAACGCAAGCGAGCTGAAATCAGCGGGCTGCTCGCCAAACACGGAAACCGTGCGGGCCAGATTCGAGATCGCCTGATCCTGATTCGGAAATGCCTGCGCCTCGCCCTCTGCTGGCTCGCTATTAAGAGCATCGATGGCCTCTTTGACCAGTGTAATCAGCTCGCGCGTCGAGGGTTCCATGCCAGGCCGTCCGGCGGCCAAGTGCCGAGAGACCACCAACGCGATCTCCGCGTGCCGCGGAAGATTAACGCTTTGCAATGCGTCGGAGAGATCGCGTGCGTGCAGCGAGGCCTGCGTCATGCCATCGGGGCCCAGATCCAGACTCTGGGTTAAGCCCTCCATGGCGCGGTTTAAATCCGCTAGAAAAAGACCAAGAAGATCGTTCACGAAGGCTCCCGTCGATCGCCGAGCTCTTCAAGTACCTCGCCGGGACGGCGGGCGGAGGTGCTGGAGGCCACATCCAATAATCGATCTAAATCAGCCAAGGCCTCATTGAGCCGATCAAATTGACGCGTCCACTGGCCGGCCACCACGAGCAGGGACTCGGTGTCGCGCTTTAAGAGCATGGCGTGATTGCGCACAAGCTCATCTTGCTCGGTCGACATGAGCTGGGCCAAGGTCCCATCCAGATCTTGTTGCATCGAGCGAACCAGCGCATCGGCGTGTTCAATGCTATCCACCAATTTATCGCTGGTCTCGGTCATCACCGGCTCAAGATTGGCTTGCGAAAGTGCAAGGGATAGCCGAATACTTTGCTCTTTTAAGACCGCAAAAGAACGCTGGATCTCCCGCGATCGGAACTGCGTATCCATGAGCGCTTTCATTCCGGGGTCCTGCTGCGAACTGTCCTGCGGCCCCGAGACCGAGGCTGCTGATTCACCCAGCCGCTTGATTGCCGCAAGCAGCTGTTTGCCAAGATCGGAGATCTGCTTGGCTGCAATCTGCAGATACGGCAGGCCCTCGTTGGCTTTCTGGAGAGCCTCAAAACGATTCGAATTGGTGAGCGCTGAATCGACCGCTGTCAGATCAATTGTGGACAAAAGCCGGCGATCGCAGCGGGCCACTTCCACCAAAGCCAGAATAAGCGCTACAAAACCAAATGCGCCAAAAATACGCGAGATCATGCCGCTGTCCATGCCCACCGCATCGGCACCGGGCTGCTGATCCGACGGGGTCGCCATCGTGGAGGCGATACGGTTTAACTCTGTCGAAATGGCAACCGCAGAAAACGTGGCCGACTCCCAGTCTTTTGCCCGTCGCATCACGGTGAGTCCATCAATTCGGGCCACGATGGCCTTACGACGCTCGTTCATCTCAGAGGCCAGCGCAGGATCATCGAGCTTTTCACGGGCCTCAATCAGGGCCTTGAGGCTGGACTGAAAGCCCTTAAAGCTGTCCAGAGGTTTTTTTGCCTGGATCGCCAGAAAATCGATTCGGAGTTTTTCTAATGCGGTCGAGACCGGCACAAACGGTGATGTTGGCGGAATGATGTCTTTAAAGAGCAGCCCCCCTCGCGAGAGTAATGACTCCATCTCGCGATTGATATTGGGCGCAAGTCCACGGATCGGGGCAAGGCGTTTTTCAAGTTCCTTTAGCGACGCCAATTGCTTTTGGGCCTGGGCACTTTCGGGCGTATTCAGCAGGCCAAGCCGAGACTGCAATCCGCCAAGTGATTGATAAAACTCAGCATCAAAATAATCGGCAGCAGAAAGCCTTGCTCGAATCTGCTCGGCAATTTCTGGGCCACTACCAGCGGCCATCGGCCCCGCTGATTTTGGATTCACGCTGTCTTTGCTGGCCCCTGCGTTGCCCGATGCAGCCGTTGACTTGGCCGGCGGCTCCGGCACAGCGATAGGGGTCGGCTTATCCGGCCCGGAAAGCACTGTCATCAAAGAAAAGCAGCCAATTGAGACCAGCAGCAAAAGCGCCGAGGTCAGTCGGGATTTGAAAATAATACGGCTCACGGCGGCCGAATCACTCATTTCCATCTCCCCTTAGGTCTTCCATTAAATTGGGTCGAAGCCTGACCACTGTCCACCACTGATCCAAATGCTGAATCTCTTTTTTGGCAAAGGCATCCGCCTCGGCCATGTCGGGCTGCATGCGAAACGGCCCGCTGGCCCGCTCCACACGAATGCCCACGCTGGAAATCGAATCACCATTGAAAATCACCACCCATGCAGCCGGCGTCTCGGGTGAGGCAGCAGTGTCGTGCTCGACAGCATCCAGAGGCCCCGATGCGCTTGCAAAGAGCCGACTCGGAGGCAGCAGAAAAACCGGTGCGCCTTCATGCACCATCAGGCCGCGAATCCCCAGAAACGGGCCCTTCTCCACCACCGTGCGATCGGCCTGATCATGATCGCCGGGCTGATAGAAAACGGTGTTGATGCAATTGAAATCGATAGCGTAGCGGCGGCCGTGGATCTCGATCCCAAACCAGCGATAGGGGCGGGTCAGAGTATTCATAGCAGTGACGCGCCCGTGGCTTTAATCATCCGTGAGTCCCAACACCGAACGGTTATGAAACCAGAATGCTACAAAAAAGAGTGCCAAGGCGGCGATCAGGCCGATGATCGCATCACCAAAACTGCCCAAGGCAGCCAGCTGGCTGGCGCTTGCGGCCCGCGTGTTTTCCACATGCTGCTCAATGGCGGAGGTAAACGCATCGTGATGCCATGACAGCATCTGATCGATACGAATGAAGCCTGGATCCCCTTCGACCAAATCACGCTGTGAGTCAATGTAAGCCAGCAGCTCGTGGGCGATCACGGCCAGTGAAGTCTGATATTGACGGCGCCATTCAGGCGGCACCAGCAGCATGAAACGGGTATCAAACTGCGTGGCCAGTGAGGCAACCTGGGTTTTGCCCACCACATTTAATCCCTTGGGCACATTAAAAAGCATGCCGCTGTTTTCCGCGTTGATGCGCTCGCCTGCTGGTGCAGCCAGGCTTGCGGAAAATAGCCGGCCCTGACGACGAATCACCAGCTGGACGGTCTGTTCGCCACGCTGATCCAGCATGTCGTACACCGCCAGCACTGAATCTACATTTGCACCATTAACGCTGACCACTTCATCACCAGCCCGCATGCCAATGCGTTCGGCGATTCCACCAAACACCACACCGGATAAAGTGGGCTTGAGTTTTTTTAGGCGATCACTGGCACGGCCATTTTCAAATTCAGCAATCCACTCAAAAATTTGCGACACCGATGCATCACGCGCGGCCTTCTCGGAATTAAATCCAACGCCCTTGGGGGCCGACAGCTGCTCAAGCCGTAAAGCCTTGCGGTATTGATCAACATCAGGCGCCTTTAAGGCCTGGGCAGTGAAGCGATGGCCGGCCGACGAAATCTGAATGCCGATATAAGCCAGCCAAACTGCGGTGAGCACGACCAGGCCAAAGGCAGTCCAGACCAGCGTAAAGGACAGGCTCTTGGTGTTCACGGTCATGCTCTGAAACGGTTTCATCGGGCGGGTCAGTGAAGGTCAGAAGACTCAGTGTCTAGGGAGAATTTTTCTTTTAATTGCTGAACATCGCGATGTTCAGCAAGCAGGCTGACTTCGCGATGGCGAACATCCATCTTGGCACGGCAAGCCAGCAGGGTCTGAATCCATGGGCCCGATTTCATCGAAATGACCGCATCGGCGATCAATTGGGCCCCGCGCTGGTCGGGCCGCACACGGACAGTGACCAGGCAGGCATCGGACTGATCGAAGAGGCTTAACTCAATAAACGACAAGCGGCTGTAGCGATGATGGGCACCGACCAGTAAAAACGATTGGTCCTCAAGGGTGAAATAAATCTCGTAGCCAGGCTGGACCTGGACGGTCTCCACCACATCGATCTGGGTCACGCCGATCTTGCCGTGCCAGTCAAGGTCGGCCCTCTGGGCCTCCCGCGACTTGCGGCCATAGTGGCGCATGCCCTCGTAGAGTTCATACAGCGTAATGGGAACCCGATTTTGTCGGGCAAGATTCTTTAGCGCCTCGGTCTTGGTATGGACCTCCTCGCGTTCGGCCGCAAGACGGTCCTCCAGGGTCTTGATTTCGTCTTTGAGCTGAGTCTGGAGAGTCTCGATCCCCTTTAAGGCCTCGCCCCAAAGCACATCGATCTCATTGCTGTCAGCAGGCGGCACCCCCGCCATTGCCTTCTCAACGACTTCTTTACGCTCGGCGGCTTTTTGTTTTTTGCGCCGTGCATCCCGCATTGCTACCACTGCCAAGACGGCAAGTAGCACGAGACAGATCAGAGCGATCCATATTCCAGGTCTGATTGCGGACGCCGTGTCGATCATCAGGTCGAGCCAAGGCCTTTGTGGATCCAGTCAACAGCCGCAAGTGTAACGTGTCCGACCTGCGGCATTGCCATCGGGGAATCCATCACCGTCACTTTTCCGCTTAATGCGCAAAGCTGTACCTCGACCTGGTCGGCCCGGGCCTTCGCGTCCAGCACCAGGACCGTTGGCCGCTTGAGACTTGGAAGCGTCTGGGCAACCGAAGCAAAAGGCAGCCGCTGAGCAAGGTCCGCCCAGCGCACCCGGCCCTGATCGGACCAGCAGCCATGGTCCTGCGGCCGGGCAACGACGCCACCGCCAAACAAAGAGGCCAGCGCTCCACGGCAACGGGCGAGTCGCCACTGCGCGAAACGGTCGGGGCCGAGCCGTGCGGTAGGGAGGGAGAAGTCGAACCCCAAAAATGGCGCAAGTGCGATCACGCCCGATAAGACCGATGGCTGCTCGATCACTTCGGGGTGAATTACGGTGGAGTGTCGAGTGCGGGTTTTTTTGGGGCGCACCCGATCCAACATATCCAGCCATAACGCAAAAGATGCCGATAGGCCCACCGCAATCAAGATCGTTGGCACTGGGGCATCGGACGGGCCTGACGATGTGGTGGAGGCGCGAATCTGTGCCAGGGTATCGAGCGCTGCCTGATCGGTGCCATCCAGCGCATCCGGGGACACCATGATCCGGCTGACTGAGGCGGTGAATCCTTTTAAGAATTCAGACAAAGGGTCCAGGATTGCCGCGTCTTGCACATGGGTTTGCAGCAAAAATAAACGCGTTGCTTGCATGGGCCGAGTATATACTCGGGTGCATGGAAACCCTGCTGCTTGCCTTTGCAATCGCAGTGGCCATCGTGGCCCTCGTGCTGTATTTCGAGCTCAAAAATACACAAGAGCGGGTGGAAAAAATTCGCACAGAGATTGAGCAGAGAATGTCGGTCACCATTCAAAACGCGATGCACGACACCTCGGAAAAAATTCCTCAGATCGAAAAACGCGTTGAGGAAATCGCTCAAAAAGTTGCCGAGACTGAGGCCGAGGTGCACAGCATGACGGCAAAAAACAGCGCTGCCCAGCAGGAATAGGCGCGTTTAAATGGGCCGCGGTCGGCCCTAGGCCAGCCAGCCCAACCAGTGGCCAATCGATACCAATAACACCAGAGCGACCCAAAGAATGAGGGCCCGCCAGACCAGGCCGACAGCGGATCGCAGAGCGGCCTCGTTGGCCTCACGCAAATCCGGCATGTCTTGATAAAGCGAGGGCCACGGCCCGCCGAAGGCCTCAGTTTCCGAGGGCTCATCGAAGCGAATCGAGACTGACGGCGCCTCGGGTACGCTAAGCCGCACGCCCATTGCGCCTGCCCCTGAAGACAGAATTACCCGCTCGGTATCGTTTTTATGCGGTGCAAAGCCGGACTTATAACGCCACATCAAAATCGCGTCTTCGAAATTACCCACAATGGCAAACACAATCGCCGTCACACGCGAGGGAAACCAATCCACCCAAGCAAAGGCGCGGACTGCAAAATCTCCGAATGGCGAAATCGGCGCTGTGGAAGTGGTGCCGGTTAGCACGGGATCGCGGGCGTCTGCCCAGATCCGTCGGGCCTCCGCGCTCAAGCGATAGAGCACTGCGCCCGCCGGGCCGGGAAGAATCACAAACCAGAAAATCACGCCAAATACATGCCGCTGCGCGCCGACCAACGCCAGCCGAATCGCCTCGCGGCAAATTGCCGAACTGTCGCCCGATTCGGCCGCAAGGCGCGTCATGACATCGCCACCGGAATGCTCCATCCACTTGCGCAAGGCGAGCCGCGCGCTCTCGAGATCGTTAACTGAGAGTGCAAGCTGAATTTCGGTAAAACGATTACTGAACTGACGAAAGCCGATGCACAAATACAGCACACCAACCGTAGCGAGAAATCCCAGCAAGACATTGACATGCGATAAGAGCGCCACGATGACCCACGTGAGGACTGCGCCGCCCGCCACGATGGCAAACCACGACAGCCGTGCTGAGGCTATCTCACCGGAATTGGTGGACCGCTCGATGCGCAAAAACAGCTGCTCGACGCGCTTAGCAAAGGCAGAGTCATCCCGCACGGGACGAAATTGCTCCAGGAGCATTGCAAAAATAAAGCTAAATAGCGTCATGGCAGAAAGTCTAACCTTTAAACGGCTATGCCCCGATGCTGATTCCAGGCTGCCCACAGCAGGTGATAGAGATTTCGCAGCATCGATGCCGTCGCCCCCCAGATAAAAAACTCTTGAATCTGACCCGGAGAGGTCAGGGCCTCGCCCTGGTAAGGCATTGCATAAAAACGAATTAGTTCGCCAGTGGGACTGCGCTCCGCTGGTAAAAGCCGAACCTGATGATTGGCCGGATCCATTAAAAAAGACAGCGGCACATGAAAGATCTCAGCGACTTCGCGCTGATCGTGCTCAAAGTCTGCTGCCTGCGCATCCACCCAGGCAATCACCGGAGAGATGCGAAAGCCCGTTGCGGTGAGGTAATCCGGCAGCCTTCCCCAGACCCGAACTACGGTCGGATCCAAACCGATTTCCTCGCTCGCCTCACGAATCGCCGTCTGCTCGGCAGAGGCATCCGAGGGCTCCGCCCGGCCCCCAGGAAAACTAACCTGGCCTGCATGGGTGGAGAGATCTGCTGTGCGCTTCGTCAATACCACCCGTGGGCTGTCGTCGGCGCACTCCGAACCCAAGAGCGCAATCAGCACCGAAGCAGGCGTGGCCGTCTCTGGGGTGACGGGCCGCACCGGACGGCGCCGATCCCGCAGCAACTCTGGAGTCCAAAGCGGAAAATCAGACTCCGATTCGATGCGGCCAAACAAAACGTCAAGGCTTGAAAATGACAAAGCCTGCTCGGGAAGAGCAGGCTCTGAATGACGGGGCTCGATCGCCGTTTGTTGAGGATCGAAGCTAAGCAGTTTTTATTCCTCTGCTGCGGTATCAACCTCGGACTTGCGAGCCGCAAGCTTTTCGCGAATACGGGCCGACTTGCCGGAACGCTCACGCAGAAAGTAAAGCTTGGCGCGACGAACATCGCCACGACGCTTGACTTCAATGCCTGAGATCAGCGGTGAATACAGTTGAAAGGTCCGCTCGACACCTTCGCCGGAAGAAATCTTCCGAACGATGAAAGAGGAATTCAGTCCGCGGTTGCGCTTCGCGATTACCACGCCCTCGTAGGCCTGTACGCGCTTACGATTGCCTTCGACCACGTTGACGTTAACAACAACGGTATCGCCCGGTGCGAACTCGGGCAGCTTTTTATTCATACGAGCAATTTCTTCTTGCTCGATCTGACGAATGATGTCCATGATTTCTCCAAAACCATCGTGGCCTCAGCCTGGCGCGGCTAGCCCAGAGGATGGGGTTCACTCACTACACTGCAACCGCTCTAGATTCGGCTCTTCCCGGCTATTGCTAGGTCGATGACTTTCCACTGGAATCCGGCGTGCCGGACGGGGGCATCAAGAGATCGGGCCGAAGGTCTTGGGTCGCCGCAAGGGCGGCCCGTTTGCGCCAATCCGCGATTCTCTCATGATGGCCCGACAAAAGCACGTCTGGCACGGCTGCGCCGGCAAAGACTTCCGGCCGGGTGTAGTGCGGCCAATCCAGAATGCCGCCGCCGGGCCCCTGGGGGGAAAAAGACTCCTGGATGGCCGATTCTGGCTCGCCCAAGGCCCCCGGCTGCTTGCGGATTGCGGCATCAAGTATCGCCATTGCCGCGATCTCACCCCCAGAGAGCACAAAGTCACCCAGGCTCCAGCACTCATCGACCTG
>JBILVT010000051.1:0-13051 GCA_044370275.1 Burkholderiaceae bacterium | reverse complement strand
TTTGAGGCAGCCGAACGCCACCCGGAGACCGCGCAGATGATGATCATGAATCCGCTATCGGCCCGCGGTGTGGCAGGCCTTTTCTCAACCCATCCAGCGACAGAGGATCGTGTTGCCCGATTGCGAGAGTTCGCTCGGGCCATGAATGGGTAGGCCTGTCGATAGCCCTCCGCTGTCGGCCAGCTTTGCCGCCGCCGCCCAGGCGATTGCCCATCGACTGTCAGGAGGCCAGGGCGCGATCGCACCTCGCCCGCCCGCCGTTACCGACCTCATTTACCGAGGCACCCGTTATTGGGGCCTCGCTCAAGTCCGGTGTGGCCGCCTCGCTAAACAGCAACCCGACCTCGAGATTCTTGCCCTGTTGGCGATTGCTTGGGCTGCAATTGATCAGACATTGCGTGAGCCCCATACCGTTGTCGACGAGGCGGTCGCTGCCGCAAAGCGGCTTATCCGGGCTTCGGGCCGATCTGATGCCACAGCGAAAAAAATTTCTGGGTTTGTAAATGCATTGCTTCGGGCGTCTTTGTCAGACCCGGCGGCCAGTGAAAAAGATCTCGAGCAGCCGATCGCCCGCTGGAATGCGCCCGCCTGGTGGATTGAGCGTATTTATTCAGACCATAAGGACAGGGCAGAGGCGATCCTCAACGCGCTGAGCACCCGGGCGCCACTGACAGTGCGGCTTTGTGAATCACACCTTTCTTCGCAGCAGTTCATCGAAAAGTTGAGCGAGAAAGGGCTGGCCGGATATCGCGTGGGTCGGCATGCTGTTGCGATAAAGCCGGCGGTGCCGGTAACAGAGATACCCGGCTTCTCGCAGGGCTGGGTGAGCGTACAAGACAGCGCCGCACAGCTTGTCATTGATCCGATTCAAGAGCTTTGTCAGCGACTGGGCCGGCCGCCGATAATTCTCGATGCATGTGCTGCGCCTGGTGGCAAGACCTTTGCGATTGCGCAGAGCGTTCGGGCAGAAATATGGGCCGCAGACGTTTCCCCCTCGCGCTTAAAAAGAATGCGCGAAGACTGGGCCCGCATTATGCCGACCGCCCGTTCCAATGTGCGGTTCATTCTGCTCGATGTTCTTGATGAAAGCGCCTGGGGCCAGGAGCCCGGCTTTGATGCGATCGTATTGGATGCACCTTGCACGGGCTCCGGCATTACGCGTCGACAGCCTGAGATCCCCTGGCGGAGAGACCTGATAGGTTTGAAGGCTGTCGTTGATATCCAACGCAGAATGCTCGATACCCTTTGGCGTAGGCTGCTTCCCGGGGGAGAATTGATTTTCGTGACTTGTTCGGTGTTCGCAGCGGAGGGCGAGGCACAGGAGTCGGCCTTTCTTGGCCGCACCCCCGATGCGCGGCCGCTGCCCTCCCCCGGCAGGCTTTTGCCTGTTACCGATGCAGAATGCGGAAATGATCAGGATGGATTTTTTTATGCCAGGTTTCAGAAGCAGGGGCATGATGGCCCTAATGCAGGCATTGCTCGCCATTGCCACGCTGATGCCGGGCCTGGCTGCCCGCGCTAACGAGACCGAGTCGGTTCGATTATCTCGGCCCGTGTTAAGCCTGGCGGCGGAAAACGTCTGGATGATTGATGCCGATGTTCAGGTGACCCTGAACTCCGTACTGATTGATGCCTTAAAACGCGGCGTGCCCCTGGTTTTTTCTGCTGAGTTCGAAATTTCAAAAAAGCGATGGTACTGGTTTAATGAAAGACTGCTCAGCCAGTCTCGGCCCTTACGGCTAAGTTTTCATTCCGTGACTCAGCAGTACCGTGTCAGCCAGTCCGAGCAATTGCTCCTCATGACAGCCAACTTAGATGAGGCTCTGGCCGCCACTCTCAATGTGCGGCAGTGGCAGGTCGTGCTGGCGACTGGAGAGTTATCGCTGCAAGATCTGATGCAACAGATTGCGAAAACACCCGATGCATATGAGATTCGATTCCGAACCCGTCTCGATAGCGCGCAGCTTCCAAAACCTCTGCAATTAAATGCGCTGACCAACCGCGATTGGAATCTTTCAACAGAGTGGGTAAGGCCGCAACTGAGTCTGTCAGGACCGGGAAGCGCTCAATGAGCTTGACTTTAAGAATCGCGCTGCTGCTGGTCGTAGTGCTGGCAGTGGTGCTGATGCTGCTGCTCGCTTCGGCAAGCTCAAGCGGCTCGGCGCTCGATCGGTTTTACCCTTGGCTCGTGGGCGCGAGCGGGGCGGTTGCCTTGGCGATGGTCGGGCTGACTGTTGGCGTAATTGTTCGGGTCTGGCGCAGGTTTAGGCGGGGCGAATTCGGCACCCGGATCATGATTCGGCTCGCAATTGCGTTTGCTTTAATTGGCGCGGTCCCGGTGGCCTTGGTGTCATTTGTCTCGGCCCAGTTTCTTGCAAAAACTATCGATAGCTGGTTTAGCCAGGGCGTGAACGTTGCCCTTGAGTCGGGTGTTTCGCTGGGTCGGGCCTCGCTTGATGGCATTCAGGTCGATGCGCTGGCTAAGGCAAGGCGACTGGGCATCCTACTGGAGGACTCGCCCGCCAACCAGATGATTGGCACCATTGAGCGCGTGGTAGATAGCCGCGAGGGAGTCGATGTTTTGGTGATGACTGGCACGGGCGCCGTACTCGCGAGCCGCAGTGCCAGGCTCGGCACCCTTGTGCCTGAACTGCCGCCGATCGAGGCCCTGAATCGGGCCCGCGTTGCGCGGCAGTTTGTCTCGGTAGAACCCGTCTTGTCGGGACCCGAGAGGGGCCTTCAGGTGCGTGCGATAGCAATGACCAGCCGGGTCTCTGCCCAGGGCGATGAGACCCGCTTTGTGCAATGGGTCGAGCAGGTGCCTGCCGCGCTTGCCAGAAATCTTGATGCCTTAAATGACGGTGTTCGCGACTATCAGCAGCTGGCTCTAGGCAAAGAAGGCCTACGAAAACTTTACGGTGCCACACTGCTGTTGACGCTGCTGCTGGCGTTTTTTGGCGCATTACTGACTGCGCTTTTGCTCAGCGGCTGGCTTGCTGGGCCGCTTCGTCAGCTTGAGCGCGCGACGAAGGCAGTGGCCTCCGGGGACTATCGGCCACTGCGGTATGACCCCCGATCCGCTGATGAGCTCAATGTTTTAGTGGGGTCGTTCAATGAAATGACCGCGCAGCTAAACGAGGCCCGCGAACTCGCTCAGCGCAGCCGCTTGCGTCTAGAGGAGTCAAATTTGTTTTTGCAGCAAGTGCTCGGCCATCTCTCAGCGGGGGTGATGGTGATGGATGCTCAGTGGCGGCTGGTGGATTACAACACCAGCGCGGAGCGCATCCTTGCTGCGGGGCTTGGCGACGAACGGCTCCGTTCGCTGTCACTTTTGCCGGTGGTGGGCTCTTGTAGCGACCAGCTAACACGCGGCCTGAAAGATCGCGATGAGATTCAGTTTCAGCATGAAACCACCCAACAAGATGGCCGAGTGCTTACCCTGCTCGTCAGTGGGTCACGACTTCCAGGCAAGCCGGCCCAGTATGTTGTGATTTTCGATGACATCGGAGAGCTTTTGGCAGCCCAGCGATCCAGAGATTTTGCTGACATGGCCCGCAGGCTTGCCCATGAAATAAAAAATCCACTAACCCCGATTCAGTTATCTGCCGAGCGACTTGAGCGCCGGCTGCTTGACCGTCTCGGGCCCGAGGATGCTGAGCTGCTCGGCCGATCAACTCAAACGATCGTCAATCAGGTGATGGCATTAAAGGCCATGGTCGATGAGTTTCGTAACTACGCGCGCCTGCCGGCACCCAACCCCGAGCCAGTGGAGCTCAGCCGCCTATTGAAAGAAATTTACCCTCTCTACAGCAATGACCGCCGCATTCAGTGGCCCGAGCAGACAGGGCAATTCTGGGTCTCTGTGGATCGGGCCCAGCTAATTCAGGTGGTGCACAATTTAATCCAGAACGCACAAGATGCGGTGAGCGATCAGGCGGACGGCAGCATCCGGCTTGGGCTAGAACTGTTGGATTTGGCGAAGGGCGTCTCTGCAGAGTCAGCGGCGGCCAATCAGTGGGTCCGACTGTCGGTGCTCGATAGTGGGCCGGGCATCAGCGCTGAGGCTCGGTCGCGGCTTTTTGAGCCTTATTTCACCAGCAAGAGCAAGGGCAGCGGTTTGGGTCTGGCAATTGTCAAAAAAATTGTTGAAGAAAATCATGGTCGGGTCAGCCTCATGAATCGATCTGAGCTCTGGCCGTCTGATCATGCAGGCGCAGTCGCCTGTGTTGAATTTGCGAAACTTCAGAATGCGGCCGACAATTCGGCGGTGATCACCGAGAACAAGCGCCAATATGGCTGACATCCTGATTGTTGATGATGAGATCGGTGTGCGGGAGCTCCTAAGCGAAGTCCTGCAGGATGAAGGCTATTCGGTATCGCTTGCTGAAAATGCGGCACAGGCGAGGGACCTGCATCTCAGTAAGCGTCACGACCTCGTGCTGCTGGATATCTGGATGCCTGATATGGATGGTGTTTCGCTCTTAAAAGAATGGGCCGCCCAGCAAAAACTCACCGCACCCGTCATCATGATGTCGGGCCATGCCACGATTGAGACTGCTGTGGAGGCGACCCGCATTGGCGCCATCGATTTTCTTGAAAAGCCGATCGCGCTCACCAAGCTGCTTCAGACGATAGAGTCCGCACTCACGCGGCGCACAAAGCCGGCTGCAACACCGGCCGAGAAAGCCTCCGCCTATTCACTACAGCGTGAGCCGGAGACGGAATACGATCCCGCACCGTTGCCGCCGCAGCCGGCAGCAAGCCCAATGCAGGCTGAGGCCGTTCGGCCGCCGCCGTCGGCCCGTGAAATGGCACAACAGACTCTGGCTGCGATTGATGTTGATGCGCCGCTGCGTGAGGCCCGCGATAATTTTGAGCGGGCCTACCTGGTGTATCACCTTGAAAAAGAATCCGGCAGCATGACTCGTGTCGCAGAGAGCACGGGCCTTGAGCGGACACATTTGTATCGAAAACTAAAGCAGCTCGGCATCGATAAGCGCTGATTCATCGGGTTGCAATGAAGATTCTGATTCTGGGCGCTGGCAGGGTGGGCGCAAGCCTTGCAGAGCAGCTGGTGCTGGAGCGCAATGACGTCACTGTCGTTGATACCAGCCCCGAGAGCCTTGCCGCCCTACAAGAGCGTTTTGATCTGCGGACTATTTGTGGAAACGCAACCTCTCTAGCGGTCCTTGAAGATGCAGGTGCGCAGGATACCGATATTTTGATTGCAGTCACCGCGGACGATGAGGCCAACCTCGTCGCCTGTGCCTTGGCCCACCGGCGATTTAATGTGCCCAAGCGTATCGCCCGATTTCGCTCGTCACAGTGGGTTCAGAATCCTGACCTGATGGCCCCAGAGGCTTTTGCGGTCGATTTGGCGATCAGCCCCGAGCAGACGGTTACCGATTATTTAATTCGACTCATCGAAATTCCCGAGGCTTTACAGGTGATTGATTTTGTAAAGGGCGTAGTGAGCCTTGTGGCAGTGAAAGCCGATGCGGTGAGTCCAATTGTTGGCCATCCCGTGCGCGATCTTCGTGATCACCTGCCGCATATCGAATCGCGTATCGTCGCCATCTTTCGCGGCAATCGGGTCATCATGCCGGACGGCGACACCATGATTGAGGCGGGTGACGAAGTATTTTTTCTTGCCTCGCGACAGCACATTCGACAAATCACTAAAGAGCTGCGTAAAGAGGCGCATGCAGTAAAGCGGATGATGATTGCTGGTGGCGGCAATATTGGCATGCGCGTGGCCCGAGGCGTCTCCGGCTATATGACACCGAAAATTATCGAAGGCAGTCGATCACGTTGCGCGGATCTGGCCCAGCAGCTCAGTGGGCAGGCCCTGGTGCTGCATGGCGACTCGACCGATGAGGAGCTTCTGGCCCAAGAAAATATCAGCGGCATGGACCTTTTTTTAGCCCTGACCAATGATGACGAGAACAACATCATGTCAGCGCTATTGGCCAAGAAAATGGGTGCCCGGCGGGTGATTGCCCTGATTAATCGCCGGGCCTATGCTGAGCTTATGGAGGGTGGCCAGCTTGATGTCGCGATCACCCCCTCACATGCAACGATCGGCGAGCTCTTGAAATATGTCCGCCGTGGCGATGTTGCGGCGGTCCATAGCCTGCGCCGGGGCGCAGCCGAGGCCTTAGAGATTGTGGCCCATGGCGGAAAAAGCACCTCTAAGGTGGTGGGCCGTCAGATCCAGGAAATCGATCTGCCCGCGGGCTGCAGCATTGTGGCCTTGGTCCGCGATGTGGAGTCCGCCCAGCCGCAGGTGCTGATGGCGCACCACAACACAGAGATCCAAGGCGATGATCACGTGATTCTTTTTGTGGCCGATAAGCGCATGATTCCGAGGGTCGAGAAACTCTTTCAAGTGAGTGCCGGATTTTTTTAGCCATTTCCCGCAAAGGCCCGTCTGGCGTTGCTGTACGGGGTATTCCCTATGCAAGGCGGTCTAGGCCAGACAGGCATAATCCGGCTTCGGTTTGCCGCCTCAGCAGGCGGCGTCCCTAGGTTCGGCGTCAGGCGGACAAGGCCGCGATGATGCCGGTAAGAAAATTTCCTCAATATTCAGGAGATACGAATGGCTGATGCCAAAAAAGTAAAGGCTGTTGCTTCCAAGCAGCCGACCCGTCGTAAGTTTCTTGCCGGTGCAGGTGCTGCCGGTGCTGGCGCGCTTGCATTCCCGATGATTGCAAAGTCGCAGTCAGTAACCAACTTCCGTTTCCAGTCCACCTGGCCTGCGAAAGATATCTTCCACGAGTACGCCAACGACTTCGCCAAGAAGGTCAACGATATGACCGGTGGTGAGCTGCGTATCGAGGTGCTGCCCGCAGGCGCAGTGGTTCCGGCTTTCGGTCTGCTTGATGCGGTGAGCAAAGGCACGCTGGATGGCGGCCACGGTGTGGTGGTCTATCACTACGGCAAGAACCCCTCGCTGGCACTCTGGGGATCAGGCCCGTCTTTTGGTATGGACGCAAACATGCTGCTGTCCTGGCACAAATACGGCGGTGGCGCTGCGCTACTCGAAGAGGTCTATAAGACTGTCGGCGCTGATGTGAAATCCTATGTGTATGGTCCGATGCCCACCCAGCCGCTGGGATGGTTCAAAAAGCCGATCACCAAGATTGAAGACATGAAGGGCATGAAATTCCGTACCGTCGGAATTTCAATCGACATGTTCACGGCCATGGGCGTTTCTGTGAATGCGCTGCCCGGCGGTGAGATTGTGCCCGCGATGGACCGTGGCCTGCTGGATGGCGCCGAGTTTAATAACGCTTCTTCGGATCGCCTGCTAGGCTTTCCTGATGTGGCCAAGATCTGCATGCTGCAGAGCTACCATCAAAACGCCGAGCAGTTTGAAATTATGTTTAATGGCCCGAAGTATCGTGCACTGCCCGCAAAGCTGCGCGCAATCCTTGACCATGCTGTCGAGGCTTCCTCGGCGGATATGTCCTGGAAGGCCGTGGACCGCTATTCAAAAGATTACGCAGAAATGCAGACACAGCAGGGCGTTAAGTTTTTCAAGACCCCCGATGCCGTCCTGCGCTCGCAGCTGCGTGTGTTTGACGAAGTCGTCAACAAGAAAGCGGCCGAGAATCCCCTCTTTAAGAAGATCGTCGAGTCGCAGCGGGCATTTGCTGCACGTGCGGTGAAGTGGGATCTTGAGACCAATGTCCAGCGCCGGATGGCCTATGATCACTACTTCCGCCCGGCCGCTGCTCCTGCCAAGAAGGCAGAAGCCAAGAAGGCAGAAGCCAAGAAGTAAGGGGCGGCCATTACAGGCTGGCAGGGGCCCAAACAGCCCGCTGCTTGCCGGCTACCAACAAAAGCAGCCCACATCCCGGGCTGCTTTTGTTTTAATACGAAGTCAACCTTCGGGATCCTGAAATGCAAAAACTCTTCCTCTCTATAGATAAGATCTCTACTGTTGTTGGGCAGGTTTTTTCATGGCTCATCATCGGCCTGACCCTGCTAATTGGTTATGAGGTTTTCTCGCGGTATGTACTCAATAGCCCACATGCCTGGGCCTTTGATGCCCAGATGATGCTCTACGGCACCCTGTTTATGATGGCAGGCGCCTATACCCTGGCCAAGAACGGTCATGTCCGTGGCGATATTTTGTATGGCTTTTTAAAGCCGAGAACTCAGGCCATCATGGATATGATTCTGTATATCGCTTTCTTTATCCCAGGCGTCTGCGCACTAATTTACGCTGGTTATTTTTACGCTGCCGACTCCTGGCGCATCCTTGAGCATTCATCAATTACCGCCGATGGCCCGCCGCTTTATCCCTTTAAAACCATCATTCCGATTGCGGGCGTTTTTCTGATCATCCAGGGCTTAGTTGAAATCCTTCGCTGCGCGGTCTGTATCAAAGAAGGCGAGTGGCCCTCCCGCGAACAGGATGTGGAAGAGGTCGATGTCGATGAGCTGAAGGCAATGATTTCCCACGAGGGAGAGACCAAAAATGCGTAAAGAACTTCTTTTTGGTTTCTCTATTATGGGCTTGGTGGTGCTGGCTACGCTGGCCTTCATGCCCTGGGGCAATCTTGAGTCCGGCCACGTTGGGCTTTTAATGCTTGCCCTTGTTGTGGTGGCCATCATGCTCGGCTTTCCGACTGCCTTCACACTCATGGGCATGGGTGTGATTTTTACTTTCTTTGCCTATTATTTTCGTGATCCTAATCTTGCGCTGACCAACACCCTCACGCTTATGGTCCAGCGGACCTATGGTGTGATGACCAATGATGTGCTGATTGCGATTCCGCTATTTGTATTCATGGGCTATCTAGTCGAGCGGGCCAATCTGATTGAAAAGCTGTTCAGATCGCTTCATTTGGCACTGGTGCGAGTACCGGGATCGCTGGCCGTTGCGACCATCTTTACTTGCGCGATATTTGCGACCGCCACTGGCATCGTGGGCGCTGTGGTGACCCTTATGGGCTTACTTGCCCTGCCGCAGATGCTGAAAAGCGGCTATGACATCCGCGTCTCAGCCGGCGCAATCACCGCGGGCGGCACGCTCGGAATTTTGATTCCGCCTTCAGTGATGTTGATTGTGTATGGCGCTACAGCCGGCGTATCCGTGGTGCAGCTATACGCCGGTGCGTTTTTCCCCGGCATCATGCTGGCCGGGCTTTATGTGCTGTATGTCATTTTAGTGGCTAAGATTAAGCCCGCCTCGATGCCGCCTTTGCCCGAAGAGGAACGCAAGATTGCTTTGCCGCAGGCTTATGAAAATCTGCGCCGGGCGTTCAGTGATCGGGTCCTGCCGTCTTTGGCCCGCGGCTTTGTTGGCGCAAGCAATGCGGGCGTATCGGTGGGCCAGGTGATTAAGACGGCGGTTGTGGCCCTGCTGCCCTTACTTTTTTTCGCGCTGTTTATGGGCTTTCTTTATTCTGTGGTGACGGCACCAGCCAAGATCGACGAGGCCGCGGGCCTCATGGAAATGGGCATTGGCGTAGACGCTCCTGCCGAAGAAGTTGATGAGGAGGCCGAAGAAGAGTTGGTTGAGATGGGCGCAAATTCCTCCGCCCCCGCGCAAGCAAAAGAAGAGGCAGCACCTGCTGCTGAGGCCGCAAAGCCAGATGCTCCGCCCGCAGAGCGGCAGCCCGCGCCAAACTGGTATTGGTGGATGCTGGGCATTGGATCGGCTCTAGGGGTCGCGTTTTACGCCATCTTCACCTGGGCCAGGCTTGAGATTTTTAAAATGCTCTTGGGCTCATTTTTCCCGTTGGCAGTGCTGATTCTTGCGGTGCTGGGTTCGATTGTTTTTGGTCTTGCCACACCAACCGAGGCCGCTGCCGTCGGCGCAATTGGCGGCGCGCTGTTGGCCGCCGCCTATCGCCGGCTTAACTATCATGTAGTGAAGGAGTCGGTCTTCTTAACCGGCAAGACCAGTGCCATGGTCTGCTGGCTTTTTGTGGGCTCTTCAATTTTCTCGGCCGCATTTGCGCTATTGGGCGGTCAGGAGCTGGTTGAGAAGTGGGTGCTCGGTCTTGGCTTAACGCCAATTCAGTTTTTGATTCTCTCCCAGGTCATTATCTTTTTGCTGGGCTGGCCTTTGGAGTGGACTGAAATCATTGTGATCTTTATGCCGATCTTTATTCCGCTTCTGGATAACTTCGGAATTGATCCACTGTTTTTCGGGCTTCTGGTGGCGCTCAACCTGCAGACGGCATTCTTATCTCCACCAGTAGCAATGTCTGCGTTTTACTTAAAAGGTGTGGCGCCTCCGCATGTCACGCTGAACCAAATCTTCGCAGGCATGCTGCCCTTTATGGGCATACAGGTAATCGCTGTGGTGCTGCTCTACGTTTTTCCGGCCATTGGCATGTGGCTGCCAACAGTGTTGTATCGCTAAGGCCGCATCCAGAAATTAGAAGGTGTATCTTAGGGGGCTGGTTGACCAGCCCCCTTTTTTATTGTGGAACCCACCCAGGACTCCCGAATAGAGTTAGATCGCCCGATTTTTTCGGTCTTAAGAATTTTGGGCATGGTGATCGGCTTATTCGCGCTGACGTTGCTTCTGCCCTGGGGCTTTGCGATCACAAATGACGAGCCTTTGGCCTCAGTTTACGGAGAGGCCATGCTGATTTCAGCGGTCGCGGGGGCCTTGCTGACCGGATTGACCTGGTGGCATCGTCGCGAGCTTTATCCGCGCGAGGGGTTTTTGCTGGTGGCCTTGGTCTGGCTCACGCTGCCAGTTGTTGCGGCCCTTCCTTTTCTCCGGCTTTTTCCTGAGCTGAGTTTTAGTCAGGCCTACTTTGAGGCGACATCTGGCCTGAGCACCACAGGCGCCACTGTGTTGACCGGCCTAGATAGCCTTCCGAGATCTATTTTGGTGTGGCGCTCTTTTTTGCAGTGGCTTGGCGGGATGGGAATTCTGATTCTTGCGCTGGCCATTCTGCCGCTTTTGGGCGTAGGCGGTATGCAGATTTATCGGGCAGAAATGCCTGGCCCAATTAAAGACAGCAAACTTACCCCGCGAATTGCGGAAACCGCCAAGCTACTTTATGGCATCTATTTGTATTTATCGATTGCCTGCTTTTTTGCATACTGGTGGGCTGGGATGAGTGCCTTTGATGCGTTTATCCATGCGGGGTCGACCATGTCCTTGGGGGGGCTTTCATCTCACGACGCCAGTCTTGGGTATTTTGATAGCCCGCTAATCGAGTTAGTGGCAGTCGTATTCATGCTGCTGGCCGGCGTGAATTTTGTCTCTCACGCGCTGGCGATTCAGCGCCTGTCTATTCAGCCCTATCGTCGCGATATTCAGGCCCATTGGTTTTGGGCCACCTGCCTTGCGGGCAGCGGTGTTGTAGGGGCATTTTTGTTTCTTAAGGGCACTTATCCGACGCTATTAGAGTCATTACGCCACGCCCTATTTAACACCGTCTCGGTGGCGACTGGCACTGGATACTCAACCCAGGACTACGGACTCTGGCCGCCCTTTACGGCCTGGTTCATGATTTTTTTAAGTGCTTTTGCAGCCTGCTCGGGTTCCACAGGATCAGGAATCAAGATGATTCGCCTGATTCTTTTATTCAAACAGGCCCAGCGTGAGTTGTTACAGATTATTCATCCGCGTTTGGTGCAGCCCGTCGCGCTTGGGGGATCACCCGTGAGCAATCAAGTAATTTTTGCCATCCTCGCTTACATGCTGTTTTACGGCGCGACGGTGATGGTGATGTCTTTTCTGATGCTCATGACTGGCATGGATCCGATTAGTGCCGTGAGCGCGATTTTGGCCAGCGTGAATAATCTCGGGCCCGGCCTTGGAGAGGTCGGGCCAGCCGGAAATTACGCAGGGCTTTCAGGCCCACAGCTTTGGATATGCGCGATCACCATGTTGCTGGGCCGGCTTGAGCTACTCACCCTTTTGGTGATGCTGATCCCAGCGTTTTGGCGGGACTGACTGCCTCTCGAGTTTTCCACTGGGCAATCGTGGTGAGTCCGAGCCATAGGGCGGTGACGGCAAATCCCCACTGAAATGCGTTGGCGTCATAGTGCCGTACGCCATTTACGAGTTGTCCGTCCCATCGCCAGTCCAGAATGAATCCGAAAAGTGGCTGTAACCCTAGTGAGCCAAGAGTCACAGACAGATTAACGAGTGCGGTGGTGGTAGCAGTGCGATGGCCACCGACGAGATCTTTTCCGTAAGCGAACGCGACCACCATCGAGCCGGAGCTAATTCCAATTGCAAAAAGAAGCAGTGCGGTGACCCAGAGGGAGGAAAACGTGATGCCGCTGGTGAGTAAAACGAAACCTGCAAAAACCCCAAGGGTTCCGACGATAAGCGGTTGTTTGCGCCTACCGATTCGATCAGACCAGGGCCCAAACACGAGACTTCCCGCTGCAAAACCGACGGGGATGAGCGAGGTGAGCGCGACCGCAGTGCGGCCGCTGATCTCAAAAAGAGTCGTTAAAAAAGGTACGCCCCAGAGCCCAGCCATCATGACAACGCTTCCGGTAACCGCTGTTTGCCCAAGGCAGAGCAATGCGAGATCTTTTTGGGCGAGGGCGCGAAGAGACTCCCACGAGGAGCTCTCAGCGAGCGCATCGTCGGTCTCAGGGGCTGGCGCCCAGCTTCGATAACCCCGATCGGCAGGATCGTCGCGGAGTATAAAAATCATTACGATGAGCAGAACTGCCGCAAATGCGGCGGTCCCTGCGACTACGTTTCGCCATCCATAATCGTCCGATAAAAGCCGCAAGGGAAACCCTGCCAACACCGCCCCTACCGTACCGACAGTCAGTGACAATCCGGAAATAGAGGCAAACTTCTGTGGCGAGAACCAGTGTGCAGCAAGTTTTAGCATCCCAATCCAGCCGACCGCGGCTGCGGCCCCAATAATGCCGCGGCCGACAGCAGCAACAGCGAAGGTTTCGGCCCATGCAAATAAAAGTGTTCCGGCTGCTGCGGCTGCTGTGGCCGCAATAAAGAGCCGGCGTGGGCCAAAGCGATCTGCGAGAAGGCCTGCAGGCAGTTGCATAACGGCATAGCAATAAAAGTAGGTTGCGGATAGCCAGC
>JBILVT010000139.1:0-3736 GCA_044370275.1 Burkholderiaceae bacterium | reverse complement strand
GGCGCTGCAGTCTCAGCCCAGGCTTGGGAACCCACCAAGACCGTGGAGTTTGTCGTGCCTGCGGGCACCGGCGGCGGCGCCGACCAAATGGCCCGGCTGATTCAAAACATCATTGCCAAGAACAACCTCATGAAGCAGTCCATGGTGGTGGTCAATAAAAGTGGCGGCTCTGGCGCCGAAGGATTTCTCGAAGTTAAAGGCGCAAAGGGCGATCCCCACAAAATCATCATCACTTTGTCGAATTTGTTCACCACTCCGCTGGCGACAGGTGTGCCCTTTAGCTACCGGGATCTCACGCCAGTCTCGATGATGGCGCTGGATCAGTTCGTACTTTGGGTGAACGCCGAAGCCCCTTATAAAACGCCGAAAGATTTCATTGCCGCAGTTAAGGCAGCGGGCCCAGGCAAGATGAAAATGGGCGGTACGGGATCGCGCCAGGAAGATCAGATCATCACTGTAGCGCTCGAGAAACAGACCGGCACGAAGTTCACCTATATTCCTTATAAAGGTGGCGGCGAGATCGCAGTCCAGCTGGTGGGTAAGCACATTGATGCTTCTGTGAACAATCCCATTGAGGCAGTCGAACATTGGCGCGGCGGCAAGCTGCGGCCCTTGTGTGTATTTGATGACGAGCGTATTCCGCTGAAGGACAAAGTCACCGCCGATATGTCGTGGAATGACATTCCCTCCTGTAAGCAAAGCGGCGTGGATGTTGATTACCTGATGCTGCGCGGCATTTTTATGGCCGGCGGTGTGACTGCCGAACAGACCAAGTATTACGTCGATTTAATGGCGAAGGTCCGCGAGACAACCGAGTGGAAAGATTTCATGAAGCGTGGTGCCTTTAACACCACCACCATGACCGGTGAAAACTATCGCAAATGGGTCGAGAAGGAAGAAGGCCGCCACCGTCAGCTGATGCAGGAAGCCGGTTTCATCGCCAAATGAGCACACCGGAAAATAACGAGGCGGGTGACCATCGGTCAGCCGCCTCGGTTCGAAGTCTCGAGGTCGTCACTGCCGCTATCCTGTTTGCGCTGGGTGCGGTGGTCATCGCCGACAGCCTGCGTATCGGCGCGGGCTGGAATATGGATGGCCCCCAGTCGGGCTATTTTCCGTTTTATATCGGTATCTTTCTGTGCCTCTCCAGTCTGATCAATTTCTGGCATGCAATCCGTGATCCTGAGACCGCCTCCGAATCCTTCCTCACGCGGCATCAGGCTTCGATGGTCATGTCCTTGCTCATTCCGACAACCGTCTTCGTGGTGGTAATCGGCTTTATCGGCATCTATGTCGCCTCGGCGCTGCTGATTGGCTGGTTTATGGTCCGGCTCGGAAAATTTAATCTCGGTCGCACCGCGCCCATTGCGATCGGCATTCCTGCGGTGCTTTTCGCCCTCTTCGAAATCTGGTTCAAGATGCCGCTGCCGAAGGGTCCACTAGAACAACTCCTCGGCGTGGCCTAGGCCCTTATGCAAGAAATTCAATCCCTGATTGGCGGCTTTGGTGTCGCACTGTCTGCCTACAACCTGCTCTTGATGCTGATCGGCATTGTGCTGGGCGTGCTCATCGGTGTGCTGCCCGGACTCGGGGGCGCCAACGGGGTTGCGATTCTTCTGCCGCTGACATTTAGCATGCCGCCGACTTCGGCCATCATCATGCTGTCTTCCATCTACTGGGGGGCACTCTTCGGCGGGGCCATCACCTCGATTCTGTTCAACATCCCCGGCGAGCCTTGGTCAGTTGCCACAACTTTCGATGGCTATCCGCTGGCGCAGAAAAACCGAGCGGGCGAGGCGCTAACGGCCGCGTTCACCTCATCATTTATCGGCGCTTTCGTGGCCACCCTGGTCTTGACCTTTTTATCACCCGTGGTGGCTGGCTTTGCATTGAAGTTTGGGCCGCCCGAATATTTTGCCGTCTGCCTGCTGACCTTCTGCGCCTTTGTCGGCATGAGCCATGATCCGCCGTTTAAAACGATTGCCTCCATGATGTTGGGCTTTGGCTTAGCGGCTGTTGGCCAAGATTCGGTAACTGGGACACTGCGCCTGACCTTCGGTCAGACCGAACTGCTCAAAGGCTTTGATTTCCTCATTGCAGTGATCGGGCTGTTTGGCATCAGCGAGATTATTCAGACCCTCGAAGAAGGACTCAGCTTTCGCGGTGGTAACGGCAAAATCAAACTCGATACGGTGCTCAAGACCTGGCGCGAGTTGCCTCGCTACTGGATGACATCACTGCGGAGCTCTGCAGTGGGCTGCTTTATGGGTATTGTCCCGGGGGGTGCAACGCCGGCCTCGTTTATGGCTTATGGACTTGCAAAACGCATGAGCAAGAAGCCAAAAGATTTCGGCTCCTCACAAAATCCCCAGGTTGAAGGTGTTGTCGCCCCAGAAACTGCAGCCCATGCGGCGGGCACCAGCGCGCTGCTGCCGATGCTCACGCTCGGTGTACCTGGATCCCCCACGGCAGCGGTACTGCTTGGTGGCCTATTAATTTGGGGCCTGCAGCCCGGTCCGATGATGTTCGTTGAGCAAAAAGATTTTGTCTGGGGCTTAATCGCTTCAATCTATTTGGGCAACATCGTAGGATTTATCGTGGTGCTGGCCTTTGTGCCGCAATTTGCTGCAATTCTGCGGATTCCGTTTTCGATTATTGCACCCACCATCCTGGCGATTTGCGCGGTGGGCGCCTTCACGGTGAGCACCTCAATTTTCGATATCTACATGATGCTGATCTTCGGCGTAATTGGATATATCTTCAAAAAACTCAAGTATCCGCTTGCCCCGCTAGTGCTGGCTATCGTGCTCGGAGATCGAACCGAGGAAGCCTTCCGCCAATCCATGCTGTCCTCCAGCGGCAGCCTTGGGGTCTTTTTCTCGAACGGCCTGGTGGGATCGCTGACCGTCCTTGCGCTCGCCATCTTTATCTGGCCGTTTATCTCACAGGCAATGTCTCGGCTAAAATCATCGGCTTAGGTGGTCCATAGGGGCTGCCGAAATTCTTATGGCGGCCCGACCGATGTCTAAAACCGAACAAGAACGGATCGAGGTCCAGATTCTGGACCGCGCCTACCAGCTCTCCTGCGCGCCCGGCGACAAACCCATGCTGCTGGAGTGTGTGGCACTGGTCGATGCACGTATGCGCCAGGTGAAGGCCTCGAGTAGGCTGCAGGGTGCTGACCGCATCGCTGTGATGGCGGCACTCACGCTGGCCCGGGATGTCTTAGGCGGCGGGACCCTGCAAGATTCCGGAACCCGCGAAGAAGCATTGAAAAAAATTAGTGCCATCAGTCAGGCGCTGGATGCGGCGCTCGTACCCCAAGAGAAACTTTTTTAACTGGCGCCCATGCTCCTGATGATGGTCGCGCTGCTGGTGATCGGCGCATTCACAGGCTTTATGGCGGGTCTGCTCGGTGTTGGGGGCGGCATGATGCTGACCCCCTTTATGACATTTTTGTTCACTATGGCGGGCTTTCCTGATGAGCTCGTCATCAAGATGGCCTTGGCCACATCGCTCACAACGATTCTGTTTACCTCAGTCACCAGCCTGCGGGCCCATCACCAGAGCGGCAAGGTCCGCTGGGATATTGCCAAGCCAATGGGTCTGGGCGCCTTCTGGGGAACATTCCTTGGCGCCAACTTTGCCAGCGCTTTAAAAAGCGAATGGCTGGCGATTTTCTTTGCCGTTTTTGTTGGCTACTCCGCCATCAAGATGTTCCGCACGTCAAAACCCA
>JBILVT010000138.1:0-3746 GCA_044370275.1 Burkholderiaceae bacterium | reverse complement strand
TTTGCCGCAGCCTCGGCCAGTGGTTCCTGTGGGCGCACTGGCGATCACGGGTCATCAGTCGGCGATTTATCCCACCGCTACGCCGGGGGGCTGGAATCTGATTGGCCGTTGTCCGATTCGACTTTTCAACCCTGAGTTAAATCCACCTTGCCTGATTCAGCTCGGAGATCAGGTGCAGTTTGAATCAATTAGCTCGGCGCAATTCGATCGTCTATGGGCAAAGCGTTAGATCAGATTGTGATCAAACGTGCCGGATTGCTGACTTCGATTCAGGATCAGGGCAGGCTCGGGCTTTTGCACGCTGCCTTATCGCGCGGCGGTGCGATGGATCCTATGCAGATGGCCCTGGCCAATCGACTGGTCGGTAACCCGACTGACGCGGCAGGGCTAGAGTTCACTGGCATGGGGCCGACGCTTTTTTTTGAGCGGCCCGCTGCAATCGCGTGGACGGGTGCGGCGATGGACGCGACTTGGATTGCCGTCGATGGAACCAAGCACCCCGTGTCTTCGCATCGGCCGGTATTGCTTCCGGCCAAATCGCTGCTGCAATTTGGCGCCTGCGCCTCTGGTTTTCGTTGTTGGCTAGCAGTCGCAGGCGGAGTGGAAGTGAAGCGTTTATTGGGTAGCCGCTCTCAACACCTCGCTGCGGAGCTCGGCCTGCCGCGGCTCACTGCGAATACAGAACTTTCAATTGGACCCGACGCTGATTTAGCCCGAGGCGTCATCGCAGCGGCACTAGACCGCGATCCCCAGGCAATAGAGATTGGCGGCCCATCAAAAGCTGCACGGCTGCGCTCGACACGATGGTCGCTGCGGCCATCGGTACCTGGAAGCTGGCCCGCAATCGAGCTTTCATGCCTACCCGGCCGGCACCTGCACCTGCTCTCTGATGCGGATCGTCAGCTGCTGATGACCCAGGCCTGGCAAGTCAGTGCCCGCAGTAACCGACAGGGCCTTGGCCTTGAGGGCCGGGTGATGAACACAGAGCAGTTCACGAATCTGCAAAGTGAGCCAGTCCGCGAGGGCACAGTGCAATTGCCCCCGGCAGGCGCGCCCTTCATTTTATTAGCTGAGCATCAATCCACTGGCGGCTACCCGCGGATGCTGGAGGTCATCAGCGCCATGACCAGTGCACTGGCCCAGGCGGGGCCAAACTCACGAATAATCTTTAAACTTGTCGATGATCAAGAAGCTGACAGGCTTGCTCGCGCGCAGCGGCGATCATTTGAAGAAACTTTGGTAGCAGTCGATCTCAAGTTAAAGCAATGACGAAAACAGTTGACTTGAATGCGGATGTCGGAGAGAGCTTCGGTGCCTGGAAAATGGGCAACGATGCAGCGCTGATGCCATTTCTGACTAGCGCGAATATCGCGTGTGGTTTTCATGCAGGTGATCCCCGAACCATTGCGCGAACGGTCGAGCTGGCCGTAAAACACGGTGTTGCAATTGGCGCGCATCCGGGGCTGCCGGATTTGGTGGGGTTTGGCCGGCGCAATATGGCGATATCCGAGGAAGAAGCGTATCAACTGGTGCTCTATCAGTCTGGCGCCTTGCGTGCTTTCGCTCAGGCAGCAGGCAGCCGCTTGCATCATGTGAAGGCCCACGGTGCACTTTACAACATGGCTTCAAGCGACCCGTTGTTGTCGCGCGGCATTGTTCGTGCCGTGCAGGCACTCGGAGATCAGGTCGCCATCGTGGTGCTTTCGGGAAGCGAAACGGAGCGGGTAGCACGCGAGGCAGGGCTAATTGTTTCTTGCGAGGTCTTCGCGGATCGGCGCTATCAAGACAATGGCCTCTTGGTGCCGCGAACCGACCCCCGGGCCTTGATCACTGATGAGCAGGAATCGATTGACCAAGTAATGGCTATGGTGACTCAGGGGTCCTGTACCTCAGTCAGCGGGCGCACGATTTCGGTGCGTGCTGACACGATCTGCCTGCATGGCGACCAAGACGGGGCCTTGATGTTTGCGCAGGCCCTTCGTGCAGCGCTTGTCCGGCAATCGATTGTGCCTAGGGCTTTCCCCTAAACCTCAGAACTTGGGGCCGCAGCGCCGTGTGATCAGGCCTTGTAGGGAATAACATTCGCGATGTTCATTCTTTAGGGAGAGCTTGTCATGTCTTTAGTGCGTAAGTCATTTGCAGCGCTTGCGGCCAGTGTTGCTATGCTGATGTCGGGCCCGTTGCTGGCCCAGGCCAAGTGGGATCTTGCCTCTGCTTATCCGCCCGGGAACTTTCATACCCAGCTCTTGAATCAGTTTGCCGCTGAGGTCGATAAGGCCACCGCGGGCAAGGTCAAGATCACGGTTCATCCCGCAGCATCTTTATTTAAGGCACCCGAGATCAAGCGTGCAGTACAGGGCGGGCAGGCCCAGGCAGGCGAGATTCTGCTGGTGAACTTTCAAAATGAAAATCAGATTTTTGGCGCTGATGGCCTTCCCTTTTTGGCCGACAGCTATGACGAGGCCGCAAAGCTTTGGCGTGCGCAGCGTCCGGTCCTAGAAAAAATTCTGGCTGAGCAAGGCATTGTGTTGCTGTACTCTGTTCCTTGGCCACCCCAAGGCATCTATTCGAAAAAGCCTCTAAATTCCGCAGCAGATCTGAAGGGCATCAAGTGGCGTGCTTACAGCCCCGCCACAGGTCGGATTGCAGAGCTTGTGGGCGCTCAGCCCGTCACTGTGCAGCAGGCCGAATTGGCCCAGGCTATGGCGACTGGCATCGTAGAAGCTACGATGACCTCAGGTGCAACCGGCGTGGATACCAAGATGTGGGAGCAAATGAAGTTTTACTACGACGTGCAGGCCTGGCTGCCGAAAAATGCCGTGCTGGTGAATAAGCGCGCCTTCGATGCCCTGGATGCAGCGAGCCGCACCGCACTGCTTAAAGTGGCCGCTGATATGGAAGCCAAGGGCTGGGCTGATTCACGCAAGGTCATGACCGATACCACCGCAGCGCTGAGAACCAACGGCATGACGGTATCACCTCCTTCTGCCGCATTGAAATCCGATTTGCAGAAAGTCGGCCAGACCATGTTGCAAGAGTGGCTGAAAAACGCTGGCGCTGATGGTCAGACCGTGATTAACGCTTACAGAAAATAAGTCTTGCACGGTCTGTATAACCCAAAGCATTATTTTATTTGATGCGTCAAGCGCTAAATCGCCTTTATGACATCGCCGCCGTTTTGGCGGCGATGTTTTTGGTTGTTTTGTTTTTGACGGTGTTGCTCACCATCGTGTCGAGGGAGTTCCACTGGAGCCTTCGAGGCCTGGATGGTTACGCTGGATATTTCATGGCGGCCTGCGGATTTCTCTCGCTTGCCCACACCTTTAAGCGTAACGAACACATTCGGGTGACCTTATTTTTGGGACTGGCCAAGGGCCGGGCCCGTTTTTGGATTGAGGTCTGGGCCCTTGGGGCAAGCAGTGTGCTGGCCGCACTATTCGCAGCATTTAGCGTACGCCTGGTGATGCAGTCCATAGAATTCAAAGATATTTCTACCTCGATGGATGCCACACCGCTTTGGATCCCGCAGCTTGCCATGGCGTTGGGGACTCTGATTTTCGCAATCGCGGTGATCGACGAATTTTTCGTTCACCTCAAATATCCTGATCGCGTGAACGATAGTGCGGAGGCCCTGCGGCATGAATGATGCATTGATCGCGGGCCTGTTGGTCTTATCGCTTTTTCTTATTCTGGGCAGCGGCGTCTGGATCGGGCTGACGCTATCGGGTGTGGCCTGGATTGGCATG
>JBILVT010000137.1:0-3781 GCA_044370275.1 Burkholderiaceae bacterium | reverse complement strand
CGAGTGTTGCTAAGGGCACATACTCGGCCAAGGGCGCCGCACCCAAGAGGATGGCCAGCAAAACCGCCGCATGGACTATTCCTGCGACGGGGCTGCGGCCGCCTGCGCGGATATTGGTGACCGTGCGCGCCACCGTGCCCGTTGCACAAAATCCACCAAATAAAGGTGAGGCGACATTCGCTAGGCCCTGCGCCATTAGTTCCTGATTTGGGTCGTGGCTGCCTTGGGTCATGGAATCCGCAACTCTCGCGCAGAGCAACGACTCCACCGCCCCAAGAAATGCAATCGTCAGAATCGCGGGCAGCAGATACTGGACGACTTCCAGATCAATTTCCGGAATGCTGAAGGCCGGCAGGCCCTGCGGAATTCCGCCAAAGACACTGCCGATAGTGTCGACCTCAAGATCAAAGATCATGACCGCAAGCGTTCCGAAGACCAATGCGGCGAGCGTCCCGGGCAGACGCGATAGCCATCTTCCCCATCGGACCTTCTGGGCAGCGTAGCTCTTTGGCCAGAGCACAACAATACAAAGCGCGCTTACCGATAAAGCGAGCGCGGCCGGGTTCCACTCAGGCAGCTTCGTTGTAATTTCTTGGATCTTTGAAAAAAACTCAGCTGGCATGCTCTGAATCGGCAGGCCAAAGAAGTCTTTAATCTGCGATAAGCCAATAATCACCGCAATACCATTGGTAAATCCGACCACGATGGATTCCGGGAGTCGCCGAATCCAGCCGCCACATCGCATTAGGCCAAGGCCAATTAATAAAAATCCGGCGCAGATCGTGGCAATCATCAGATTGGCCACACCGTAGCGGCCTACGATGCCGTAAACCACCACAATAAATGCGCCTGCAGGTCCACCAATTTGTACCGAGGATCCGCCAAACGCAGAGATTAAAAAGCCGCCAACGATCGCGGTGACGATGCCTGACTGCGGGGGCAGGCCAGATGCGATTGCAAAGGCCATCGCAAGCGGCAGCGCAACAATGCCAACTGTGATGCCTGCGGAGAGGTCATGCAGAAAATCATCGCGGCGGTAGCCCGGCAGATGCTCAAAAAGCTTGGGCCAAAAGCGAAAACTGATGTTGATCAAGCCGCGCAAGATGCGTAGAGTGTAGCATTCGCGCTTATACGCATGAAAGCATATGGAGGAAAAATGAACCGTCGTGGCTTTCTACAGGGTTCATACAAGACAGGCCTTGGTCTCAGCGTAGGCACTGCCTCGCTAAGCCTGATTCCCGAGGTCCGGCTTTTCGCGCAGGCAGTTGATGATTTTCTCCGGGCCCCCCCAGTCAAAGACATTGCCCCAAAACAAATTTCAAAACGGGTCTGGTTGATTTATTCGCCGGACAGTTTTCCCACCCCAGAAAACCGCGGCATGATGTCCAACATCACCTTTGTCGTCACGCAAAAGGGTGTGCTGATTCTGGACTCCGGGGCCTCGGTGCAGATTGGCGAGATGGCCATCCGGATGATCAAGAGGGTGACCGATAAGCCGGTCATCGGCGTATTTAATTCCCACTATCACGGTGATCATTGGCTGGGCAATCATGCCTTCTCTGAGGCCTATCCAAATCTACCGATTTACGCACTTGAAGAAAACATTCAGCGTATCAAGGGCGTAGAAGGAAGCCTCTGGCGAGGGCTAATTGAGCGCTGGACCAATCAGGCCACCGCAGGAACCAAAATTATTCCGCCCAATACGATCGTGAAAAACGGTCAAATCATGAACTTTGGTGACACCCGTCTCAAGATGCATTTCTATGGCACAGCACATACGCCCTGCGATTTATCGGTAGAGGTGATGGAAGACCGCATCACCCATGTAGGAGACATTGCGATGGAGAATCGGATCGCCAATATCGATGACGGATCCTATCCTGGTACTTTTAAATACTATGAGCAGCTCATAAAAACTACGGGCGATCAGGTCTGGATTCCCGGTCACGGTAACCCGAGTAAGGGCCTTCTGAATGACTACAAAGAACTTATGGCGGGCATCTGGGAGACCTGCCTTCAGGCCGTGAAAGACAACAAAGATCTCTCCGCAGCTAAGGCCTTAGTGCTGAAAGATCCTCGGGTGGCATCGCGTGCGGCCCGCACCATGGGATTTGAGGCCAATATCGGGAAATACACAAGCCTTGCGTTTTTAGAGGCGGAAAAAGAGGCGTTCTGATTTACGCCTAGGGGCTTAGTTTGTAATCCATTGGTGGCATCGAGCATCCCGCCATTTGAGCAAGCGGCGTAGGCATCGCCAAAG
This sequence comes from Burkholderiaceae bacterium, assembly GCA_044370275.1. Taxonomy (GTDB): domain Bacteria; phylum Pseudomonadota; class Gammaproteobacteria; order Burkholderiales; family Burkholderiaceae_A; genus Lacustribacter. The sequence goes on along the minus strand of JBILVT010000137.1, from coordinate 1,521 downwards.
CGAGCCGTGCGCCTTTATCCCGCAGGGCCTGACGGTCTTTGGGCGCGGCGTAAACCCACCACCAGCCGCCCCCCAGTCGATCCAGCACCATTGGGCTTGCCGTCATTACCTCGGCATCAGAGAGCTTTCCTGACCAAAGCAGCGTGGGCAAAGGATCAGAGCGCGAGGACTGAACTGCAATCCAGATTCCGATCACCACCAGCGCACTGCTTAACAGTAAGAGCACTGCGCCGAAGTGGCCATTGACACGTCGCGCAGTGTTTGACACCAACAGTTTTTCAGAGATAGCCATCGGGGCGGGCGACGCAAACTTAGGCTAAGCAGCCTGCGGCTTGGCTGCCCAGAGCTGCTCACGAATCGGCATGTGTAGCAGCGCCGCAATCAAGGCGAGCACCACGCCGCCCCACCAGATCGGCAGATAACTTCCGGTCGACGCAAAAATCAGACCGCCCAGCCACACGCCAATGAAAGCGCCAATTTGGTGTGAAAGAAATACGAAACCAAACAACATCGAGAGGTAGCGATTACCGAACATCACGCCCACCAGCTGTGCTGTCGGGGGCACCGTTGAAAGCCACAGTACGCCCATCGCAGCGCCAAATACCAGTACCGAAGTTGTCGACAGCGGCGCCAACAGAAAGACTGCGATCACAACGGCCCGCAGAAGATAGATCCAAGAGAGCAACACCTTGCGCGATAGCCGAACCCCAAGCGGCCCACTCATATAGCTGCCGATCACATTAAATAAGCCAATCATCGCCAGGCCCCAGCTCGCGGTCTTAGCCGATACGCCCATATCTGCGAGATAGGGCGGGAAGTGCACGGTGATAAAAGCTAACTGAAAGCCGCAGACAAAAAATCCGCCAATTAAGAGCCAGTAGCTGCGATGGCCAAAGGCCTGACGCAGCGACTCCCGAAAGGAATTGGCTGTGGCAGTCAAAGGCGCGGCCGCGCTCTGCACCGATCCGCGGGGCCGAAGTGATAAAGCCAGCGCGGGCGTACTTGCCATTGCACAAGCCATAATCAGAAGGGTCATGCCCCAGCCGTAGGCTTCGATAAAGGCCTGACCTAAGGGCACAACCATAAATTGGCCAAGGCTTGCCATCGCGGTTGCCAAGCCCAGCGCCCAGGGCCTGCGCTCCACCGGCATCAGTTGCGCAAATGCGGCGAGCACCGTGTTGTGCCCTGCCCCACTCATCCCAAGGCCGATCAAAATGCCACCGGTGAGCGTAAACGTCAGCGGATCACTCGATACCGTCATCAGAGCCAAACCAGCAGCAAAAATAACGCCGCCACCGGCCAAGACCTTCCATGGGCCAAAGCGGTCCGCTAACGCTCCCGCAATCGGCTGACCGATTCCCCAAAAGAGATTCTGAATCGCCATCGCAAAGGCATACGCTTCCCGCCCAAACTGAAATCCGCCGCTGCCGGAGATCGGGTCAACAAAAAGGCCGAAAGAGGATCGGATTCCAAATGAAATCAGGCCGACCAAGCAGCCGCAGATCAGCATCATCCAGAGGG
>JBILVT010000050.1:0-13467 GCA_044370275.1 Burkholderiaceae bacterium | reverse complement strand
CGGTATCGGCTGCAACACCTGCGACCCGGCCTGAGATTCCCAGCGCGTCGCAGGCATGCGCAAATGCCAGAAGAAACTCAACACACCGGCCCCCACGGCCATTTCCACGGACGGTCACCGTGCACTCGCCGCCAGAAATCAGTACGACCGGAGTTGCAGGACGGGGCCGGGCAAAAAGCGCGATTTCGCGGGCCCAGGATGCCATGACCTGGGCTACATCTCGCGCCTCTCCGGTGACGGCATCACCGAGCATGATGATTTGAAATCCAGCGCCAGAAAAAACCTCGGATGCAGCCTGAAGACTCTCGCGTGCAGTCGCAATCACGGTGGTCTGCGCATGCTGCAACCGAGGATCCCCCGGCTTCGGAGTCTCGGGAACTGCGCCTGAAAGTCCGGCTTTCAGGTGCGCGGCAACTGAGGCGGGCGGCGTGACCGACCAGCGCTTGAGCACATCGACCGCATCCTGAAACGTCGTGGGATCCGCTGTGCAGGGGCCGGATGCGATGGCCGAAGGATCGTCACCCACGACATCCGAGATCACCAAGGCCGAGACTGGCGCCTTGCAAGCAAGCGCGAGCCGTCCGCCCTGAAGTCGAGATAGGTGCTTACGAACCGTGTTCATCTCGGTGATGGGAGCCCCAGACTTCAGTAAAGCCTGGGTCAAGGACTTTAGATCCGCCATACTGATGGTCTCAGCCGGCAGCGATAGAAGGCTCGAACCGCCGCCTGAGACTAGAACGATGAGCTGATCCTGCGGGCCAAGGCCCGACACCGCATCAAGAATTTCCTGTGCGGCCCGCTCTCCGGCCTGGTCAGGCACGGGATGGCCTGCCTCCACGCAGCGGATCCGTTGTAGCGGCAAGCCGTGCGCATAACGCGTGATGACAACTCCCGTGAGCGCCGCATCAGCGGGCCAAACGGATTCCACCGCAGCAGCCATGCTGGCTGCCGCCTTGCCCGCCCCCACCACCAAAGTACGGCCCTTCGCCGGCGGCCTTGGCAGATGGGGAGCAACAATTTTCCTGGGATCCGCCGCCGCTACAGCAGCATCAAAACTCTTTTGTAGTAGGGATTTAAGTTCAGAAGAATTCACGAGACGAAACGCGCCGAAGAAATAAGAGAAGGCCGTATCGGGGGAGATCATTCGCAGCGACGGCATCAGTCGCGCTGGCCGCGATTGAAAAGGAAATCATCCGACGATTATCGCCGATCAGTGACTCAGAATCTTAGAGAGAAACTCCTGGGCCCGTGGGCTTCGCGGCGCCCCAAAAAAATCATCGGTATTGCAGTCTTCAACAATCTTTCCCGAATCCATAAAAATCACCCTATCCGAGACCTTGCGAGCAAAACCCATCTCGTGCGTCACCACCATCATCGTCATGCCATCACCCGCCAGAGCGACCATCACATCCAAGACTTCGTTGACCATCTCGGGATCAAGGGCTGAGGTCGGCTCGTCAAACAGCATGGCCATGGGATCCATACACAGGGCCCGGGCAATAGCGACACGCTGCTGCTGGCCACCCGAGAGCTGACCCGGAAACTTTTTGGCCTGGACACTGAGTCCCACACGGTCAAGCAGCTGAAGGGCTTTTCGCTCCGCCTCATCCGACGACCGGCCGAGTACCTTTATCTGACCCAACGTAAGATTCTCAATCACGGAAAGGTGGGGAAAGAGCTCAAAATGCTGGAAGACCATACCAATCTGAGCGCGCAATTTCGGGAGGTTGGTTTTTGAGTCTCCCACTGAGATGCCGTTAAAAAATAGCTCGCCCTTCTGAAAAGGCTCAAGACCGTTCGCACACTTGATGAGCGTTGATTTTCCCGAACCCGAGGGGCCACAGACCACAACGACCTCTCCCTTGGAAACTCGCGTCGAACAATCGTCGAGCACCTGGAATGCGCCATACCATTTGCTGACATTTTTAAATTCAATCATGGTCAAATCAATCTTAAGTTATCGAATAATCGAAATGCGAGCCTGAAGCCGACGAACGTAAACGGATGCGGTGAAACAAATGATGAAATAGATCAGGGCTGCAAAAGTGTACATCTCGACAAGCCGATGATCACGATTTGCGACCTTGACTGCTGCCCCAAGAAAATCGGTACTCGAAATGACATACACCAGCGAGGTATCTTGAAATAAGATGATGGTTTGGGTGAGCAATACCGGCAGCATGTTTCGAAAAGCTTGCGGCAGAATGATGGTTGCCATCGTCTGACGATAACTCAGTCCCAAGGCATATCCGGCAGCCATCTGGCCTTTAGGAATGGACTGAATTCCAGCCCGCATGATTTCACAGAAAAAAGCGGCCTCAAACATCGTGAACGTAATCAGCGCACTTGCAAAAGCGCCGACTTTCACGGGCTGATTGCTTCCCACCAGCCAGCCACCAATATAAGGAACCAGGAAGAAAAACCAAAAGATCACTAAAACCAGCGGTAATGACCGCATGGTATTCACATAGGTTCCTGCAATCAGATTCAGTGTGCGATAAGAGGAGAGTCGCATCAGCGCCAGTAACGTACCGAGTACAACTCCTCCCATCGTAGCTAAGAGGGTAAGAGTGACCGTAAAGCTCATGCCATCTCGAAACAGATAAACCCATGAGCGCTCAATTACATCAAAATCAAAACCGCCACCCATGATCAGTGCCCCGCCACTGTCTGCTGCTGACTTCCGATAAAGCCTGGGACCCGAATCCTCTGCTCAAGCTTGCGCATGGCCAGCACAACCAAAAGATTCAGTAAAAGATATATGACGGTCGCCGCCGCGAACGCCTCAAACACCTGAAAACTAAATTCCTGCATCGCCCGAGCGCGGGCCGTCAGCTCCATCAGACCGATGGTGAGCGCTAAGGATGTATTTTTGATGGTGTTCAGAAATTCGGAAGTCAGCGGAGGAAGAATGATGCGAAAAACCATCGGCAAGAGAACGTATCGATAAGTCTGCACACGCGTAAGTCCGACGGCAAGGCCGGCCAGCTGCTGGCCTCGTGGCAATGATTGAATTCCTGATCGCACCTGCTCGGCGACACGAACGGACATAAAAAGCCCTAAGCAAAGCACCGCGGGTACGAGCGAGCCCCAGGGAGGCGCCATCGCCTTCATGGCATTGCCCAGGTCGTCAGGAAGCAATTCAGGGAGAACGAAATACCAGAGAAACATCTGGACTAACAGAGGAATATTTCTAAACAGCTCGGTATACGCGAAGCAGATCCGCTCAATGCCTTTATGGCCGGTGGTCCGTAATGTTCCGACCACTAAGCCCAACACCAGGGCAAGCACCCAGGAAAAAAGGGCTGCGACGACGGTCCAGCCGAGCCCCCCTATCAAATAATTAAGATAGGTACCCGACGCACCCGGCTCTAGCTCGAAAAAAATTCCCCAATTCCAGTTGTAATTCATCGCTGAAACACTTTCGATTTCATTAAAACAAAAGGGGGCAAAAGCCCCCTTTTTCTGAACATCCGAAACCCATCTTAGACGTTCACTGATAGTCTTTCGGATCCGGAGAGTCGGTAGGGCGAGAAACCGTTTTCTTCAGACTCGCGCTCATCGGAATGTTCAGGTTAACACTCTTCGGTGGAATCGGCTTAAGAAACCACTGCTCATAGATACGATTGATCATCGAGGTCGACAGCACATCTCTGATCGCCTGGTCAGCAACTGCCTTGAACTTCGGGTCATCCTTACGAACCATGATGCCGTATGGCTCTACAGAGAGTGCCTCAGTCGAAATCTCGAAATCCCCAGGCGTTTTTGAGTTGGCCACTAGCCCGGCCAACAGAATATCGTCCATCGCGAACGCGGCTGCTCTTCCTGTCTCCACCATCAGGAATGCCTCCGCGTGTCCCGGCGCTGACACAATGTTAATTCCGAGATTTTGGGCCGCATTTAGCTCGGTCACCTGACGAATGTTGGTCGTGCCCGCAGTCGAGACGAGGGTCTTGCCCTTGAGATCGGCTAACTTCTTGATGCCCGAATTCTTTTTGTAAACGATACGGTTTGCTGTCACGAATGTCGTCGGCAGATAAGAAATCTGCTTTTGACGATCTGCATTATTGGTCGTGGAACCGCACTCCATATCCACAGTACCGTTAGCCAGCAGCGGGATACGGTTCGCGGACGTTACGAGCTGATACTTCACCTCGAGTTTTCGGCCAACTGCACGCTCAACAGCCTCAACCACTCGGGCGCAGAGGTCCATGGAGTAGCCCACCGGACGCTGCTTGTCGTCATAGTAAGAAAACGGAATTGAAGCATCGCGATGACCGACCGTGATCACCCCCGACTGCTTCACCTTGGCCAAGGTATCTGCGAGCGCAAGGCCCGAGGCCCCCATTGCCACTAAACCCACCGCCAGAGCGGCCAACTGCTTTTTCATGCGATTACCCCTGAGAGTGAATGAACAAGACTTCAAACCTAAAAAATGAGCGCCTGATAGTGCCACTAAACACTCCTAGAGGCCTGCGGGAAAACACTAATGTTCTGGGCCTCCTTGGCCTGCAGCTCCCACAGCTCAGCGTAGCGACCGCCGAGCGCCAGCAGTTCCGCATGCCGACCCCGCTCGATAATCCGGCCGGTTTCAAGCACTACGATCTGGTCTGCATCCACGATTGTGGATAGCCGATGTGCGATCACTAAAGTGGTGCGGCCGCGGGAGATCTCATTGAGCTCCTGCTGAATGGCCTTTTCGGACTCAGAGTCCAGGGCCGAGGTGGCCTCGTCAAAAATCAGGATCGCAGGCTGCTTGAGTAGGGCCCGGGCGATTGCGACCCGCTGCTTCTCGCCGCCCGAGAGCTTTAACCCCCGCTCACCCACCCGGGTCTTGAAGCCCTCCGGCAGGCTGGCCACAAAGGCGGACAAGTGGGCCGCCTCCGTCACGGCTAAGACCTCCTGATCGGAAGCGCCCGGTCTGCCATAGCGAATGTTGTATTCCAGTGTGTCGTTAAAGAGCACGGTGTCTTGCGGCACGATGCCGATCACAGCGCGCAGGCTCTCCTGTGTCACGGCCCGAATGTCCTGGCCATCAATCCGAATCGCACCCGACTGAATATCGTAGAAGCGATATAGCAGCCGCGAGAGCGTAGACTTTCCCGCGCCTGACGAGCCCACTACGGCGGTCGTCTTTCCGGCGGGCAGCGTCAGGCTGACTTCGCGCAGAATCGGCCGTGCGGGGTCGTAGGAAAATACCACCCGATCGAACGCCACTTCACCGCGATGCAGCGCCAGCGGCAGGGCCTGGGGTGCATCGTCAACCTCACGATGCTCGGCCAGCAGTCCAAATAGCCGCTCCATGTCGGCAAGGCTTTGCTTAATCTCCCGGTAGAGTACGCCGAGAAAATTCAAAGGGATATAGAGCTGAATCATGAACGCATTGACCAGCACCAAATCTCCCAGACTCATGCGGCCCTCGACAACACCCACTGTCGCCCGCCAGACCATCAGGGTGACGGCAATCGCGATGATGAACGACTGGCCCACATTGAGAATCGACAATGAGGTCTGGCTTTTAATGGCAGCCTCCTGCCAGCGGGCCATGCTACGGTCGTAGCGCTGCGCTTCAAAGGCTTCGTTGTTGAAGTATTTGACTGTTTCGTAATTCAGCAAGGAATCTACAGCCCGCGTATTGGCACGAGAGTCCAGGTCATTCATCTCTCGGCGAAAGTTGGTTCGCCAATTGGTGACCACAACGGTGTAGGTCACATACAACACCAAGGCAGAAACGGTAATCACCGCAAACCAAATCTCATAGTGCACGATGAGCCACGCCAACACCATACCGACCTCGATCACCGTCGGCAAAATGGAGTACAAAGTAAACGACACCAGGCTGGAGACTCCACGTGTGCCACGCTCAATGTCCCGTGTCAGGCCACCGGTCTGCCGATCAAGATGAAAACGCAGCGATAGTGCGTGCAAATGCTCAAACACCTGCAACGCAATACGCCGCACCGCCTGCTGGGTCACGCGGGCAAAAACCACCTCCCGCAATTCAGTAAAAAGGCTTGTCAGAACACGCAGTAAGCCATAAGCAGCAATTAGGCCCAACGGCACCGCCGCCAGCGCAATGGTCGGATTGCGGCTGACCGCATCAACAATTTCTTTTAGCGCAACCGGCACGGCCACATTGGCCGCCTTGGCAAGCACCAGGCATGACAGCGCGATGCCAACCCGCCATTTGTATTGCCACAAGTACGGCAATAAGGTGGCGAGCGTCTGCCATTCACCCCGAGGCGCCCCGGGCGGAAGAGGAAAATCTTTACTGGGCCGCTCAACAGCCGGGAAATGTCGCATCCGCCGATCTTATCTAAAGCCCATGTAATGGCGGCACCGAAGCGATCCAGCCCTCCAAGGGATCCAGATCACTCGGAAAACCATAACGGGGTAGCCGGCTCGCATGGGCAGCCTGCAGTGCGCAGATCACTGCATCGAGAAGGTCCCCGCTGCCATCATTTAGCAGATGTCGTCGCCACGTTGCACTCAGAGTGAGTGAACAATTTAAGCCTGCGGATCCCGTGATTAGAGCCTCAAGAATTTGTTGGCGAACCCGTCGGCGCTCGGGTGTCTGCTTGGCCAATTCATCACTTTTATATGAGCTGCGACTCACCTGCCGGGCAGTAAATCCCGGATAGGCTTCCAGCGCGACTCGGGCCTGAGTAGGTGGCCGATCGATCGGCTGCTGTCCCGGCACAAAAAGGCCCGCCCGAAGAATTCGCGGCGCGCCTGCGTGGGCCATCCATGCCACTGGCGGATTGGTCCAGCGCATCGCCGGACTCGATCCTGCGGGCCGATCTGTTTTGCGGTAGACGTATTTACTACCGGCTGGCCGGCCATCGCAGAATGCCTTGAACACCTGACGCAGCTGTTGTCGATCCTGTGCGCCATACCACTGAATAAACTCGGCCCACTGACTTGGCCAGCCGTAATGCTCAATCAGTGGCCGCGGCAGACTGAAGGGCAAATCAAATCCAGCAATCCAGGGGCCCGGGTGATTCAAAAAAGATTCAAAGGCCTCGAAACTCGGCGCTGCTACAACCTGATCCAGAAGATAGTGGGCGCCACTGCAGTGGCCGACCGCAATCGTGATGGGCTTACGCTGACTCGGCGCAGAGCTAAAGTCCACGCCGTAAACACGGCCGACTCTTGAATTTGCTGCCGCCAACTTAGCGCATCCTTAGGCTGCTGCCACTAAAAGCAATAAAAATACGCAGCGCGGTTAGCGCGAATGTGATCAATGTAGCTCGGCCCAAAGAGCGCAGCAGGCCATGCCGCTGGCCGGCCGGTGAAAGACGACGCGACGCACGATCACAAGCCGCCTGAAGCCGCGCGCGCAGCTGTGCAGCGAGCGCTGTATCCTCGGCGATCAAATTTGCCTCAAGTGAAAATGCCAACGAGAACGGATCAATATTCGAAGAGCCCACAGTCAGTGCATCATCAATCACGGCCACCTTTGCATGCAAAAAACTCTCCGTGTATTCGTAAATTTCTACACCGCCAGCGACCAGTTCGCCAATCAGCGCCTGGGTCGCCCAGTGGGTCCACCACTGATCACTGTTGCCCTGAATTAAAAGCCGCACCCGGACACCCCGCTGGGCAGCACGCAAAAGAGCCTGACGAAAACGGAAGGTCGGCACAAAGTACGCATTGGCAATCAAGATCTCGGTCCGGGCCGAGACGATGCTTAGCAAATACCAGCGTTCAATATCACGACGGTGCCGTAGATTGTCCCGCAGTAAAAGCCGAACCCGCCGAGACATTCGGCGCCGTGCCCGAGGCGCCCGCCAGCGCAAATGTCGTCGCGTGCGTCGCCAGGCCTCACGAAGTCGGGCCAATTCCGTCTGACGCCCGTCAGCACGCATTAAGCGGCCGAGGCTACCGCGAAACGCATTGCGCAGGCTCACGCGCCACCATGTCCGCCGCATCACCCGCGAAATTGCGGCGACCGGCACTGCTGAGGCCACGCGAATTGCAAAATCAAGCCGAGGCCGCGGGAGTTGGCCATGGACCAGATCGAAATGATCCCCAATCAAATTAATACCGCCAACAAATGCTGTTTGCTCATCAATTAAGGCCAGCTTTCGATGCAATCGACGCCAAGTATTCGGCGCGCGCCACCTCACCACGGGCCGATAACACTCGATTTGAATTTCATGCGCTTCTAATAGGGCCTTCGCCCAGCCTATTTCGGAGGCAGCACCAAAGCCATCGAGCAGCACAAACACCGCGACTCCGCGCTGCCGCGCTCGAATCAAGGCCTCGAGAACACGCCGGGTCGGAGGATCATCATGGATCAGATACGACTCGAGATAGACCGTCGTTCGGGCCGCCTCAATTGCCCCGATCAGCTGCGGAAAATATTCCTCGGACCCCTGCAGAAGTTCAATCGGGGGCCGGATTAAAGCATCCGGCACGCTCATTCCCGACGCAATCGGGCGGGCAGCTCGCGAATCGCTTTCGAATTGCTCCACGAGAAACAACGCTCTGCTGCATCACTATGAGGCAGCCACTGAAAGCGGGTGTGTTCACGGCTCGATAAACGAATCGGCGTGTCATGCGGAACGCAAACGCTGAAGACATGTTCAATGTTCTCAGTCACACCCGGAGCGTAGCGATGACGCCAGTGGGGATAGATCTCATATGTTTGTGAGAAATTCCAGTTCAGCAGCTCGGGACCTGACCCGTCGTTGGCGATAATTCCAGTTTCTTCGAATAGCTCTCGACGTGCGGTCTCCTCTAGTGGCTCATCGAAGGCATGACGGCTGCCCGTGACCGACTGCCAAAAGCCGGGGTGATCTGCCCGCTCAATTAACAACACCCGAAGATCCATCGTATGAATCACCACCAGAACCGACTCGGGTATTTTGAAGATTCTCATTTTTGGCAACGCGCGCTTGGCATGATCAACGAAGCATCAGAGCGGCCGGCAGTGCCAGCGCAATGGTCAGTACCGCCATAAATAGTCGAATTGATGCAATAAGCATTCTGGCGGCGTCCTCCATCTGATCACGCAACGCGAGGCGTCGTGCCTGCCAGGCAGGAATCACTGCGCTGACTACCCAGAATGCGGCTGGCGGAAGACTTGTCAGCAGCGTGGAGAGAGCAATAATTCCCGCCGCAAGATACAGCAGCAGCACCCGAATCCGATAGGCTGAAGACGATGCCCGGCCCATCGGCTCCGCCATGAGTCCGGCCGCGACGCCGGCACCACAGCCCGCAGTCACACCCGCAGCCGAAGGCCAGTCCAAGACCAGAATCGACTCACTGACAAGCACCAGAACAGCGATTGGCAGGCCGATCATGAGCGCCGCCTGCAGCTGCTCCCGAGCGTCAGGATCTGACTGCCGCGCAACGCGATTCGCTTGATGAAAAAAAATCTTAGCGGCAGCTGCAATCAAAAAAGGAATTAATAACCACGCAGGGTTAACTGCGATTGCGGCCGGGCCACGCAGCAGGCCTAACGCACCCCCCATGAGCACAGCCAACGCCAAGTAGCCAAGGCTACTAAGCGGCCGAATCATCCTGAGACTCGCGGAGCCTCCCGCAGCCGAATATGCAGCTCTCTGAGCTGCTTTTCGTCGACTTGCGATGGGGCCTGTGTCAACAGGCACTGGGCGCGCTGTGTCTTTGGAAATGCGATCACATCGCGAATACTCTCAGCGCCAGTCATCAGTGTGACCAGCCGATCCAATCCGAAGGCGATGCCGCCATGCGGTGGTGCGCCGTATTGAAGCGCATCTAAAAGAAAACCAAACTTCGCGCGGGCCTCTTCTGCACCAATATTCAAAGCACCAAAGACCTTGCTCTGGACCTCCGCCCGATGGATTCGAACCGAGCCGCCGCCCAGCTCCCAGCCGTTGAGCACCATATCGTAGGCCTTGGCCAGGCAGGCGCCGGGGTCAGTATCCATGAGATTTTCGTGGCCGTCTTTCGGCGCTGTGAACGGATGATGAACCGCCGACCAGCGCTTGGCCTCATCATCGTACTCAAACATCGGGAAATCAATCACCCATAGCGGATGCCATCCTGCTTCTAAGAGGCCCTGCGACTTACCGAAGTCACTATGGCCCACTTTCAGCCGAAGGGCGCCGAGGGCGTCATTCACAATCTTGGCTTTATCGGCACCAAAGAAAATCAGATCGCCATCCCGTGCGTCCGAGCGCTTGAGAATTGCTGTGAGCGCATCATCATGGAGATTCTTCACGATCGGGGACTGCAGGCCATCGCGGCCCTGGGCCACTTGATTGACCTTGATCCAGGCCAGGCCCTTGGCACCATAGATCTTGACGAATTCCGTATAGGCATCGATCTCGCCGCGCGAGATCGCCGCGCCTCCAGGAACACGCAAGGCCGCCACACGACCTGCGGGATGATTCGCGGGCTCCGAGAAGACCTTGAAATCGACAGACTTCATAACATCGGTCAGCTCGGTGAACTCCAGCTTGACCCGCAAATCTGGCTTGTCCGAACCGAAGCGCTGCATGGCTTCGGCATAAGTCATGACCGGGAAAGGCTCGGCAAGTTGAACATCAATGGCGGATTTAAAAACACGCCGCACCATGCGCTCAAATAACTCCCGAATCTGGGTCTCATTCAGAAACGATGTCTCGCAGTCAATCTGGGTAAATTCCGGCTGCCGGTCAGCCCGCAGGTCTTCGTCGCGAAAGCACTTCGTAATCTGATAGTAGCGATCAAAGCCCGAGACCATCAGCAGCTGCTTAAAAAGCTGCGGCGACTGCGGCAGAGCAAAAAACTCTCCTGCATTGACACGCGAAGGCACGAGATAATCCCGCGCGCCCTCAGGCGTCGATTTCGTGAGCATCGGTGTCTCGACATCGATGAAGCCTTCCGCATCGAGGTAACGACGCACTTCCATTGCAACCTGATAACGCAGCATGAGATTTTTCTGCATCGCCGGCCGACGCAGATCAAGCACCCGATGCGTCAGCCTTGTTGTCTCAGAGAGGTGATCGTCATCGAGCTGAAAAGGCGGCGTCACTGATGGGTTGAGTACCGAAATCTCATGGCAGAGAATTTCAATCGCACCGCTTTTCAGATTTGGATTTGCGGTGCCAGCCGGCCGCGGACGGACCAGGCCCGTAATTTGAATACAAAACTCATTGCGAAGTGTCTCGGCGATTTTAAACATTTCGGGCCGGTCTGGATCACAAACCACCTGGGCTAGGCCCTCACGATCACGCAGGTCAATAAAGATAACGCCGCCATGATCCCGGCGTCGATGAACCCAGCCGCATAAGGTCACCTGTTGTCCAAGCTGCTCTGCGCAAACAGCGCCGGCGTATTGAGATCGCATAACGTTTCCTAAACGAAAGGTCGCCCGGCAGCAACAGAGCCCTATGGCTTTGGCCGCGCGGCGGGAAGTGGCGGCACCGTGCCCATGCTCACCACATACTTCAGGGCCGCATCAACACCGATCGAGAGTTCAACGACCTCGGTACGGGGCATCATCAGAAAAAATCCTGATGTTGGGTTTGGCGTGGTCGGCACATAAATGGAGACGCAGTCCGCAGGCAAATGGGAAGCGACTTCTGCTGAGGGCGTGCCCGTGAGAAACCCGATCGTCCAACTGCCATGTCGTGGATACTGAACCAAGACAGCCTGACGAAAAGCCTGGCCATTGGGCGACAGAATCGTGTCGCTCACCTGCTTGACCGAGGAATAAATTGAGCGCACCAGTGGGATGCGACGCATTACGCCTTCCCAGACTTCCACCAGCTTCTGACCAATCAAATTCGCGGCGAGAAATCCAGTAACCAAAATGAACAACACCACGACTAAAACGCCGAACCCCGGCACATGAACACCAAACAGCACCTCGGAACGCAGGGCAACCGGCAAGACATTATCAAGAGCATCAAAGACCCAAGTAATCACCCAAATCGTGATGGCGATCGGCGTCCACAGCAGCAGCCCTGCAAGCAGGTAGCGCTTAAAGTGCGACCGAACGATCTGCATCGGCACTTGCGTTAGGCTCCGGCGGCCGATGCCGGTGGCGCGGCCGACGACGTTGTTGCAGCAGACGATGGGGCTGATGCCGCAGTCGAAGATGTCGATGCGGACTCGGCAGGTGCGGCAGGAGGTGCCGATTGGGTATCGCTCGCGCCAACGGAAGCGTCAGCGGCTGCACCAGCTGGCTTTGAAGCATCTGATGGGGAAGATTTTTTTCCTGAGTCACGGAAGTCCGTGACATACCAGCCCGTGCCCTTTAGGGCAAAGCCGGCCGCGGTGAGCTGCTTCACCAGACGGGGCTGACCGCACTCGGGGCAGTCCCGCAGCGGAGCGTCAGAAAGTTTTTGCAGGGCATCTTTCTGAAAGCCACAGTTTTCGCAACGATAGGGATAAATGGGCATGGCGTTTCGCTGTGCTCAAAAAACGCGCGCCGCAAAGGCGGCGCGATCGGAACAGAAGCCTGATTTTACCCGACACCATCGGCCTTCGGGCGCAACAGCGGGCCAGCCTACCCCCAAATCAGGGGAGGATTTTGCTCAAAACGGAATGTCGTCGTCCAGGTCGTCAAAACCTGGCGCCTTGGCTGCCGACTTCGCCGGCCGAGAGGGGGCTGCGGCGGGCGCATCAGGGGACTCGCCTGCGGACTCGTCACGGCGGCCGCCTACAAATTCCAACTCGGTGACACGCGCCCGCAGCGAAAAACCCTGGCCGCTACCGTCTTTTTTTTCATAAGTCTCGATGTGTGGCTCTGATAGCGTCACAAAGACCTGAGAACCTTTTGATAGGTAGGGCTGCAGACGCTCGACGCGTTCACCCCACATAGCGGCATTGACCCACTGGGTGGGACGGCGACCATCACTGCCCTTGCGGCCGTAATCAAAGGCCAAAGAAATATCCATTACAGGCTTGCCATCGGGGGTATAGCGTGCAACCGGATCATTTCCAACTCTTGCAACTCCAACCATCAACATAACTTTATCTCCTGATAAAACGCCCGGTAGTGGGACAGCCACAGCATGGACGAGAAGCCCGATCCTGACGATAAGCCATTCGGCTAGGCTGCCCGGGGCCGACGGGGGCCCAATTCTCTAAGTCCAAGGGAGATGATGCCCCAAATCAGGATCGCAGCAGCGCAGGCCCAGTAGACTGCGGCCGCGCCGAAGGCCTTGGCCATGAGTCCGCCCAGCAAACCGCCGGAGAAAAGCCCGAGGGATTGGGTGGTGTTATAGACCCCCAGGGCGAGCCCCCGATGTGAAGACGGCGCAACCCGAGAGACCCAGGAAGGCAAAAACGCTTCCAAGGCATTAAACGCAGTGAAAAATCCGAGCAGCAACAAAGCCCAGGCCCACAATGAGGATGCCGCAGAGCCAAAGCCTGCAATCGATATGCCCATCAATGCGATTGCAAAAAGAAATGCCGGCCGGCTGCGGCCCGTTCGTTCGGACCAGAAAATTGGCATGAGCATCAGGCCAAAAGACGCCATCACCACAG
>JBILVT010000136.1:0-3871 GCA_044370275.1 Burkholderiaceae bacterium | reverse complement strand
ATGGCCTGAATCTGAATGCCGAGTGCCTGCGCGGCCCGATCCCGTGAGTACATCGCATCGCGAGTTGCTTCGGCTAGCGACTGGGCCTCGCCTGTAGTGAGCGGTTTATCAGACATGAAATCCCTTTCCGGCGTACGCACGCTGCTGGATCAAGGGTGAGATTCGATAACGATCCTCGCCGTAGCTGTCGGCAAGATGGCCGAGTACCTCGCGGACTCGGGCAAGCCCGATCTGATCGGCCCAGGCCAACGGCCCAGCGGGGTAGTTCACTCCCAGCCGCATAGCCGCATCGACTGAGGGCACATCACAGACACCCTGATTGACCGCATCTGCGGCCTCATTAGCGAGCATGGCAACGGTGCGCATCACTGCCAGCCCAGGTACGTCAGTGAATCTTGATAGGGCATAGCCCGCTGCCTGAAGGAGCCCAATAGCTGCGGCAGCCGCATTAGCTGCACATTGATCCGCAACACTGACCGCCAAGCGTTTTGCTTTGCTGTAATCCAAAGCCAAATCAATCAGCACGACATTTTTCTCGGCTTGGCTAGCGGCGCGGCGTGTCGCCGTTCGGCCATCGGTGACATACAGCACAGCACCCGACACTTCCGCAATACGGCCATCGGGCGATGGGCCCGATGTGAGTGTGAAGCCCGCCGACTGAAGGCGCGATGACAGGGCCTGTGCGGCAGCGGACTCGCCGCAGACCACCATATGCGCCGTCTTTAATACGGCCAGAGCCGGTGATTGCGGCTCAGTTTTGGGTGTGGGTGCGGTAGCGCCCTCACGATAGTCATAAAAACCGCGGCCATTTTTTCTACCCAGAAAACCGGCATCCACCAATTCCTGCTGAATGAGTGAGGGAAGAAACCGCTGGTCATTGAAAAACGCATTCCAGACACTGCGGGTCACTGAGTAGTTCACATCATGGCCAATCAGATCCATGAGTTCGAAGGGCCCCATGCGAAAACCGCCGGCCTCACGCATACAGGCATCCATCGTGGCGGGATCGGCAGCGCCCTCTTGCAGCAGGCGCAGGGCCTCAGCGTAATACGGCCGGGCCACACGGTTCACAATAAAGCCCGGTGTTGAGCGCGTATGTACCGGCGTCTTGCCCCAGGCGGACGCAGAAGCGAAAAGCCGCTCTGCGATCTGGCGTTCGGTCCCCAAGCCCGACACGATCTCCACCAGAGCCATTAGCGGAGCGGGATTAAAAAAATGTAGTCCGGCAAGACGGCCGGGGTGGGCCAGCACGGCGCCAATTGCAGTGATCGAAATCGATGAAGTATTGCTTGCAAGAATGCAATCTTTTGAAACAATGGCCTCAAGATCTAAAAACAATTTGCGCTTGGCCTGAAGATCTTCAACGATCGCCTCAATGATCAGGCCGCAGTCGGCCAGATCAGAAAGTTGTGCTGCCGCAGAAAGCCTTGCGGATGTCTCTTGCGCGGCCTGCACAGTCAGCTTGCCCTTTTCAGCCAAACGATTCAGTTGGGCAGCAATCCCCTGCACTGCCTGGGCGGCAGCCCCAGGACGGTTATCCAGGAGCTTGACCGGATGGCCTGCGCTTGCTGCCACCTGCGCGATGCCTGCGCCCATGGCGCCTGCACCAATGACGGCAATCGGTGTTGAAGTTAAGAGAGCGGAACTCATGATCTATCGACCGGTGAATTTCGGCGCGCGCTTTTCCATGAAGGCAGCGACCCCTTCGGCGTAATCCGGGCTCCAGCCCAGCTCGCGCATAAAGCCCGCCTCAAAAGAGAGCTGCTGCTCAAGCGTATGGGTCGGGGCTGCCTGCATGGCTTGTCGAATTCTGACCAAGGCCTTAGTCGGCATTACTGCCAGTTGCCTAGCGAGTTCGTCGACCGTACTGCCCAACTGATCGTCTTCAACGCAGCGCCAGATCAGGCCCCAGGCTTCGGCCTTTTCTGCGGGCAGTTTTTCGGCCAGCATCGCCAGGCCCATCGCGCGGGCCATGCCAACACGCTGTGGCAAAAACCATGTGCCGCCGGTATCGGGCACCAGACCGATTTTTGAGAACGCCTGCAAAAAAGAGGCGGACTTTGCAGCAATGACTAGATCGCAGGCCAGCGCCACACTCACGCCAGCGCCAGCGGCGATGCCATTGATGGCGGCAATAGTTGGCACACGCAGATTGGCAAGCCGCATGATCAGCGGCTTGTAGTTGCGCTCCACCACGTTGCCGATATCGGGCACTTTGCCATCTACCATCGCCATGCAAGGATCGGCGAGATCTTGGCCCGCACAGAATCCGCGGCCGGCGCCTGTGATGACCAGAACGCGAACCGAAGGATCGTTTTGAATTTGATCCAAGACATCGCGGACCTCGGCATGCATGGCCTCGGTGAAGCTATTGAGCTTATCGGGCCGATTCAGCGTCAGGCGGGCAATCGCATCTTGAACGGAAAACAAAATATGCTGGGTCGCCATATCAGTCTTTCCTAGGCGTGATATCGACGCTGCACAACGCGAAAGCGATTGGCAACAAACGCTGAATCCGCATAAGAGGCATTCGCCGCGGGATTACCCCCCGTGCCGTGAAAATCAGAGAACGCGGCGGATTGGTTGACGAATACACCCCCCGTGAGGTTGATCGAGAGCGCAACCTTGGAGCGCCAGGTCGCTGCAGTCATCGCATCGATGACCTTGGCATCGGTGGAATAGACACCAGCAGTCAACGCACCGTGGATGCTGGTTACGCGCTCCGAGAGCGCAATCGAGGCCGCCGTATCGGCAGTCCTCACAATAAAGCTGATCGGGCCGAAACGCTCTTCCATGTAGGCGGCCTCATCTGCAGCATCGCAGGTAATCAAGACGGGGGTGCGGACATCGGCCTTTGGAAAATCAGGATTTTCAAGTCGGTTGGACTTCAGCAGCACCCGGCCATGGGCGCCGCTATTGGCTTGCTCGATGCGCTTCACCGTATCAGCCGATTGCATCGCGCCCAATACCGCATGTGCGACTTCGGGCTTAGCGAGAAAGCCCTCAACGGCCTTGGCAAGGTCGGCGCAGACCTCATCGAATGACTTCGGCCCTTCATCGGTGTGGATACCACCTGCGGGCACGAAAATCGCCTGCGATGTCGTGCACATCTGGCCCGAGTAAAGCGATAAGGTGAATGCGAGATTGCGCATCATCGCCTTATAGGCATCGGTTGAATCCAGCACGATATGGTTGACGCCAGCCAACTCCGCATAGACCTGTGCCTGCCGGCAATGATCGATCAGCCACTGGCCGAATGCGTTGCCACCCGTGAAATCAATGGATTTGACGGCGGCATGCGTGACCAAGGCCCGGGTCGATTCACGCTCGGTCGCAACACACAGCGAGACGAGATTGGGATCAAGCCCCCCTTCTTTCAGTACGGTCCGTAACAGCCGCACGGTCATTGCCGCCGGCAGAATTGCGTTGCTGTGCGGCTTCACAATCACTGCATTACCAGTAGCCAGGGCAGCAAAAAGGCCCGGATAGGTATTCCATGTCGGGAAGGTCCCGCAGCCGATAACAACGCCAACGCCGCGGCCAACAATCTGAAAATGTTTTTTCATCACCAGCGAAGGATTTTTCCCCTGCGGCTTTTCCCAGAGGGCGGTCTGTGGAATAAAGCTCTGCTCGCGCCAGGCATAGACCACTGACTCCAGGCCGCGATCCTGGGCGTGTGGGCCACCGGCCTGAAAGGCCATCATCCAGCCCTGACCGGTGGTCATCATGACCGCATGGGCGAGCTCAAAGCTGTGTTGATTTAGCCGCGTCAGCATTTCCGCGCAGACACCCGTGCGCCCCTCTGCGCCAATATCGCGCCAAGACTCAATCGGCTTTTGGCCTGCATCAATTAAGGCCTGCGGGGGGCAGA
>JBILVT010000049.1:0-13834 GCA_044370275.1 Burkholderiaceae bacterium | reverse complement strand
CAAGAACCTGATCATCCCGCCGATCGTGATTGGAATATCACTGTTTTTTGCGTTACTAAATCTATCTTTTGTAGTGGGCGCGCTCGGCAATCTGATTTGGCCTCGAACGCGGTGGCCAGTGATGTTTGGAACATTGCTCTTCTTGATTTTGGTATCGTTTATTCCGCGTAACGCGCTGATTGATTCACCGGGTTATCTCAATGCCATGCGGGCCGACCTGTGGAAGGAGAAGCCAGTGCTTGGAATCCTTGTGGAATGGTCCTCACAGACGGCACCTGCGTGGAGCTTTCCGTCATATATCGCCCACGAGTTCCTGATGAATGGCTATTCGTTTAAGCGGCCGCAACTGCCCTTGTCCTCGGGCTAAGTGGGCCGCTGCGGGTAAACTTCTGGCCCATGTCAACGCCTCTTTTAAAGCGCGTCCGAACCCGGTTTGCGCCTAGCCCAACGGGCTATCTCCACGTGGGTGGAGCCCGCACTGCGCTGTATTGCTGGGCGTATGCCCGCCGCCACGGCGGGCAATTCATCCTTCGTATTGAGGACACGGATGTGGAGCGCTCCACGCCTGAGGCTGTCCAGGCCATCTTAGATGGCATGCAATGGCTAGGCCTTACTCCAGATGAGGGCCCCTTTTATCAGATGCAGCGCATGGACCGTTACCGAGAGGTGATCGCCGCAATGCTTCAATCAGGCACTGCGTATCACTGTTACTGCACTCCGCAGCAGTTGGATGTAATGCGCGAAGAGCAGCGGGCCCGGGGAGCTAAGCCCCGCTATGATGGCCGCTGGCGGCCGGAAAATGTGAAGGCCACTGGTTTGGAGCCACCACCGGGACTTCAGCCTGTGGTGCGGTTTCGCAACCCGGACTCTGGCTTTGTGACTTGGGACGATGGTGTGAAGGGCCGTATCTCAATTTCCAACGAAGAGCTCGACGACCTCATCATCGCCCGCACAGACGGGACACCGACCTATAACTTCTGTGTCGTAGTGGATGACATGGATATGCAAATCAGCAATGTCATTCGTGGCGATGATCACATTAATAATACCCCGCGGCAGATCAATATTCTGAAGGCCCTTGGCGCAGAGGTGCCAGCCTATGCACATCTTCCGATGATTCATGGCCCAGATGGCGAAAAGCTATCCAAGCGTCACGGCGCTGTCTCGGTCATGCAATACCACAGCGACGGCTATCTGCCACAGGCCTTGCTGAACTATCTGGCGCGGCTGGGCTGGAGCCACGGCAACGATGAAATTTTTTCCATGCAGCAGCTGCAAGAGTGGTTCTCACTCGAGCATTGCAGTAGGTCGGCCGCGCAGTTTGATTTTGAAAAATTAAAGTGGATTAATAACCATTATCTTCGGCAGCTGACTGCGCAAGAGCTTGCACCGATGGTGGCGCCCCGCGTTCGAGAGGAGGGATTTTCGGTCGCGAAAGGACCCGAGCTTGCGGCAGTCTGTGAGCTTTTAAAAGATAGGGCGCAGACGTTAAACGAGCTTGCCGAATCGATTGCCATGTTTTACATGGATCCGCCCGATGCATCCGAAGCCTTAAAGGAGCAGCTCAGCCCGCCGGTGCGCGCGGCGCTGACTGCGTTGATGACAAGCCTGCCCGCAGACTGGAGTGCGGCCGCACTGGCGTTGGCGCTGAAAGGGGTGTTGTCGGCGTCGGGCCTGAAAATGCCGCAGATTGCGATGCCGCTTCGGCTGATCTTGATGGGCCGCACCGACACGCCGTCGATCGATAAGGTCATGGCAGTTCTTGGTCGGGAGTGCGTTCTGCAACGGCTTGGCGCCCACCTCGGAGCTCCTTAGCAGACTCCGATCGCTTAAACTGCGGCTATGTCAGGAAATACCTTCGGCCATCTGTTTGCGGTGACGTCATTTGGGGAATCTCATGGCCCCGCGATTGGCTGTGTGGTGGATGGCTGCCCGCCTGGAATGGCCTTATCAGAGTCCGACATTCAGCCAGAGCTGGACCGTCGCCGGCCGGGCACCTCGCGGCACGTTACCCAGCGCCAGGAGTCCGATACCGTTGAGATTCTCTCCGGCGTTTTTGAGGGGGTCACCACCGGGGCGCCGATTGCGCTTCTAATTCGAAATCAGGATCAGCGCAGCAAGGATTACAACGACATTAAAGATACCTTTCGGCCCGGTCACGCCGATTACACCTACTGGCAAAAATACGGTGTGCGTGACTACCGCGGTGGCGGCCGATCCTCGGCACGCGAGACGGCTGTCCGGGTGGCTGCCGCCGCGATTGCGAAGAAGTGGCTACGTGAGAAGTTTGGTGTGACGATCCGTGGCCACATGACGCAGCTCGGTGAGATCGTGGTTCGATTTGAAGATTGGGCAGAGGTAGCCGCCAATCCATTTTTTGCCGCAAATAAAAGCCAGATTGCCGAGCTGGAAGCCTACATGGATACCCTGCGCAAAGCGGGGGACTCCTGTGGTGCGCGCATCAATATTGAAGCGACCCATGTTCCAGTAGGCTGGGGTGAGCCGGTATTTGATCGGCTGGATGCCGAGATCGCCTACGCCATGATGGGCATCAATGCAGTCAAGGGCGTAGAAATTGGCGCAGGTTTTCAGTCCATCGCTCAGCGTGGATCGACCCATGGTGATGAGCTCACCCCCCAGGGCTTTACGACCAATAATGCCGGCGGCGTTCTGGGCGGAATTTCAACCGGTCAGCCGATTACGGTCTCCATTGCGATTAAGCCCACCTCGAGTATTCGCACGCCGCGACGCTCAATTGATTTGCAGGGCCAGCCCACTGTGGTGGAGACCCACGGTCGGCACGATCCCTGTGTTGGGATTCGTGCAACGCCAATTGCTGAGGCCATGCTCGCTTTAGTGCTCATGGACCACGCCCTGCGTCATCGGGCCCAAAACGCCGACGTTCGCGTGCCAACGCCGCCGATTGCAGGGTGAGTGCCACCGCCCGGCTTGGGGCATTTTTTGGCGCTTACTTTGCTTATGTTGGCCTGTTTTCGCCCTACCTTCCGCTCTGGCTAAACGCGCGCGGCTTTAGCCCTGCTGAGATCGGCGTTCTCATCTCGCCGATGCAGTGGGCCCGTGTCATCGGTCCGCCGGCTTGGGGCTGGCTTGCCGATCATGTGCGCGGGCCGCAGGGTGTGGTCCGTGTAATTCAATTTTCTGCGGTGGCCGCGCTGCTTATCAGTCTGGGGCTTCTGACATCGCTGCCGTTTTGGTCTTTATTCGCGCTCTTTTGTGTCTTGAGTTTCTTTTTGAGTGGTCAAGTGCCGATCGCAGAATCGCTTGCGATGCAGGCCGGTGGCGGAAGTTTGAAGCGTTACGGCCGGATGCGGGTCTGGGGCTCCATTGGTTTTATTGTGGCGGTGCTAAGCGCCGGCCCATGGTTTGATCGGGTCGGCATTGATTGGCTGCCCGTATCACTGATCGGGGTGTTGCTGATTCTGGCGGTGGCCTCTGCATTGCTGCCTGGCCGTGAGGTGCAGGCCGCTTCTCCTCGGCATCGACTTATTGGTCAGGTGCTGCGCGATAGTCGATTGCGTTTGTTTCTGCTCGCTTCATTTCTCATGCTGATTGCTCACGCGCCGCTTTACACCTTGTTTTCGCTCTGGCTGCATCAGCAGGGCTACAGCACCACTGAAATCGGCCTGCTCTGGGCGCTGGGCGTGGTTGCCGAAATCGTGATGTTTCAGTTTCAACACCGGCTGTTTGATCGTTTCTCGGTTGGCCAGTGTTGGGTTGCCTCTTATGGCGTGACAGCGATTCGATTTCTGATGATTGCTTTCTCCGGGGGATCGCTGGTCGTGATCATCCTGGCCCAGATACTGCATGCGGTGACATTTGGCATCCATCACAGCGCTTCAATGGCACTCATCCGGCAATGGTTTCCCGCCCAGGCCCAGGCCCGCGGCCAGGCGTTGTACACCATGGCCTCTTACGGCCTTGGCGGATCAATTGGTGGCATCGCTGCCGGCTGGCTCTGGGAGGTCGTTTTTCCGGAGTTTGTGTTTGTGGTCTCGGCTGCGGCGGCCGTCGGTGGCGCAATCGCCGCGGTCATTGGCCTGCGGGCGGCGCGTCAGGGGGCCGAAACCGCAGCCTAGCCCGGGCATAATTAAGGGTTCCGAAAAAAAACTTTTCGAATTCTTAGTGAGATTGACGATGTCAGGACGCACCCTTTACGACAAGTTATGGGATGAGCATGTCGTCCATCAGGAAGCTGATGGCACCTGTCTGATCTATATTGATCGCCACCTGGTCCACGAGGTCACGAGCCCACAGGCCTTTGAAGGCCTCGAGCTCTCCGGCCGCCAGCCGTGGCGTAATGCTGCCAACCTTGCGGTGGTGGATCACAACGTGCCAACCACGGACCGCTCGCGCGGCATCAGCGATCCGGTCTCGCGTCTGCAGGTAGAGACGCTGGATGCGAATACCAAAAAATTCAACATCACATATTTCAATATCAAAGATCACCGTCAGGGCATCGTGCATGTCATTGGACCTGAGCAGGGCGCAACGCTGCCGGGCATGACGGTTGTCTGCGGCGATTCCCACACCAGCACCCATGGTGCGTTCGCATGCCTTGCAATGGGAATCGGTACTTCGGAGGTCGAGCATGTGCTCGCGACCCAGTGCTTACTGATGAAAAAAGCCAAGCGGATGCTGGTGAAGATCGAGGGCGCGCTGGGGCCAGGTGTCACTCCAAAGGATGTCGTGCTTGCCGTGATTGGAAAAATTGGTACTGCGGGTGGAACCGGGTTTGCGATTGAGTTTGGTGGGGCGGTGATGCGGTCCATGTCTATGGAAGGCCGTATGACCGTTTGCAACATGGCCATTGAGGCGGGCGCCCGCGCCGGAATGGTCGCAGTTGATCAAAAAACGATTGACTATGTTCGCAATAAGCCCATGGCACCAAAAGCTGCGGATTGGGATCGGGCGGTTACGTATTGGAATACGCTGCATTCCGATTCGGATGCCCGTTTCGATTCGGTTGTGGAGCTGAACGCTGCAGATATCGCCCCCCAGATTACTTGGGGCACTTCGCCCGAGATGGTCTTGCCAGTGAGCGCACGAGTTCCTGATCCTGCTCACGAGTCGGATGCCTCGCGGCGTGAGGGTATGGAACGCGCGCTTGCATACATGGGCCTTGCGCCCAACACCCCTTTGACCGAGATTGCAGTCGATAAGGTCTTTATCGGCTCGTGCACGAATTCGCGCATCGAAGATTTGCGTGCGGCTGCAGCTGTCATCAAAGGCCGCAAAAAAGCCGGCAATGTGAAGCTGGCGCTGGTCGTACCCGGATCGGGCTTGGTAAAGGCCCAGGCGGAGCAGGAAGGCCTGGACCAGGTATTTCGGCAGGCGGGCTTTGAGTGGCGCGAGCCAGGCTGCTCAATGTGTCTCGCAATGAATGCTGACCGACTCGAGCCCGGTGAGCGTAGCGCCTCGACATCAAATCGCAATTTCGAGGGCCGGCAGGGCGCAGGAGGCCGTACCCATTTGGTCTCACCCGCGATGGCGGCTGCCGCAGCGCTGGCAGGCCATTTTGTTGATGTTCGAAATTTCTAACTGCGAGGAATTCTCTCGATGAAACCTCTTGACCAGCATCAGGGCCTTGTCGCACCGATGGATCGGGCCAATGTCGATACGGATGCGATCATCCCAAAGCAATTTTTAAAGTCGATTAAGCGCAGTGGCTTTGGCCCGAATCTTTTCGATGCCTGGCGTTATGAGGATGAAGGCCAGCCGGGCGTGGACTGCAGCCAACGGCCTTTGAAAAAAGATTTTGTCTTAAATCAGGCCCGCTATCGGGGTGCGAGTATTTTGCTGGCCCGCCGTAATTTCGGCTGCGGGTCGAGCCGAGAGCATGCCCCTTGGGCTCTGGAGGACTACGGGTTTCGCGTGCTGATTGCACCATCTTATGCCGATATCTTTTTTAATAACTGCTTTAAAAATGGCCTGTTGCCGATTGTGCTGGCCGAAAGCGATGTGGAAATTCTTTTTCAGCGGGTCTTCAGTGAAGAAGGATTTCAGCTCAAGATCAATCTTTCAACGCAAACGGTGGAAAGCCTGGATGGAAGTTTTGCGCGGTCTTTTGACATTGAGCCTTTTCGTAAACACTGCCTGATCAATGGGCTCGATGACATTGGGCTTACACTGCAGCATGCCGAGAAAATTCGAGCCTTTGAATCTCGGCGGCTTACCGATCAGCCGTGGCTAGCAGTTGATCCGCATCGGGCGTTAGGCTGACCAGGAGTAAGCGATGTCAAAGCTCTTGAAACTTGCTGTTCTGCCAGGAGATGGTATTGGCCCCGAGATCACGCAGCAGGCGGTGCGGGTGCTCGAGCGGTTGGCGGCACAGGGCCACTTTTCGCTTGAGCTAGAGCAGGCGCCAGTGGGCGGCGCAG
The DNA here is from genome assembly GCA_044370275.1 of Burkholderiaceae bacterium. Lineage (GTDB taxonomy): Bacteria > Pseudomonadota > Gammaproteobacteria > Burkholderiales > Burkholderiaceae_A > Lacustribacter. Next base: position 7,436 of record JBILVT010000049.1, on the reverse strand, counting down.
GCTATCGGGCCAGCGGCCATCCTCTGCCCGATACAACGCTGCGACTAGCAAAGTCGGCCGATGCCATTTTGTTTGGTGCGGTTGGCGATTTCAGTTTGGATAACTTGGCGCGCGAGCTTCGGCCCGAGCAGGCCATTCTCGGCTTGCGTAAAGAACTGACGCTCTTTGCAAATTTGCGGCCTGCAATCATTTATCCCGAGCTTGCAGGGGCATCGACGCTAAAGCCTGAGGTGGTGTCCGGCCTGGACATCATGATCATTCGCGAGCTCACTGGAGACATTTACTTTGGTAAGCCGCGTGGCATTCGCGTGCTCGAAAACGGTGAGCGCGAGGGCTTTGACACGATGATCTATCGCGAAAGCGAAATTATCAGAATCGGCCGGGTTGCGTTTGAGGCCGCAAGAAAGCGCGATCGTAGGGTCTGCTCGGTCGATAAAGCCAATGTGCTTGAGACCACACAGCTTTGGCGTGATGTGATGACCACTTTGGGAAAGGAATATCCCGATGTAGCGCTCACCCATATGTATGTGGATAACGCCGCTATGCAGCTTTTAAAAAACCCAAAGCAATTCGATGTGCTCGTGACGGGCAATATGTTTGGCGACATTCTCTCCGATGAGGCCTCCATGCTCACGGGTTCAATTGGTATGCTGCCTTCGGCCTCGCTTGATGCGAATAACAAAGGCCTATACGAGCCGATTCATGGGTCGGCCCCTGATATTGCAGGAAAGAATCTCGCCAATCCCTTGGCCACAATTCTGTCGGCTGCCATGCTGCTGCGTTACTCCTGTGGCTTGTCGCAGGCGGCTGACCAGATTGAGTCTGCCGTCCGTAAGACGCTGTCTAGTGGCATTGCCACGCCTGATATTTACCGCGAGGGCTGCAGGCGGGCGGGAACGGTGGAGATGGGGGATGCGGTGATTGCCGCTTTGGCCTAATTAAGAAAGGAGAAATGGCAATGAAAAAAGTTGGTCTGGTGGGATGGCGGGGCATGGTGGGATCAGTCCTGATGCAGCGAATGCAGCAGGAAAACGATTTCAAACTGATTGATCCTGTGTTTTTCAGCACCTCAAATGCAGGAGGCGCCGCCCCGGCTTTTGCTCAGACCCAGCAGCCGCTTCAGTCGGCTTCAGATATTGCGGCCTTAAAGGCAATGGATATCGTGATCACTTGCCAGGGTGGTGACTACACCAAAGAGATTTATCCCAAATTGCGGGCGAGCGGCTGGGCGGGTCACTGGATCGATGCAGCCTCGGCGCTGCGCATGGAAAACGACTGCGTGATCATTTTGGATCCGGTCAATCGCGCCGTGGTTGACCGGGCCTTGGCGGCCGGTGGAAAAAATTGGATTGGCGGCAATTGCACCGTGAGCCTGATGCTCATGGCCATGGGTGGGCTATTTCGCGAGGGTCTGGTGGAGTGGGTCAGCGCGATGACCTATCAGGCCGCATCGGGTGCGGGCGCGCAGAACATGCGCGAGCTGCTCGCGCAAATGGGCAGGCTGCATCAGTCAGTTTCCCAAGAGCTTGCCGATCCGTCATCGGCGATTCTTGAGATTGATAAAGAGATCAGCGAACTGCTGCGTGGCGGTGCGGCGTCGGGACTGCCGGTAGAAAATTTTCGTGGCGTGCCGCTTGCCGGCAGTTTGATTCCCTGGATTGATGTTCCAGTTGAGCATGGCCAGAGCAAGGAAGAGTGGAAGGGCGGCGCTGAAGCTAACAAAATTCTGGGCAAACCCGCCTTCCGTTCGCCAGGATCTATCCCGATTGATGGGCTCTGTGTTCGAGTGGGGGCGATGCGCTGTCATTCGCAGGCGCTTACGGTCAAGCTCACGAAAGATGTTTCTTTGCAGGATATCGAAGCGATTCTTGCCAGTGCGAACGACTGGGTGCGTGTTATTCCGAATGAACGCGAGCGCTCCGAGCGTGAATTAAGCCCAGCAGCCGTCAGCGGCACCATGCAGATTCCTGTGGGCCGACTGCATAAGATGGCCATGGGCCCGCAGTACCTCGCCGCCTTTACTGTGGGAGATCAGCTGCTCTGGGGCGCTGCCGAGCCGCTGCGTCGCATGCTGCGCATCTTGCTTGAGCGCTGATGCGGCTTGCTCTGGGGCTGGAGTATGACGGCACGGACTGGAGCGGCTGGCAGACCCAGCCAGGCGGCAACACGATTCAGGATCAGCTTGAAGCAGCCCTTTTGAAATTTACGGGCAGTGCACACTCCACCATTTGTGCGGGCCGAACCGACGCTGGCGTGCATGCCAGCAGCCAGGTGGTGCATCTTGATACCGAGCTCGAGCGGGCCGAGTGGAATTGGGTCCGCGGACTGAATGCGCTCTTGCCGCAGAGTATTGCCGTGCGCTGGGCTTGTCGTGTTGACACGGAGTTCCACGCCAGATTCTCGGCCCGTTCTCGCACGTATATTTATCGACTGCTGTGCGCTCCGACACGCTCACCGCTGATGCAGCGCTACGCGGCCTGGTGCTATCGGCCGCTTGATCGTGAGTTGCTGCGACAAGCCTGCGCGCTTTATGTCGGCAAGCATGATTTCAGCGCCTTTCGGTCGTCAGAATGCCAGGCCAGCTCCCCGATTCGGGAGCTGTATCAGTTTGATGTGATTGAATCAGATGCGGTGATTGAGTTTCATCTCAAGGCCAACGCGTTTTTGCATCACATGGTGCGCAATCTTGTGGGCACAGTGGTGGAGGTCGGTCGGGGCGCGGCGACATTGCAGTGGGCCCAAGAAGTCTTGGCCAGCCGGGATCGGACCCAGGCCGCCCGCACCTTTCCCGCTCAGGGCCTTTGTCTCTCGCATGTCGAGTACGATTCTCAATTGTTATGCGTACCCGAATCAAAGTTTGTGGACTGACCCGCGAGGCAGATGTCGAGGCTGCTGTTCAGGCTGGAGCCGATGCCTTGGGCTTTGTGTTTTACGAGCCGAGCCCCCGTTCGGTCTCGATTCAGCAGGCGCAGCGTCTCATACGACGTGTCCCCGCATGGGTGGCTGTTGTCGGCCTTTTTGTGAATGCGCCGCGCAACATCTTGATGTCGGTTGCTGATGAGGTTGGCCTTTCGCATTTGCAGCTGCATGGTGATGAGTCACCTGAGGACTGTCGCGGCCTGGGTCGGCCGGTGATCAAGGCACTTCGCCTCTCGGCCCAAGGGGAAAAGGCTGCCAGCCCTTCGACGCCCGTGCTCGCGGATCAGGTCGCGGCGTATTCGGATTGCCATGCGGTCCTATTTGATGCCGACAGTGCCGGCTTCGGCGGCAGCGGCCAGGCGTTTGATTGGACCAGGCTTAGCGGCGCCTTTGCGAAGGCCCCGCGACATGAGTTCTGCTGGGTATTGTCGGGGGGGCTAGAATCGGGGTCTGTGGGCCGGGCGGTTGCCCAGCTGGCGCCGCCCTGTGTGGATGTCAGCAGTGGGGTAGAGGCCTGGGAAAACGGAAAACAGCTCAAAGGGATTAAGGACGCAATCAGGATTCGGGAGTTTGTGGCCGCCGTGCAGGCGGCCGATGCAAACCGACTTTTAAAAAACATTTCATGAAGCCCAACGATCTTCCTCAGCAGTCACCCGGTTCAGGCGAGCAGGACTATGCATTTCCCGACGCACGCGGCCACTTTGGCCCCTACGGTGGAAGCTTTGTCTCCGAGACACTAACCCATGTGCTGGAAGAATTGCGCAAGTCCTACGATCGCTATCGCCAGGATCCTGAGTTCATTGAGGAATTTCATCGTGAACTGAAGCACTTTGTTGGCCGGCCAAGCCCGGTGTACCACGCCCGTCGCTGGTCTGAGATGTGTGGCGGTGCGCAGATTTACTTTAAGCGCGAGGATCTCAATCACACTGGCGCGCATAAGGTCAACAACACCATTGGTCAAGCATTGCTGGCCCGTCGTATGGGCAAGCCCCGTGTGATCGCGGAGACTGGCGCTGGCCAGCATGGCGTTGCGACTGCCACTGTCGCCGCACGATTTGGCATGGAGTGTGTGGTGTATATGGGCGCAACCGACGTGGTGCGTCAGGCAGCCAATGTGTATCGCATGAAGCTCCTCGGTGCAACTGTGGTTCCGGTAGAAAGCGGCTCGAAAACACTCAAGGATGCGCTAAACGAAGCGATGCGTGACTGGGTCACCAATGTAGAAAACACTTACTACATTATCGGCACGGTGGCGGGCCCCCATCCTTATCCGATGATGGTGCGCGACTTTAATTCGGTGGTGGGCAAGGAATGCCTCTGGCAGATGCCTGAGATGGTGGGCCGTCAGCCCGATATGGTGGTGGCATGCGTGGGCGGTGGCAGCAATGCCATGGGCATTTTTTACGACTATCTCAATGTCCCTGGTGTACAGCTTGTTGGGGTTGAGGCTGCAGGCGAGGGCATCGCTTCAGGCCGGCATGCGGCTCCGTTGTCAGCGGGAACGCCTGGCGTGCTGCACGGCAATCGCACTTACCTCATGCAGGATGCCTCTGGCCAGATCGCCGAGACCCATTCGGTGTCCGCCGGCTTAGATTATCCGGGGGTTGGACCCGAGCATGCGTGGTTAAAAGATTCGGGCCGCGCCAGGTATGTCGCCATCACGGATCAAGAGAGCCTCGAAGCCTTTCATACCTGCTGCCGTATTGAAGGAATTATTCCGGCGCTGGAGTCTAGCCACGCCTTGGCGTATGCCGCAAAGATCGCCCCCACACTGCCAAAAGATCAGATCATTCTTGTGAATCTCTCGGGCCGCGGCGATAAGGATATGCATACCGTGGCCGAGCGCTCCGGAATGCATCTCTGATTAGCGGAAATCGCCTTGTCGCGTATCCAGCAAAAATTTGACTGGCTTGCCCGTGAAGGCCGCACGGGCCTAATTCCATATATCACGGCGGGTGATCCCGCCCGAGAATCTGTAGTGCGCTTAATGCACACTCTGGTCAAGCACGGTGCTGATGTCATTGAATTGGGTGTGCCGTTTTCTGACCCCATGGCCGATGGTCCGGTGATTCAGCGTTCAAGCGAGCGAGCCCTGGCCCGGCATGTCACGCTCGCCGACTGCCTGGGCTGGGTGCGTGAGTTTCGATCCTCTGATGCGGCCACGCCAGTTGTGTTGATGGGTTATGCCAATCCGGTTGAGCGCTTTGGCATTGATCGATTTGTTGCTCAGGCAAAAGAATCTGGTGTCGATGGCACCATTGTGGTGGACTATCCGCCCGAGGAGTGCGAAGAATTCAGTAACGCTTTGAAGTCCCGTGGTATGGACCCCATCTTTCTTTTGGCCCCGACTTCAACTGAGTCGCGAATGCGGGATGTGGCCCGGCTTGGCGCAGGCTATCTGTATTACGTTTCGTTGAAAGGGGTCACAGGTGCAGGCCACCTGGACCCGGCTGCGGTCGGCGATCGCGTGCAGCAAATTCGGCGTTTTACATCCATGCCAATTGGTGTGGGCTTTGGAATCAGTGATGCTGATTCGGCAGTGGCAGTAGCCCAGCATGCCGATGCGGTCGTGATTGGCAGCGCGCTGATTCGGGTGATGGAAGATGCAGTGAAGACAGGGTCAGATACGCTATCAGCAGCAGCGGGATTTATCTCAAGTATCCGGCAGGCCTTAGATCGCATGCCGAAGAAACTGCACTCGGAGGCCGCATGAGCTGGATTGATAAGATTCTCCCGCCAAAGATTCAACGCTCCGAGGGTCCACGTCGCAGCGTGCCCGAGGGCCTATGGTTAAAGTGCCCCTCCTGCGAGTCTGTTCTGTATCGCACCGATTTAGAAAATAACCAGCAGGTCTGCCCGAAGTGTGATCATCACCTGCGGATACGTGCCCGTGATCGGCTTGATAAGCTCCTTGATCCTGAGGGCCGTTTTGAAATTGGCCAAGAAGTCCTGCCGATCGATTCCCTGAAATTTAAAGATAGCCGTAAGTATCCGGAGCGACTCACCGAAGCCATGGAGCAGACCGGTGAGACCGATGCCTTAATCGCGATGAGCGGTGCGATCAAGTCGGTGCCAGTTGTTGTGGCTTGTTTTGAGTTCGAGTTTATGGGCGGCTCAATGGGCTCGGTGGTGGGTGAGCGGTTTGTGCGTGCTGTTGAGGTAGCGCTTGAAAGCAAGGTGCCATTTGTCAGCATCGCCGCAAGCGGGGGTGCCCGCATGCAAGAAGGTCTGCTGTCACTGATGCAGATGGCCCGAACCACAGCGGTATTGCAGCAGCTAAGCCATGCGCGGCTACCCTATATCTCCATCTTGACGGATCCCACGATGGGCGGCGTATCCGCAAGTTTTGCCTTTCTGGGCGATGTCGTGATAGCCGAGCCCAAGGCTTTGGTGGGCTTTGCGGGGCCGCGCGTCATTGAGCAGACTGTTCGCGAGAAGCTTCCAGTCGGATTTCAGCGGGCCGAGTTTCTCCTGGAGAAAGGCGCTGTCGACCGGATCGTGGATCGACGCAAAATGCGCGACGAGCTTGCTGATTTGCTAACGCTGCTGCTGCGGCAGCCTGCTGATGCGGCCCGCCAAAGTTGACGCTTTCTGACTGGCTAGAAAAAATCACCTCCCAGCATGTCCGGCCGATTGATCTCGGCCTGGACCGGGTGGTCCGCGTGGCGCAGGCCATGGGGTTTCCCGAAGGACGATCGTTCAGTGGCCCGAGCATTCGCCTAGGCTGCACATCCATTCTTGTTGGTGGAACAAATGGCAAGGGTTCGACCTGCGCGATGCTGGAGTCGATTCTATTGCAGTCGGGATATCGGGTCGCGGTCTATACCTCGCCGCATTTGTTGCGGTTTAACGAGCGGCTTCGGATTAATAGCGAAGAAGTCAGCGACGCCGAGTTGATCGCAGCGTTTGAGCGTGTGGAGCAGGCGAGGGCGGAGACGTCCTTAACCTATTTTGAATTCACAACCCTAGCGATTTTTGACATCGTCTGGCGATATGGTGTCGATATTGCAGTGCTGGAAATTGGACTGGGCGGCCGACTTGATGCAGTCAATATCGTTGATGCGGATTGTTCAATTCTCGTATCGGTCGATTTGGATCACCAGGAGTTTCTTGGTGAAACCCGCGAGCAGATTGGCTGGGAGAAGGCCCATATCGCAAAACCCGGGCGGCCGTTTATCTGTGCCGATCCTGAGCCCCCAATGTCCGTCGCAGAGGTTGTCAAAGTGCAGGGCGCAGATCTCTGGCAGTTTGGCCAGGATTTTAATTTTCAAGGTGATCGGCAGCAGTGGAGCTGGGCAGGCCGGGGCCAGCGCCGAAATGCAATGGCTTATCCAGCATTGCGCGGTGCCAATCAGTTAATCAATGCGTCGGCTGCACTTGCGGCACTGTCTTCTTTAAAAGAGCAGTTGCCGGTAACGCAGGGTGCCGTGCGGCAGGGATTTGCGCTGGTTGAACTGGCTGCCCGTTTTCAGGTGTTGCCCGGCCAGCCGGCGGTTGTATTGGATGTGGCTCACAAT
>JBILVT010000048.1:0-13886 GCA_044370275.1 Burkholderiaceae bacterium | reverse complement strand
GACCTCATTGGAAATCAAGATGTTTTGAATGCCGGCCTCGATAAAGGCCTGTGCCTCAGAAGCCTTCTGACAGCAGATGCCAACAGCGCCTGCTGCGATCTGGCGCCGAGCAATCTCTGGACACTTGTGGCTTTTCGCGTGCGGACGGACCGCGATCGGCAGTCCATTTACCGATGCCATGAGGGCGGCGCCATTTCGCTCAAACGCAGACCGATCCAGAATCAGCGCCGGGGTATCAATGTTGGCGAGCGCATCGCCGATCTGGGCTGCACTATGCTGCATCGATAGCGACTTAGGGCGCATTCTGGCGCGCCGCAGCGAGCACCTCTTGCACATGGCCAGGCACTCTCACATTACGCCAGACTCGGCACACAGCGCCCTTTGCATCAATCAGAAAAGTGGAGCGCTCGATGCCAATAAATTTTCTACCGTAGAGATTTTTTTCTTTCAAAACACCAAATGCCTGACACACCGATTCCTGCTGATCCGAGACCAGTGTGATCGACAGGCTATGCTTAGCAATGAATTTGTCGTGAGAAGCCAGACTGTCTCGGGATACGCCAATAACCTGCGTGTCGGCAGCAAGAAAATTCCGATGCTGGGCCGAAAAATCAATGGCTTCCGCAGTACAGCCGGGCGTGTCGTCCTTCGGGTAAAAAAAGATTACCCATTGATGGCCTAGAAAATCACGGACCCGGGCCACGCCACGACTCGTATTGAGTTCGAGTCGAAGGACTGCACCTGCAAGCGGTCCGAGTTCAATCTGCTGGGTCATACGTGCCCCTCTGATCAATGAGAGCTGGATTGCGTTTCGGCGGTATCACCATAGGCGACGCGTACCACCGTAACTTCTCTTGGACCGGATGGGCTCTGCACGGTCACAGTCTCGCCCTCGCGGGCCTTGATCAGCGCACGAGCCATGGGAGATACCCAGCTGATGCTGTGAGCCGCCAGATGGGTTTCGTCAATCCCCACGATCCGATACGTCTGCTGATCACCGTGTTCATCTTCAATTGTTACGTGCGCACCAAAAAAAATCTGATCATTGCCGGCTTGGGCGGCCGGATCGACGACCTGGGCCACCGCGAGCCGCTTCGAAAGGAATCGCAGGCGACGATCGATTTCACGCAGTCGGCGCTTGCCGTAAATGTAATCTCCATTCTCTGAACGATCGCCGTTAGAGGCCGCCCACGACACGATCTCCACTGTTTTCGGACGCTCCACTTTGAGCAGGTAATTAAGCTCTGCAGTCAGCGCTGCGTGGCCCGCTGGGGTGAGGTAATTCGGTGTGCCCGAGGGCAGCGCGGCTGCCTGAGCATCGGGCTCCTCTTGCGAATCATCATCACGCTCTTTCGTGAAGGCTTTACTCATACAATGTCACTGTATCAAAGGAATCCCCGCAGCATGGCGACTGAAACACTGCCGCTTTTCCCGCTATCTCAGCCCGTCTTTCCTGAGGGCATATTGCGGCTCACCATCTTCGAAGTCCGCTATTTACATCTGATACGACGCTGCCAACAAGAGGGCATCGCATTCGGCGTCGTGCCGCTGGCCGACGGGCATGAAGTCCAAAAAGCGGGTGCGCTGGAGCGCCTGCATAACATCGGCTGTCTCGTGCACTTACTCAACGTGGAGGCCCTGCAGCCTGCCGTATTGTCGGTGGCCTGTGTGGGCACGAAACGCTTTCGTCTTGGTGAACATGCACGAGGTGCCTATGGGCTCTGGAGTGGGGAAATTATCCCCTACCCGGCCCCGGCCCGCCTGCCGATTCCGGCCGACCTGCAGCCGCTTGCCGATCAACTTGGGGGCTTGATTGCCGCCGCACAACGGCAGGGCGAGGAGGCCGATATTCCGATGCGTCCGCCCTATCGGCTCGATGAATGTGGCTGGGTCGCTGACCGATGGGCAGAGCTGCTGCCGCTGCCACCTGCTGAAAAGGCAATGCTGCTCGCCCAAGACGATGAAGTACAACGGCTGCGACAGATCTCGGACTGGCTATCCGGGACGCCGACTTAATGCGGCGGCTGCAGGATTGAAACCGCTTCCGGCCGGGTCAGTTCAAGGCCCAGCCACCCTAAGGATTCCCAGCGAAGATTCACCAACGTGCAGGGCGAGAGCTCCTCGGCCTGCGCGGACAAAGAGATTGCAAGCTCCGAGAGCTCCGGGTTATGACCAACGACGAGCAGCCGTTCCACGGAATCGTCGACTCTGGCGATGATGCGCAGCAGCCGATCCACACTGGAGGTATACAGGGCCTTCTCCAATTCGATCTCCGGCTGCTGAAGGCCCATGGCCTGCAGCAGCAGGCTCGCTGTTCGGCTGGTCCGAACTGCCGGACTGCAAATGATTTTGTCGAAACCGATCTGGGCGTCTCGAAGTCGCATGCCCAGACGCAATATGTCACGCTCGCCCGAGGGCTCGAGCGGCCGATCAAAATCAGTAAACCGCGGATCTCTCACCGCAGTCGCATGGCGCAGCAATGACAAGACCTTCATCGGACCACGGCCCGATCCATTAGTGTTGAAGCGACTTAAGCCAGGCTTCGGTGCGGCTGCCCAGACGATCCATCAGCTTCAGCGCCATGGGCGAAGGCCGAACGATTCGTCGTCGGGTGTCCTCGGGGTCGACCGTGACCTCAATCATGCGCTGACCCATCAGTTTCGAGACCGATTTATAGACGGTTGCGGGAGAGGCGACATTCGCCCGAAGCACGAGGGTTTGCATATACAGGGGGGCAGCGGCACGGCTATTTTGAACGACAACCCAATCCAGGAGTCTTAGCGAGATGTCGTCGAGCTTAGAGAACTCAGAATTCTGAAGGGCCTCTTGGACGAAATGCCGCACCGCGAGCCAGGAGTTGGTTTTCATTGTTTTTGTTGTTGGTTTCGGGCAGCCGAAAGTTTATCAACTGATAACAAAATTTAGCCCCCCCCCAATGCAAAAGACCATAACGGTAGCTGGGTTAAAGGCCTGCGGGACCCCGTCTCGCGAGGAAAAGGGCCCTCCTGCTGCCTCGGGCGATAATTGATGCACTACAAAAAGATCACCATCCGGCCGCTAGAGGAGAAAACCGAATGAGCCAAGATCCCACCATTGTTTACACCCTCACCGATGAGGCGCCGATGCTGGCCACGCACGCCTTTCTGCCGGTGATTCGGGCCTTCACCAAACCGGCCAAAATCCAGGTCGAGGCCGCCGACATCTCCTTGGCCGCCCGCATCCTGGGCAGCTTTCCGGAACACCTCTCGCCAGCGCAGCGCGTGCCCGACACGCTCTCGGAGCTCGGCAAAAAAACACTGCAGCCTGATGCCAACATCATCAAGCTGCCCAATATCAGCGCCACCGTCGCACAGTTAACCGCTGCAATCAAAGAGCTGCAGTCCAAGGGCTACAAGATTCCGGATTTCCCCAGCGATCCAAAAACAGATGAAGAGAAAGCCATCCGTGAGCGCTACGCTAAGTGCATTGGCTCCTCGGTCAACCCAGTGCTGCGCGAAGGAAACTCTGACCGTCGTGCACCGCGCGCAGTCAAGGAATATGCGCGCAAGAATCCCCATGCTATGGCCGAATGGATGCAGGCCTCGCGGACCCATGTCTCGCACATGCACCATGGAGATTTCTATCACGGTGAGAAATCCATGACGTTGGATCGGGCCCGTACCGTCAAAATGGAATTGATCACCAAAAGCGGTAAGGCCATGGTGCTCAAGCCAAAGGTCGCGCTTCAGGCTGGCGAGATCATTGACTCGATGTTTATGAGTCGCAAGGCCCTCTGCGAGTTTTATGAGCGCGAGATCGAAGACGCCCGCAAATCCGGCGTGATGTTCTCTCTGCATGTGAAGGCCACCATGATGAAGGTCTCACATCCGATTGTCTTTGGCCACTGCGTCAAGATTTTTTATAAAGAGGCCTTTGACAAACATGCCAAAGTCCTGAAAGAACTCGGCGTGAATGTCAATAACGGCATGGTCGATCTCTACAATAAAATCGCGACCCTGCCTGAGCGTGAGCGCGAGGAAATCATGCGCGATCTGCATGCCTGCCACGAACATCGGCCCGAGCTGGCGATGGTGGACTCCGCAAAAGGCATTACTAATTTTCACTCCCCCAACGACGTGATTGTGGACGCTTCCATGCCCGCCATGATCCGCAACGGCGGCAAAATGTATGGCGCCGATGGGCGACTCAAAGAAGTGAAGGCCGTCATGCCAGAAAGCACTTTCGCACGGATTTATCAAGAGATGATTAACTTCTGCAAATGGCATGGGGCGTTCGATCCAAAAACCATGGGCACTGTGCCCAACGTGGGACTCATGGCCCAGCAAGCCGAAGAGTACGGATCGCACGACAAGACCTTTGAGATCGCTGAGGATGGCACTGCCAATATTACCGACTGCGAAACCGGTGAAGTGCTCCTATCGCAACATGTCGAAGAGGGCGATATTTGGCGCATGTGCCAGGTCAAAGATGCGCCGATTCGCGATTGGGTCAAGCTTGCAGTAACCCGCTGCCGTAACTCCGGCATGCCAGCGGTATTCTGGCTGGATCCCTATCGGCCGCATGAAAATGAGCTGATCAAAAAAGTGAAAACCTACCTCAACGATCACGATACCGAGGGCCTCGATATTCAAATCATGTCCCAGGTCCGCGCGATGCGGTATACGCTCGAGCGCGTGGTGCGCGGCTTTGACACCATCTCGGTTACCGGCAACATCCTGCGGGACTATCTCACCGATTTGTTCCCCATCATGGAGCTCGGCACAAGCGCCAAGATGCTATCGATCGTGCCACTCATGGCAGGCGGCGGCATGTATGAAACAGGTGCCGGGGGATCCGCCCCCAAGCATGTGCAGCAGCTCACCGAGGAAAATCATTTGCGCTGGGATTCTCTTGGCGAATTTTTGGCGCTTGCCGTAAGCCTCGAAGAGCTCGGCATCAAAACCGGTAACTCAAGAGCGAAGCTATTGGCTAAGACGCTAGATGCTGCAACTGGAAAGCTGCTGGATCACCGCAAGTCGCCCTCGCCCAAAACCGGTGAACTAGATAATCGTGGCAGCCAGTTCTATCTGGCAATGTACTGGGCCCAGGAGCTTGCATCGCAGTCTGAAGACGCCGAGCTGGCCAAGCATTTTGCAGGCCTGGCCAAGGCCCTCACCGAGAATGAAAAAAAGATTGTGGCGGAGCTCAATGCAGTGCAAGGCAAGGCCGTGGATATTGGTGGCTATTACATGGTTGACGCGCAAAAAATCGCTGCCATCATGCGGCCCAGCGCGACATTTAACGCTGCGATTGCATCGGTTTAGTCAGGCTAGCTCTGCCCGCAGGCGGCCCCGCCGTGCGCGGGCGGATGTGAAAGGTCCGCTACTGAGGCCGGGCCTGTTTACGGAAATCCTCCACCAGGCTTTCCCAGACCACCTCAAGCTCATAAGCGCTTGCCCGTGCCAGGCCCTCGAGATCCGGAAGAAGCGTGGCCTGCGTGATGTTCATCCGGTAGAGGGACTTCATGGCCTCATCCCGGATAGACTGGGGCAGCACATATTTCACCAATAATTCGGCATCGGTCTGATAACTGTCGAGCACTTCGGATAGCGGGCGATCGATCTGGCCAGGAATGACAAATAAGCCCGACTGGGCAATCAGGCGACGGTCCATTTCAAGCGGCTCGCCGACCCAGACTACCGGAAACTCATTGTTCACAAAATACTTATCAAAATGCCCTGGCACACGCGGATCAATACGATCCCGCGTGAGCGCGGGATTAAATGCCGGCGCAAGGCCCCAGAGCAGCGGCGTATTCAAGGCATACACTGCGGAATCGCCAAGCGCGCTTTCTAGCGCGAAAAATGCCGCCACAAAGGCCGACTTTGTGAAATCCAGCAAACGGGTCGGTGCGCCATGATGCTGCATCAAAGCAAGTGTTCGCAGGTCATCGCGCAGTGTCGAAGAGTCGTTCAGATAAATGTGCCCTTTCCGCCGAAAGACCCGTAGGGCGCGTGTCTCACGCAGTGGCCAGAGCGTCTTATCGGGGCAGTACGCACTGAGCCGACGGGCCAATGCGGTCTGCAAAGGCCAGGCCGCCTCAGACTCACCACGAAAGGCCCAGCCCTCGAGCTCGTCGACACGCCGCACAAACTCAGACCAATTTGACATCACAATCTCACGCATGGTGCGCATCATACCGCCGACAACTTGTGTGGCTGGGCAGGAGGTCTATACTGCAACCGGCCTTCACATAAAAACTAAATTAGATTGGGCGAAGAAAAAATCTCGATTGCACTGATTGGTCTTGGTGCCGTTGGCCGCGCTATCTTTGCGCGTGCATGGCAAGAACCCGAAATCCGTATTCGTGCCGTCGTTGTCTCCGAGGGTCGACGTGCCGAAGCGGCCGCTTGGATTGATGGCCGGGCGAAAGTGTTAACCGATCTGCCCAAAGACTGCGATCTCGCGCTGGAATGTGCCGGCCATGCGGCACTCGCGCAGCACATTATTCCCGCGCTCTCCGCCGGTACAGAGTGCGCAATGCTGTCGGTGGGCGCACTTTCGACACCCGGCGTTGCGGAGCAGCTTGAGGCAGCGACACTTCATGGCGCGACGCGACTACACCTATTGCCTGGCGCCATCGGTGGTATTGATGCGCTTTCTGCAGCCCGGCTCGCAGGACTAGAGGCGGTAACTTATCTCGGCCGAAAACCAATCGCCGGCTGGCGGGGGACGGCGGCTGAAACAGTGCTTGACCTCGATTCCCTTCAAGAACCTACGGTAATCCTCCGGGCGAGCGCCCGAGACGCAGCCCGCCAGTATCCAAAAAATGCGAACGTCGCTGCCGCGCTTGCGCTAGCGGGCGTTGGTCTGGATCAGACGCAAGTGCAGCTGATTGCCGACCCCACCATCAACGAAAACGTTCACGAGTTTTCGGCGCGCGGCGCCTTTGGCGAGATGCGGGTCATGCTGACGGGCCGGCCCCTGGCGGAAAACCCCAAGACATCTGCGCTCACCGTGCTCTCCGCCCTGCGATTTCTGCGGCACCGCACACCCGGCATCTGCATTTAGGCGAGGGCGGACGGGCTTGACGCGCCCTTTTTTTTGACCGATATTTATTTCAATATTGAAATTTATGAAGGTGCCGGAGGTTTGTCATAAAAATCGTCTGCATCGGCGGTGGTCCCGCCGGCTTGTATTTCGGCCTACTGATGAAAGCGCGGCATCCGCAGCACGACGTCACCGTCGTGGAGCGCAATCTGCCGTATGACACCTTCGGCTGGGGCGTGGTCTTCTCGGATGCCACGATGGACAACATGCGGCAGTGGGACGCCGTCACCGCCGATGAAATCCAGCAGGCGTTTAACCACTGGGATGATATCGAGCTAAGGTTCAAAGGCCGCGTGATTCGATCCGGTGGCCACGGCTTTGTCGGCATTGGCCGAAAAAAGCTCCTCAACATCCTGCAGTCGCGATGCGAGGCCTTAGGTGTAAATCTGCGCTTTAGCACCGAGGTGGACTCTGATGAGGACTTTCCGGATGCTGATCTCATCATCGCCTGCGATGGCATTAACTCAAAAATTCGATCACGCTACGCGGAACACTTTCGGCCCGATATTGTGGTGCGGCCGAATCGCTTTATATGGCTGGGCACAAATCGACTCTACGATGCATTCACCTTTGCTTTTGAGAAAACTGAGCATGGGTGGTTCCAGGCGCATATCTACAAATTTGATCAGCAGACGACCACCTTCATTGTGGAGTGCCCAGAAACAGTCTGGCGCGCGCATAAGCTTGATCAGGCCAATCAAGAACAATCCATTGCGTTTTGTGAATCTCTATTCGCCGATACGCTCAAGGGTGCCGCACTTATGACCAACGCTCGGCATCTGCGTGGCTCTGCCTGGCTAAATTTCCAGCGTGTGGTCTGCGATCATTGGTGGCTGAAAAACCAGCATGGCAGTCATGTAGTCCTGATGGGGGATGCAGTGCACACCGCCCACTTTGCCATCGGCTCCGGCACCAAGCTGGCGCTAGAAGATGCAATTGAGCTCACACGCCAATTCGATCACTTCGGCCATGAGGCCTCACAACTTCCCCAAGTGCTCGCTGCCTATCAGGAGCTACGTCGTGTCGAAACTCTGAAGATTCAAAATGCCGCATGGAATGCGATGGAATGGTTCGAGGTCTGCGGCCAGCGCTACTGCGATCAGCTGGAGCCCGAACAGTTCATGTACTCCATGCTGACCCGAAGCCAACGGATCAGCCATGAAAATCTTCGGCTGCGCGATGCGACCTGGCTCGAGGGCTACGAGCAGTGGTTTGCTGGCCGGGCCCAGAGCCCCGCCCAAGCGGCCATTCCACCGATGTTCACCCCCTATCGACTTCGCTCAGTCCATCTGAAAAATCGCGTTGTGGTCTCGCCTATGGCGCAATACTCGGCAGTTGATGGCATCGCGGGCGACTTCCACTTAGTCCACCTCGGCGCGCGGGCCTTAGGCGGGGCTGGTCTGGTCATGGTCGAGATGACTGCTCCATGCGCCGAAGGCCGCATCACGCCCGGCTGTCCCGGCCTTTGGAACGATGCTCAGCAGCAGGCCTTTAGCCGAATCGTCGACTGGGTGCACCAGCAGACCGATGCAAAAATCGGCATTCAAATTGGTCACTCGGGGCCCAAGGGCAGTACCAACGCGCCATGGGAGCACACGGGTATGGATCAGCCGCTGCCGGAAAAAAATTGGCCGCTGCTGTCAGCCTCTGCCACGCCCTACCTGCCCGACGGGCCGCTTCCAAAAGCAATGTCGAGGGCCCAGATGCAGGCCTTGATTCAACAATTTATCGATTGCACGCAGCGGGCTGCACGGGCAGGATTCGACTGGCTGGAACTCCACTGTGCCCACGGCTATTTACTATCAGCGTTTATCTCACCGCTGACCAATCATCGGACCGACGCGTACGGCGTTAGCCTGGAAAATCGCCTGCGCTTTCCGCTAGAGGTATTTTCTGCGGTCCGATCAACGTGGCCTGATCATCTCCCGATCAGTGTGCGGATCTCGGCCCATGATTGGGTAGAAGGCGGCATCACCCCTGCCGATGCCGTGGAGATCGCAAAAGCATTTAAATCCGCCGGCGCTGACATGATCGACTGCTCTTCCGGCCAAGTCAGTCCTGCGCAAAAACCGACATACGGCCGAATGTATCAGACCCCCTTCGCGGACCGAATTCGACAAGAAGCGGGAATCGCCACAATCGCAGTCGGCGCAATCAGTGAGGCAGATCATGTCAACAGCATCATCGCTGCGGGCCGGGCCGATCTCTGTGCGGTTGCACGGCCACACTTGGCCAATCCGGCCTGGACATTGACCGAGGCCGCGCGCATTGGCTTTCGTGGCATTGACTGGCCACGTCAATATCAGGCTGGCAAGTCCCAGCTCGAAACTAACTTTGAGCGGGCGGCAGCGCTTGCTGTCACAACAAATAAATGACTTCTTTACTGCTCCAGGGCCGGCATGCGGTGATCACGGGTGCGGGCCGCGGCATCGGAGCCGCCATCGCCCGCACACTTGCAGAAGCAGGGGCTAAGCTGACACTAATCGGCCGCAGCATGCAGCCGCTCACAACGCTAGCTGCCGAGCTGCCACGCGCGGCCGAACATCATGCTGTGGCAGTCGATGTAACAGACCATGCGGGCCTGCAGGCCGCATTTCGGCGAGCCGCAGAACGGCTTGGGCCGATTGCGATTCTGGTGAACAACGCTGGCCAAGCCGAGAGCTGCGGCATTGACGATACAAGCCCCGCCTTATGGCAACGCATGATCGCGGTGAACCTGACAGGGAGTTTCAATGCGATACAGGCGGCGCTTGGCTCAATGCGTCAGGCTGCTGCCGCCACCCAATTTGCACGCATTATTAACATCGCCAGCACTGCTGGCCTGCAGGGATATCCGCAAGTCAGCGCCTATAGCGCCGCCAAGCATGGCGTAGTGGGTCTGACCCGATCCCTTGCGCTTGAGCTTGCAAAACAACACATCACAGTCAATGCCGTTTGTCCGGGCTATACCGAGACCGATATCGTGACGCAGGCGATTAACACACTACAAAGCAAAACCGGAAAAACCGCCGAAGAGGCCCGCGCAATGCTTGCCAAACGCAATCCACAGCAGCGACTTATCCAGCCGCAGGAAGTGGCGACCGCTGTACTCTGGCTCTGCAATCCAGCAAGTGACTCAATCAACGGGCAGACCATCGTCATTGATGGGGGGGAGCTCGCCGGATGAATCATCAGTCAGCCTACGAACATGATGCGATTCGCCATCCCGATCGCGAAATGCGGGCGCATGAAGCTCAACACGAATCGCTTAGGCTTTGGCTGCGACTGCTGTCATGCAGCCTACTGATTGAAGGCGAGATTCGACAACGTCTACGGGAACATTTTGATGTCACCTTGTCTCGATTCGATCTCTTGGCACAGCTTGAGCGGCACCGCGAAGGACTCACGATGGGCGAGCTGACACGCCGAATGATGGTCAGCGGCGGCAATGTCACGGCCTTGGTGGATCAGCTTGAGCGGGAAAAACTTGTGCAACGTCATCCAGACCCACAGGACCGCCGCTCTTTTCGTGTACGACTTACGGCCACTGGCCGCCGAGGCTTTCATCGGATGGCGGGCCAGCATGAGCAGTGGGTCATCGATCTCTTCTCCGGCCTCGGGGATCGTCAGCGGGCGCAGCTGCACCGCCTACTGGGCGACCTGAAGTCGGCAGTTCATCAGCATCAGGCCCATGCCCAGGAGGAATCTCAGTGAGCAGCCGTTATTTGCCGGGAAAGCCCCACCAGCTGCCACGACATCGGCAGCCGCTGGCCCACTATCAGGGCCAATTCATCCGCTATGAGTTTCAACAGTCTGTGGCAACCATTACGCTGAATCGTCCAGAGAAAAAAAACCCGCTGACTTTTGATTCGTATGCGGAGCTGCGTGATTTGTTTCGTGCCATGACTGCGGCAGATGACGTACATGCTATTGTCATTCGAGGCGATGGCCAGAATTTCTGCTCCGGCGGCGATGTCCACGAAATCATTGGACCGCTCACCGGGCTTGATATGCCTGGGCTGCTGGCCTTCACACGACTTACCGGCGATGTCGTCAAAGCCATGCGGGCCTGCCCTCAGCCGATCATCGCCGCCATAGATGGCATCTGCGCAGGCGCGGGGGCCATGCTGGCCCTGGGTGCTGACCTTCGATTTGGCACTGCCCGCAGCAAAACCTATTTCCTATTTAATCGTGTCGGGCTCGCGGGCTGCGATATGGGGGCCTGCGCGTTGCTGCCCCGAGTCGTTGGCCAAGGCCGCGCCGCCGAATTGCTGTATACCGGCCGCGGCCTCGGTGGCGAGGAAGCGGAGCGCTGGGGATTTCTAAATCGCCTCTGCACTCCCGAAGCGCTTGATGAGCAGGCCCAGTCGTTGGCACAGGAATTGGCAGAGGGTCCAACATTTGCTAATGGCATGACCAAAAAAATGTTGCAGCAGGAATGGGCGATGAGCGTTGATGAAGCGATTGAATCTGAGGCTCAGGCCCAGGCCATCTGCATGATGACCAACGACTTTCATCGGGCTTATCACGCTTTTGTCGCCAAACAAAAGCCCCACTTTCAAGGCGACTGATCATGACGGCCCGTCTGCCAGCAACTCCGCTTATGGCCCCGCTACAGTGGCCCTTTTTTGATCAGCATCATGCGGCCTTACGCGAGTCGCTGCATGCGTGGGGCAGCCAACAGCTTCAGCATGATGCCGATGAAAAGGATGTCGATGACAGTTGCCGTCGTTTAGTGGCCGCGCTTGGCCGAGATGGCTGGCTTGCGCATGCCGTGGCAGGACCCGCCTATGGCGGGCGGCACAGCACCATCGAAACGCGCAGCATCTGCCTGATTCGCGAGGGGCTCGCCTGGCATCATGGGCTTGCTGATTTTGCTTTTGCGATGCAGGGCCTCGGCTCAGGCGCCATCAGCCTGTTCGGCAGCAGCGAGCAGCGGGCAGAATTCCTGCCCCGTGTTGCATCGGGCGCAGCGATCGCCGCCTTCGCACTCAGCGAACCCCAGGCCGGCTCTGATGTCGCCGCCATGCGGTGCAGGGCCCAACGTGACGGAAACGATTACGTATTAGATGGTGAGAAGACCTGGATCTCCAATGGTGGGATCGCTGACTTTTATGTGGTCTTCGCCCGCAGCGATGCCGAGACCGCAAGCCCGGGTAAGGCCGCCCGGGGAGCAAAAGGCATTAGCGCCTTTATTGTTCCGGCCTCTACCCCTGGCCTTGAGATCGCGCAACGTATTGATGTAATCGCACCCCATCCCTTGGCACATCTGAAATTTAACGGGGCAAGAATTCCTACCCATCATCGAATCGGCGATGAGGGTAGCGGCTTTAAGATCGCAATGGCGACACTCGATGTCTTCCGGACTTCTGTAGCGGCTGCAGCCCTGGGCTTTGCACAGCGTGCGCTCGATGAGGCCATCCGCTGGACAAAAGAGCGCACCATGTTTGGCCAGACCCTGGCCGATTTTCAAATCACGCAATCCAAGCTGGCAACCATGGCCACTGAATTGGATGCTGCCCGGCTGCTCACGTATCGGGCCGCCTGGATGCGTGACCAGGGCCATCGCATCACCCAAGAAGCAGCCATGGCCAAACTCACCGCAACAGAATCTGCCCAACGCATTATTGATGCAGCGGTTCAACTGCATGGCGGCGTTGGTGTCCGAGTCGGCAGCATCGTGGAATCCCTGTATCGAGAAATACGCGCACTCCGTATTTATGAGGGGGCAACCGAAGTTCAGCAGCTGATCATCGCACGCGAATTACTTAAGAACTGAGGCTAAGGAGCAGCTATGCCACAGGAACTCGCCCCGTCATCCCACCAGGACTTATTCTCGCGACTGCATCTGCCACCTGCAGATCAATGGCCGGTGTTTTTGTTCGATCGGCCAGAGGTGCAATATCCGGCTGCGCTTAATGCTGCCGTCGAGCTCATCGAACCCCATCTGCAGCGCGGCCATGGCAATCGAGTGGCCTTGCACGGCCGCAACTCTGCAGGTGATTTTCAATGGACCTATCACGAGCTCAATGATCGGGTCGATCGAATCGCTCATGTACTCACCGGCGAGATGGGGCTGGTGAGCGGCAATCGGCTACTACTGCGCGGAGCCAACAGCCCCATGATGGCCGCCTGCTGGCTTGCCGCAGTCAAAGCAGGGCTCGTGGTGGTGCCGACGATGCCGCTGCTGCGGGCAGCAGAGCTTAAGAAAATCATCGATAAGGCAGAAATTCATGCAGCCTTATGCGCTGAGAGCCTCGCAGAAGAACTCCAGCATTGCATGGATGCAGCCCATCCCCACTACACGCCTTTTTTAAAGCAGGTGCTGCATTTCGGCAATGATCATACCGATCCGTTGTCGCAGGCGATGCAGTCCGCACCCGGACCGTTTACCGCCTACCCTACCAGCCGAGATGATGTCTGCCTGATTGCATTTACCAGCGGCACCACCGGCAATCCCAAAGGTACGATGCATTTTCACCGAGATATTTTGGTGATGAGCGATTTGTTTCCGCGGCATATCTTGCATATGGGCCCAGACGATATCGTCTGTGGCACGCCGCCAATTGCATTCACATTTGGCTTAGGTGGGCTGTTAACTTTTCCCTTACGATACGGCGCCTCTGCCGTGCTGTTGGAGCGGCACACACCCGAGACACTGCTCCAGACCATTGAACGTTTTCATGCGACGCAGTGTTATACGGCACCAACTTTTTATCGGCAGATGGCCGCCCTCAGTGCTGCGTTCGATCTGCGCAGCCTGCGTCACCCGGTCTCGGCAGGCGAGGCCCTGCCCGATGCAACGCGTCAGCTCTGGA
>JBILVT010000047.1:0-14049 GCA_044370275.1 Burkholderiaceae bacterium | reverse complement strand
TGGGATATTGAGGGTGGGATAGCCGAGACTTCGGCCAAGCTTTTTTCCGTGAATGACATGGCCGGAGAGAAAAACGGGATGGCCCATCAAGGCTTCGGCCTCTCGAATCTCGCCACGAGCAAGCAGTGAGCGCAGACGCGAACTCGAGGCGCGCTCACCGCCCGCATGCACTGCGTTGATGCAATGGACATGCCAGCCGTACTGGCCTGAGGCTTGCTGCAGCAACTCCAGATTGCCTTGGCGCCGGGCACCGAATCGAAAATCATCGCCAATCACGATGTCTTTGGCTTGCAGTGACTCAAAAAGAAATTTCTGCATGAAGTCTTCTGCGGACATCGTGGCCAAGGACCGGCCAAAGCGCAGAATCCAGAGTTCATCAATGCCAAGGCGAGCCAGTACTGATGCTTTGGCCCGCAAGCCTTGAATTTTTCCGGGCGCAGTCTGGGGGCTGAAATAAGCCCGGGGATGGGGCTCGAAGGTGACCAGCGCACTCGTTAAATCCTGCTGCTTGGCCAGCATTACCGTGCGATCAATCAAGGCCCGATGTCCTAGGTGAACACCGTCGAAATTTCCGATCGTGACCGCGCGGCCCGAAGGCAGCCTGCGGCGAGGGGAAATTCCTTGAAAAATCAGCATGTTATGCGGGCTTTCCGGGCTAAGAATCAAACGGTGGATTATAGGGGGCCGCTAGAATCAGGGCCTTATGAAGCGGCTAGCGGTGCTGATCTCGGGACGCGGTTCCAATTTGGATGCACTGTTCAGTGCGATTCAGCGGTACGGCTGGCCTCTTGCGGTGGTCGGTGTGATCTCCAACCGGCCGAACGCGCCTGGCCTTGAGATTGCCCGTGCGAGGGGGATAGCGACCACGGTCATCGACCATACCCAATTTCCGGATCGCAATGCGTTTGACGCTGCGCTTGCCGAGACGCTGGAGATTCAGCGGCCAGACCTGGTGGTACTGGCCGGATTTATGCGGCTGCTGACCGCCGAATTCTGCGCGCGATTTCGCAATCGGCTGGTCAATATTCATCCCTCCCTGCTTCCCGCATTTAAGGGCTTAGATACACATCAGCAGGCCCTTGATGCGGGAGTGCGCGTCCACGGCTGCACGGTGCACCTCGTGACGGCAGCGCTTGATCACGGGCCCATCCTTGCGCAGGCTGTGGTGCCGGTGCATCAGGATGACACCGCCGAAGTGCTGGCCGCGCGTGTGCTGAAAATGGAGCATGAGATTTATCCGATGGCGATCGCGGCCTGGCTCTCCGGGCAGCTGATGATTCAAGAGAATCGCATCGTCAATCGGGGTGAGGGCGCATTTCCGACTGGTTTTATGCCGTGCCGACTGCATCCCGATCTCGCGTAGGCCGAAAGCCGGCGCCAGTGGGCCGGCTGGCAACGCTGACAAAACTCATCGGCAATCTGCTTGAGTTCTCGGCGCCTGCCGATGGCACGATGTCGCGTTTTTTTAAGTCGCATCCCGAGATGGGCGCTCGTGATCGACACTTCTATGCGGAAAGCGCCTGGGCAGTGCTGCGCAATCTCAGCTGGTTTGAGCATCTTGCACATGCGACCGCGAAAGATCGACTCCATTGGCGGCTTGCGATCTTGGGAGTGCTGCAGGCGCAAGAGCCGCTTCCTCCCGAGGCCGATCGCGATTCGACAGATCGGATCTGGCGCGAGGGCCTAACGCAGGCGGCGCTGGGCGAGGGAGACCCATTTTTACGCGAGAGCATCCCGACCTGGATCGCGAAGGCCTTGATTGATGCAATCGGAGAGTCCGAGGCGCCCGCCTGTGCGCACGCACTTCGCCAGACCGCACCGTTGGATCTCCGAGTGAATACGATTCGGGCATCGGTGGCGGATGCGCAGGCGATCCTCATTCGTGACGGTATCTTGGCACAGCCACTCGCGGCCCTTGAGGGCGCGCTGCGAATTGACGGTAAGCCGGCGCTCCAGCGCAGTCGTGCATTTCGCGAGGGGCTTATTGAAGTCCAGGATTTAGGCAGCCAGATCATTGCGGCACTTGTTGCCGCAAGGCGCGGAGAGTTTATTGTGGATTTTTGCGCAGGCGCGGGTGGCAAGACATTGGCACTCGGTTCGGCGATGGACAACACAGGAAGGCTTTATGCCCTCGATACTTCTGCGGCCCGCCTAGCGCGATTTAAGCCGAGGCTTGTGCGTAGTGGGTTATCGAATGTCTGGCCGATTGCGATCTCGGGATTAAATGACGATCGCATTAAACGTCTGTCGTCAAAGGCCCATGCTGTGCTGGTGGATGCGCCCTGCAGTGGGCTTGGCACCTTGCGCAGAAATCCCGATTTGAAGTGGCGTATCGGGCCGGAGTCTGTTGCCGCTTTACAGGAGCAGCAGGAAAAAATTCTTCAGGCAGCATCCCGCCTGGTCAAGCCAGGCGGCCGATTGATTTACGCCACCTGCAGCCTCCTGCCGCAGGAAAATGAGCACGTGGTTGAGCGCTTCTTATCGGGTTGTCCCGAATTCAGTCGGGTTCCTGCTGCCGAGGTTTTGGAGCGTCAGCGGGTCAGAATTCCGTCTGACTGGCGGCCCTTAAATGCCGCTGGCGATCTCATGCTTTGGCCCCATCGGGCTGGGTCCGACGGATTTTTTGCTGCTTGTATGGTCAGGGCTGGAAGTTGAGGCAGTGGGGTGGGATAATTCCGGGGTTTTATAACAGAAGGCCCGTCTGCCGTGGATCTTTCGGCCCCGGGCATCAAGGGAGAGCTTGTTGGACGCCATGACCGCATTTCTGGAGTTGCCCGTTGTCGCCGTGTTTTGGGATTTCGTTCGCTACGGCCTAACGGGCTGGGGCGCCGGTGCAATCGTGCTCTTTACGCTGGCCGCTACCCATCTCACGATCATTGGGGTCACCGTCTATCTGCACCGCTGTCAGGCCCACCGCGCCTTGGAGCTGCATCCGCTCATCTCACATCCGTTGCGGTTTTGGCTTTGGATGACCACCGGAATGGTGACCAAGGAGTGGGCGGCGATTCATCGCAAGCACCACGCCAAATGCGAGACCGAAGAAGATCCCCACAGTCCGCAGACCCGCGGCATTGATAAAGTCTTATGGCAGGGTGCCGAGCTCTATCGTGTGGCGGCTGCCGACCGCGAGCTTGTCGAGCGCTACGGCCATGGCACGCCCGACGATTGGGTCGAACGCCACGTCTACTCTCAGCACAGCGTGCTGGGCGTTTCACTCATGTTGATTGTGGATGTAATGCTTTTCGGCGTTGCCGGTGCTGCCGTCTGGGCGGTGCAGATGGCCTGGATTCCTTTTCTGGCCGCCGGCGTGATCAATGGTATCGGGCACTTCTGGGGATATCGTAATTTCAAAAGCCCCGATACGAGCACCAATATTCTTCCCTGGGGCATTCTCATTGGCGGCGAAGAGTTGCATAACAATCACCACACATTCGCCACCTCGCCAAAGCTTTCTTCAAAGTGGTATGAGTTCGACATCGGCTGGCTCTATATCCGAAGCCTGGCGGCACTCGGTCTGGCCAAGCCGCGCGCGCTGCCAGCCGAGATGTTTCTTGATCCCGCGCGTAATCAGATTGATGCCGATACGATCGAGGCGGTGATTTCACACAAGTATGAGCTGATGGCCATGCTCTCGAAATCATTTAGAAAGCATGCCCGGCGGGCCCAGTTTCAGCCGGCTGTCGTCGAGAAATGGACTGAGCTTCGAAAGGAGTTCGAAACCATGTGGAGCCTTCGGCATCTCTCGGTCGAGCAGGCGGTGGCAGGCCTGCAGTCCTGGTGCAATCGTGCAGAGGCCTCCGGTATCGCGGCCCTTGCTGATTTTTCAAAGCGGATTCGAATGGTAAGCCCGCGTCGCACTGCTATCGCAGCCTAGCGATATTGACAGCGCCACCTTAAGTGGCGCTAGGACTTTGCTTTTGATTCAGAACTGCCCGGTGCTTTCGCCGGGCTTTTCTTTTGTTCTGAGGATTTTTTCTTCTCTGGGCTGGCTTTCTTTTTCTCGGGGTTTGATTTTTTCTTCTCTGCCGCCTTCCGGGGTGGCGCCTTTTTCGTGATCGGCTCACCCGGCGGAAGGTTCGCAGCCTCGGCAGAGGAGAGAATCGTGCGCTTGCCACGTTCATCGGTCACCACGGTCTGGGTCCGGGCGGGCCGAATCAATAGCCGCTGGCCGACGACCGGTTCACCTTCGAGCTGATTGGTGGATTTCAGATCACTGGCAGTAACGCCGTAGCGCTTTGCAATTTTGGCAAGACTTTCTTTTTTGGTGACCCGGTGATAAACGGGGCCCAAGGTTTCTTTTTCGATCACACGCGAGCCGGTGAAACGCGCCAGTGTGGTCTCGATGGCGGGTTCAGGGCTGTCGAGTGCCATTGGTGCGAGCAGCACAGTGCCCGGCAGCGGCCGTGCGTTCTGCTTAAGGCTGTTGGCACGGATGAGATCCTGCGGGGCGATACCGGCGCGCTTTGCCAAGGTGAGCAGGGTGTCGTTTTCTTTGAGCGTGTAGGGCTTCCAAGTCACCAGGGGCAGGCCGCGGGCGATGTGGTCCTGCAGCTGCTGCTGAAAGCCCGCCGCCCGGTCTGCGGGCAGGATGATGCGATCCGTCCGGGTGACCGTAATCACCGGGCGGTTCAATGAGGGATTGAGCTCCGTGAATTCGGCAATCGTCATGCCTGCAAAGCGGGCCGCCAACGATAAGTCGATGGACTGCTCCTTATCAATCACCACAAAAAATGGTCGATTCGGAATCGCAGGCAGCGTTAGTCCATGTTCATTCGCCCGCGAAAGCACATTGCGAAGGGCAATTAGCTTGGGCACATAGTTCTGGGTCTCTTTAGGCATCTTCAGGCTGGCGTAATCAGTCGGCCTGCCTGCCGCCGCATTGCGCTTGCGGGCGCGCAAGACAGCGTTCTCACCCCAGTTGTAGCTGGCTAGAGCGAGAAACCAGTCGTTGTCCTGCAGCTCATAGAGCCGCTGCAAATAATCAAGCGCTGCCCTGGTGGACTCGATGACGTCGCGACGTTGGTCCATCCACCAGTTCTGCTCTAAGTCGTAGATGCGACCAGTCGAGGGAATAAACTGCCAGAGCCCTGCCGCTTTTGCTTTCGAGAGCGCATTTGGCACAAACGCACTCTCCACAATGGGCAGCAGTGCAAGCTCAGTCGGCATGTTGCGGGCCTCGAGCTCTTCGACAATGTGGTGGAGATATTTTCCGCCGCGCTCTAAGACACGCTTTAAGTATTCCGGATTACGTAAAATCCAACGTTCGTGCTGCTCAACCAATGCCAGCTGCAAAGGCGGCATTGAAAATCCGGCAACGATGCGGTCGGTTAAGACTTCATACCGGGCGGTTTGAAGAATTGGAGCTACAGGCGTTGCAGCGGTCCCGCTGCCGCCTGCGCTTTTCGTAGCCTCATCTCGGGCGGTCGATGCGGCGGGCCGCTCCGCCGATCCACGAGCAGGCGGTGGCTTAGCCGGGGTAGCTGCCGAGGTAACGGGTGCGGGGCCGCCCGCAGGAGCAGGGCCTGGCGGCGCGACCACACAGCCAGAAAGCGCAAGCGAGACTGCCAATGAGATTAAAAGTCGCATCGGGCCCGATTATCCGCGAAAGCCGTCTTTTTGCTGCCGTAACTCGGCAAATGCCTGTGCGTTGCCGCAAAGCAGAAAAGGGTTGGTCATGCGCTCAAGTGCAATCGTACTGGGCAGTGTGATGCGCTGCTGATCACGAAGCGATTTCACTTCCGCGAGCCGATTGGCGATCTCACGGTGATGCGGATATGCAGCGCACGCAAAACGCAGATTGGCAAGTGTGTACTCATGGGCACAATAGACTGCGGTCTGCCCTGGCAGGCCAGCAAGCTTTTGCAGTGACGTCCACATTTGCGCTGCGGACCCTTCAAAAAGTCGGCCACATCCCGCTGCAAAAAGCGTATCTCCGCAAAAGAGTACGGGCGTACCTTGATGATGGCCGTAATAAGCGATGTGGCCCCGCGTGTGGCCAGGAACTTCGATGACCTGCAATGCACAGTCGAGCCCGCCGAGCACAAGTGAGTCGCCCTCGCGCAGCGGATCTGTTATGTCGGGAATCGATTCAGCGGCAGGTCCATAGATCCGCAGACCCTCCGCCACGAATGTGCTCTGATGAGCAGCCTTCAGGCCAGCGATTCCACCGGTGTGGTCACCGTGGTGATGCGACACCAAAATAGCAGCAAGCTTGAGCCGGTGGCGCTGCAGAAAGTCCAGTACCGGGCCGGCGTCACCCGGATCGACCACCGCGGCAACGCCCTGTTGGTCATCGGTAATCGCCCAGATATAGTTATCGGCAAATGCCGCAATCGCCTGAATCATTGATCAATCCTTTTCAAGACTGGGGCCCATGGAGCGAGACACCCTTGGGCCGGCGTCTCATCCAGGAGGAGCAGGACTGGCTTGATCGCAGCCTGCAGGATGTGTTTGGATACAACGCGGTCCAGATCGGCCCATTGCCGCTGGATGCCCTGAGGGCGAATCGTATGTCATGCCGGGCCCGGATGGTATGGCCCAAAAGCGGCCAGTGCCCACCGGCAAAGGATACCGATGATGCGGGCACGATCTCGGCGGTCGCCGGATCGGCCCATGATCTACCCTTTTTGACGGAGAGTCTTGATTTATTGGTCCTGCCCCATACGCTAGAGATCGCCCATGATGCCCACCATCTGCTGCGTGAGGCCCAGCGTGTGCTGATCCCCGAAGGCCGGATTGTGATCACCGGATTTAATCCGATTAGCCCCTGGGCCCTGAGGAAAACTTCGCGTTCGGTGACGCGTTTTCCACCCTCAGGCCACGCGTGGATTTCGTTGCCTCGGCTTAAAGATTGGTTGCGACTTCTCAACTTTGATCTTGGTGCAGGTGGCGCAAGTGCATTTGGAGCCTATGTGCCACCCTTCGAGTCGGAGCGATGGCTGAATCGAATGCGGTGGATGGATCCGGCGGGCCGCCGCTGGTGGCCGATGGCCGGCGGTGTTTATTTTCTGATGGCCGTGAAACGCGTGCATCACATGCAGCTCATCGGCCCCAGCTGGCGCGATCGTAAGGCAGTCACGGGAGCCAAAGCGGCAACGGCCTCTTCAGTGCAGCTACACCGAAACGGCTCATCACGGCGAGTCGCGGCCTCGGATGACTGCAGGGGTGGCTAGCCGTTGACCAATTCCGCTGAGGTCGTGATCCATACCGATGGCGCCTGCAAGGGTAACCCCGGCCCGGGTGGTTGGGGTGCGCTAATCGAATATGGCAACCAAGAGAAAGAGATATTCGGTGGAGAGGCGAACACCACTAATAACCGAATGGAGCTGACTGCGGTCATCGAGGCCCTGCGCTGTCTTAACCGCTCTTGCCGGATTCTGATCGTGACGGACTCACAGTATGTGCAAAAGGGCGTCCAATCCTGGATGGCCCAGTGGACGCGCAAACAGTGGAAGACCTCGGCTGGCAAGCCTGTCGCAAACAAGGAGCTCTGGGAGGCCTTAGACCATGAGCTCGCCCGCCATATGGTCTCCTGGGAGTGGGTTCGGGGCCATCAGGGCCATTTGGGCAATGAAAGGGCCGATGCGCTGGCCAATCGGGGCGTCGAATCCATTACCCTAGTGACATTGGATTCCTCTTCTCGCGAGAAATAATGCTGATTCCTCAATCCGCTCGCCGCTGGGCTGTGCTTGCAATCGTTATTGCAGGCCTTCTCGCTGCGAGCCTAGCCGGTATCAAGATGAACAGTCAGAGTCAGGCCCCGGCGCCAAAGGCCGCTGGTGGGCCTGTGGTGATTGAGGCTGAGCCGGTTCGGGTGGCGGAGTTGCTCGATGCGGTCACGGCGGTGGGAACACTGCGTTCTGCAGAGTCGGTGGTGCTGAAATCTGAAATTCCGGGCCGAATTGCGCGGGTCATGTTTGCAGATGGCAGTCAGGTAGCCAAAGGCGATGCGCTGATTGTGTTTGATGCATCGGTGCAGCAGGCGCTGGTGAATCAGGCCCGGGCCGAGCGTGATCTTGCTGCCGCAAAACTAAAGCGCACAGAAGAACTCTTTCAGAAAAAATTTCTCTCGGCCGCGGCGCTTGATGACGCCAAGGCCACCGAAGAGATTGCTGCTGCCAAACTCGCACTCGCCCAGGCCAATCTCGACAAGATGACAATTCGCGCGCCCTTTGCGGGCCAAATCGGCATTCGGCAGGTCAGCGTTGGTGATTATTTGAAAGAGGGCGTTGAGCTGGTCAATCTCGAGGATCTCAGTTCAATGAAGGCAGATTTTCGAGTGCCCGAGCAGATCAGTGGCCGGCTCGCCATGGGCCAGACGGTTCAGTTGCAGTCCGATGCATTTCCCGGCGCAAACTTTCCAGCAAAGGTCGTTGCGATCGATCCAGCCGTCGATGCTGCAGGCCGATCCCTGCTGCTGCGGGCCGAGCTTCGCGATACCTCGCGTCGACTCAAGCCGGGTATGTTCGTGCGCGTGCGGCTGGTGCTGGAGTCGCGCCCCAATGCGATCGTGATCCCTGAGGAGGCTTTGGTTACTGCGCAGAATCGGCTGACGGTCTTTAAGGTCGTAGAGGGTAAGGCGGTCGCGACATCGGTGGTCACGGGATTGCGGTCGCAGCTTGATCAGCGTGCTGTCGTCGAAGTGATCAAGGGCTTGGCTCCCGATGATGTGGTGGTCACAGCCGGTCAAATCAAAATTCGGGGCAACAATGTGCCTGTGAAAGTCGCAGAGCCTCCCGCGGCGAAGGGCGCTGGTGGGCCACCCGAAAAATCCGCGGCCAAGAAGGCCCCTTAAGGCGACTGACCGCGTCGCTGCCCGATGAGACTCTCTGAAATCTGCATCCAGCGGCCCGTTTTCGCAACGGTGCTTTCGCTTGTCATTGTCTTGATCGGCGCGGTCTCCTACACACGGCTATCGGTTCGCGAATATCCGAGAATCGATACGCCCGTTGTGACCGTTGAGACCCGCTACCTGGGGGCGTCAGCCGAGGTGATTGAGACCCAGATCACCAAGCCCTTGGAAGATTCCCTAGCCGGCATTGACTCGATTGATGTGATTACATCAATCTCGCGGGCTGAGCAGTCTCAGATCACCGTGACCTTTCGGCTCGAAAAAGACGCTGATTCCGCTGCCGCAGATGTACGGGATCGGGTCTCTCGTGTGCGGGCCAAATTGCCGAAGTCGGTCGATGAGCCCGTAATCGCCAAAGTAGAGGCAGACGCCAATCCAATTATTTGGCTGTCGTTTTCGAGTCCGACCCGCTCGGCGCTCGAGGTCAGTGATATCGCGAACCGTGTGGTCAAGCCAAGGCTGCAGGTCCTACCGGGGGCGGCCGATGTGCGCATTAATGGCGAGCGCAAATACGCCATGCGGATCTGGATCGATCGTGATCGACTGGCGGCCTATGGTCTGACACCTGCGGAGGTTGAGTCTGCAATCGGCCAGCAGAATGTGGAGTTGCCGGCGGGCCGGGTGGAGAGCCAGCAGCGTGAATTCACCGTGACTGCGCGCACCGATCTGAATCGGCCTGAGGAATTCGGTGCAATCATCATCAAGCAGGTCCGCGGTTATCCGGTAAGGCTGCGTGATGTTGGCCGGGTCGAGGTGGATGCGGCAAGCGTGAGAAGTAGTGTTCGTTTTAACGGCGAGAGTGCAGTTGCAATCGGCGTGATCCGGCAGGCCACAGCAAACCCTCTAACTCTTGCCGAAGCGGTACGCGAATCAGTGCCCGTACTCAATGCGGAGCTGGCGTCCGAGGGTGTTCAGGTCAATGTTAGCTATGACTCCACGGTCTTTATTGACCGCTCCATTGAGGCAGTCTTTAAGACCATCGTTGAGGCAATCATCCTAGTGGCAGTGGTGATTTTCTTTTTCTTGCACTCTGCCCGGGCGTCGGTGATTCCCTTGGTCACCATTCCTGTTTCGCTGATTGGTACTTTTGCGCTCATGCTAATTGCCGGTTTTTCCATCAACACGCTGACGTTACTGGCACTGGTCTTGGCAATTGGGTTGGTGGTCGATGACGCCATCGTGGTGCTGGAGAACATTTTTCGCCATATCGAAGAAGGTATGAAGCCCGTTGAGGCGGCCTTTCAGGGCATTCGCGAGATCGGCTTTGCGGTGATCGCAATGACTTTAACGTTGGCAGCCGTTTATGCTCCGGTCGCATTTACAACTGGCCGTATCGGCAGGCTTTTTGTTGAATTCGCGCTCACTCTCGCAGGCGCTGTGATTGTTTCAGGCTTTGTGGCGCTGACCTTATCGCCCATGATGTGTTCCCGATTACTGCGACACGAGGAGCGCCGCGGCCCGATTACATCTGCGATTGAGCGGTTTCTGGATCGGCTTACAGAGAACTACCGCAGGCTTTTGCAGTGGACGCTGCGCCGCGGTCTTCTGATCGGCGGGGTGTTTACAGCGGTCGCCGTGCTCTGTGGCGTGTTGTTTGTGAATATGAAGCAGGAGCTCTCCCCAATTGAAGATCGGGGCGTAATCTTTACTGTGATCAGCGGGCCTGATGGCGCCTCGCTGGAATACACCGAGAACTATGCTCGAAGAATTGAGTCGATCGGTAAGACGCTGCCTGAGGTCGACCGGGTTTTTGTTGTGGCGGGCAATCCCACCGTCGATCAGGCGGTGGCGTTCTTGCGCACTGTGGATTGGGCGGAGCGTGACCGCAAGACGGTGGAGATGATTCGACAGATTCAGCCGCGAATGGCGTCGATCCCGGGAGTGCTGGCCTTTCCGAATGCCCCACCCTCATTGGGCCAGTCGATTCGCGATCGGCCGGTGAGTTTTGTGGTGACCTCGTCTGATTCGTATGATGCCATGGGCAGAACCGTTGGCTTGATTGTGGCCGATGTGATGAAGAATCCGAATTTCCTTGGAGTCGATACCGACCTGCGATTGAACAAGCCAGAGCTGAGCATCACAGTCAATCGCGAGCGGGCCGCCGATATGGGAGTCTCTGTGGAGGCCATTGGCCGAGCTATTGAGACCATGATGGGTGGTCGGCAGGTCACGCGTTTTAAGCGTGCGGGTGACCAATACGATGTGATTGTTCAGGTCGAGGCGGATGCCCGTAACACGCCCGATGACATCAATAAAATTTTTGTTCGTAATCAAGCGAATCAGATGGTGCCGCTTTCTTCTCTGGTGCGGGTACAGGAGACGATTGGTCCCCGCCAGCTGAATCACTTTGGTCAGCGTCGCTCGATCACCATTAGCGCAAATCTCGCGCCAGGCTACACGCAGGGCGAGGCCTTAAAGCTTCTGGAGGAGTCGGCCGCCAAACACTTGACCGCCGGCTATGCCACCGATGTTTCCGGCTCGATGCGCGAATTCGTTCGGGCTTCTGGCAGTCTTGGTATTACCTTCATGCTCGCCTTACTGTTTATCTATCTGGTTTTGGCAGCCCAGTTCGAGTCCTTTAAAGATCCGATCATGATCATGCTCACTGTGCCCTTGTCGATGTTAGGCGCGCTTGCAGCCTTGCAAGCCACGGGTGGCACGCTCAATGTCTACAGCCAGATCGGCCTGATCACGCTGGTGGGCCTCATCACCAAGCACGGCATTTTGATTGTTGAATTCACCAACCAACTCCGAGAACAAGGCCGCGAGATGCGGGATGCAGTCGTGGAGGCAGCGGTGTTGCGACTGCGGCCGATTTTGATGACCACCGGCGCCATGGTCCTGGGTGCACTTCCACTGGCTCTCGCGCGAGGTGCGGGCGCAGAGAGCCGCTCGCAAATCGGCTGGGTGATTGTGGGCGGGATGACACTGGGCACGCTGCTGACGCTATTCGTACTACCTTCGGTGATTTTATTTTTTGATCGTCTTCGCAGGCGGAGGTCCCATGCGCTGGGTCATGCTTGATACCGAAACTACAGGCCTGCGCGTTGAAGAGGGCCATCGGCTCATTGAGATCGGCTGTATTGAGTGCATTGATCGCCGGATTACCGATCGGTCTTTTCATGTTTTTATTAACCCGGAGCGCGAGATAGATGAAGGGGCCACTCAGGTCCATGGCATGACTTGGGATCAGCTGAAAGATAAGCCCTTCTTTGCAGAGGTCGCGCAGGGGCTGGTTGAGTTTGTGCAGGGCGCCGAGGTCGTGATTCATAACGCTGAGTTTGATCGCGGCTTTCTGGATGCTGAATTAAAGCGGGCCGGGCTTGAGCCATTTTCGAGCTACTGCACCCGTCTTACCGATTCCCTGGGCCATGCCCGAGAGCTGCATCCCGGTCAGCGTAATTCCCTGGACGCGCTCTGCCAGCGTTATGGAATCTCAAACGAGCACCGCGTGCTGCACGGGGCCTTGCTTGATGCCCGATTGCTTGCGGAGGTCTACCTCGCCATGACCCGTGGCCAAGAGGCCCTGTTGATTTCGTCAGAGGATGATGCAGATGCTCGGGAGGCAGGAATCGCTATAGATACGACTGGACTCATCGTACGGCGCGCCACCGACGAGGAGCTTCAGGCCCACGAGGTCATCATGCAGGAGATTGACCGCGCAAGCGGCGGTAAGCGTATCTGGCCGCATCAGGCATAATGCCGGGCATTCGGCGTCAGGACGTTTGACGTCGCTGCAGTGTCCGATTCAGTGTTTTGATGTTATGTCGATACCGCAACTGATCCGCGAAGCCCGACTTGCCCAGCAGCTGGATATAGATGGCCTGTGCCGCAAGACTGGGGTTGCAAAAAACCACCTGCTGGATATCGAGGCCGGCAAGGGCTCTTCCTTTCATACAGTCGCTTACTGCAAGAGAGCGGTCATGACGGTAGCCGAGGCCCTGGGCATTACGCAGCAGGTCGAGGCCCTCTGGCGAGACGAAGACTGGCAGGCACTCTCGATGCCGACCCGTCTTGCCAACTTAAGTGAGTCCTCCAACACGATGCTGCCGGCAGCAAAGGCTGATGGCGAGCCGGGTCGGCGCTGGCTTCCGATTGCTGGAATTCTTGTGTTGCTGACTGCTGTCGGGATCGGACTTCATCGAATGGACGAGACTGATGTCGAGCGGCCGGTCGCAAAGTCCGTGCGCCCAACTTCGCCTGCAACGAAGGAGGCAGCGTCGGCCACCGAGGTGACTGGCCCGGGCTCGGGCGTCTCGTCAGCCCCGCAGGCTCCAGATCCATCTCAGATGCTGCGGACCGATGTCGAGCGCGCGATGCAGGATTGGACCCGGCTCTGGAGCAGCCGCAGTGCGCAGGAGTATGCAGGCCTTTATTCACGGGAGTTCGCCGGGGTCGAGGACCATCTCCGCATTCGCTCTCAGCGTATGGAGCAGGCGAGTTTCATCCAGGTCGAACTTACAGATCTGTCGTTTCGTGAGACCGGCCCCGGCGAGATTACCGTGCGATTTCGCCAGCGGTATCGGTCGGATAGCCACCAAAGCGAAGACCTCAAGGAGCTGGTTTGGCGCAAGACGCCGGCGGGAATTCGAATCTGGTCCGAACGCCGAGTAAACTAGGGGCCATGAAAACGAAGATGTGGGCTGCAGGCCTTGCGCTTACCCTTGGGTGTTGCAGTATTTTTCCTGCGCTGGCCTCTGAGAATCCGGAACTGCTTCGTGATCGTCAGCGCGCCGCTACAGCGCTAAAAGAGAAAAACCCCCAGCGTGCCATTAAAGTCCTTGAGCCTTGGATAAAAAAACGGCCCGATGACATTGAACTGGCCAATGATTACGCTTTGGCCCTGGCGCAAATGGGCAAACTTGATCAGGCCCGCGAAGTTTTGGAAGAAGCCTTAAACAAAAATTCGCAGACCGTTGCGGCATTTAATAACCTGCGTGAGATTCTCAGTCAGCAGGCAGCGGTTTCTTATGCAAAGGCCATGGGCAAGAAGCCGCCCAACACCCAATTAACACTGCGGGGTTCCTCGCCGGCTGGCGGTGAGCCGCCAGTGATATTGGCCCAGGCCGAGCCACGGCCCGGCGCGTCCGTCGAGCCGCCACCGAAGGCCACCACAAAATCATCGTCGGCTGACCCGAGGGCAGAGGCAAAAACTGAAGCGAAATCAGAAGCCAAGCCTTCGGCAACCCAAGAGCGTT
>JBILVT010000135.1:0-4064 GCA_044370275.1 Burkholderiaceae bacterium | reverse complement strand
GCCGCCCCACCGGGTGCCGCTTCAAGCACGACAGCCACGGCGGAATCGGGTCGAGGCGAGTTAAAAGCGGGGTCGAGCCGAGACCCGAATCCGTCGGGGCAGGCTGCGCCGAGCGCCACTTCGAACGCCATCAAGCGCTTCTCCGGCACACCTGATATTTCCTGCGACATGGCGGTTCTCGGCGCTGGCCCAGGTGGCTATTCAGCCGCATTTCGGGCCGCAGATCTCGGCTTGAATACTGTTTTGATTGAACGCTTCCCCACGCTGGGCGGCGTCTGCTTAAACGTTGGCTGCATCCCGTCAAAAGCACTTCTGCATGTGGCGGCGGTCATGGATGAAGTCAAACACATGGGTGCGCTCGGTGTGAGTTTCGGAGAGCCCGCTGTCGACCTGGATAAGCTACGTGAACACAAATCAAAAGTAATTGGCAAGCTCACCGGCGGGTTAGCGGGTATGGCCAAGGCACGGAAGGTTCAAGTCGTGCAAGGCGTGGGCAAGTTCATTGACAGCTTTCACATTGAGGTCACCGCTGAGGATGGCAGCAAAAAGATTATTGGCTTTCAAAAGGCCATCATCGCCGCTGGCTCCGAGGCTGTGAAGCTGCCCTTCATGCCACAGGATGAGCGTGTGGTGACTTCCACCGGAGCCCTAGAGCTGAAATTCAAGCCCAAGCGCATGCTGGTGATTGGCGGCGGAATCATTGGTTTGGAAATGGCGACCGTGTATTCCACCCTCGGCGCGCGCATTGATGTGGTGGAGATGCTCGATGGCCTAATGCAGGGTGCAGACCGCGATCTGGTGAAGGTCTGGCAAAAGCACAATGCACATCGGTTCGATAACGTGATGCTGAAATGCAAGACCGTGGGGGCGGAGGCCAAGGCCGACGGGATACATGTGAAGTTTGAAGGCGAGGGTGCGCCAGCTGGCCCCCAAGTCTATGATTTGGTGCTCCAGGCAGTGGGCAGAAGGCCCAACGGTGCAGCGATTGCTGCCGAGAGCGCGGGTGTCAGCGTCAGCGACCGTGGCTTTATTGGAGTCGACGCGCAGATGCGCACTAATCAGTCCCATATCTTCGCGATTGGCGATATCGTGGGCAATCCGATGCTGGCCCACAAAGCGGTCCACGAAGGCCATGTTGCAGCCGAGGCCGCAGCCGGACAGAAATCCTTTTTCGATGCCCGCGTGATCCCCTCGGTGGCTTATACCGATCCGGAAGTGGCCTGGGTCGGCGTGACCGAGGATGAGGCAAAGGCCAAAGGCATGAAGATCGAGAAAGCGGTATTCCCTTGGGCGGCTTCCGGCCGTGCAATTGCAAACGGCCGTGACGAAGGCTTCACGAAAATTATCGTCGATTCGGAGAGTCATCGTGTCATTGGTGGCGCGATTGTCGGCACCCATGCCGGCGACATGATTGGTGAGTTCGCATTGGCCATTGAAATGGGCGCCGATCCGCACGACATTGGCAAGACGATCCATCCCCATCCGACCTTGGGCGAGTCGATTGGCATGGTGGCCGAGGTCTTCTCCGGTAGTTGCACTGACTTGCCGCCGCAGCGAAAGAAGTAGACCATCTTGCTTCATGAAGCAAGAGACGCCCCCGCCACCAGAGCGACAGGTATCGCTAGAAGATAAATACACTCTGGAGCGCGGCTGGGCCTTTATGAGCGGCATCCAGGCCCTGGTGCGGCTGCCCATGATGCAGCGGCAGCGCGATCAGCAGGCGGGCTTAAATACCGGCGGATTTGTGAGCGGCTATCGTGGCAGTCCGCTTGGCGGGTATGACCAGGCCCTCTGGGCCGCGCGTAAGCACCTGGCCGCACATCAGGTGGTGTTTCAGCCGGGCGTAAATGAGGAGCTCGCTGCAACCGCGATATGGGGCACGCAGCAGCTCGACCTCTTTCCCGAAAAGCGCAAGGTCGATGGCGTATTCGGCATCTGGTATGGCAAGGGTCCGGGGGTGGACCGCTGCTCAGATGTCTTTAAGCACGCCAACATGGCGGGCACATCGCGGCTGGGCGGCGTGATTGCGGTTGCAGGCGATGACCATGTCGCGAAGAGCTCAACCGCTGCCCATCAGAGCGACCACATTTTTAAGGCCTGTGGTTTTCCGGTGTTTTTTCCCTCGGACGTGCAAGGCATCTTGGATATGGGCCTGCATGCGTTTGCCATGAGCCGATTCTCTGGCCTGTGGTGTGGCATGAAGACGATCCAGGAGGTCGTGGAGTCATCAGCAACGGTGCTGGTCGATCACGATCGTATCAATCTGCTGTTGCCGCAGGACTTTCCGATGCCGGCCGCTGGTGTTCACATCCGCTGGCCTGATGCGCCGCTGGATCAAGAAGCCCGACTCATGGAGACCAAGTGGTATGCGGCCTTGGCGTATGTGCGGGCCAACCGCCTAAACCACAATGTGATTGCGGGCCCCGATGATCGTTTCGGCATCATTGCAAGCGGCAAGGCGTTTAATGACACCCGTCAGGCCCTTGCGGACCTGGGTCTGACCGATGAGCACTGCAGGCGGCTTGGCATTCGGCTGCATCAGGTCAACGTGGTCTGGCCACTAGAGGCCACCATCACGCGGGAGTTTGCAGCCGGACTCAAAGAGATTCTGGTCGTCGAAGAGAAGCGCCAGATCATTGAATACCAGCTCAAGGAAGAGCTCTACAACTGGCGGCCTGATGTTCGGCCTGATGTGGTGGGCAAATTCGATGAGTCCGATGATGATCACTCCGGCGGCGAGTGGGCAAGGCCCAATCCCGCGGAAAACTGGCTGCTGCGCGCAAAGGCTGATCTCACTCCAGCGCTGATTGCAAAAGCGATCGCACGTCGATTACGCAAAATGGGCGTGCCCGAAGACATCGATGCCCGTATGCAGCAGCGGCTTGCAGTGATTGAGGCAAAAGAGCAATCGCTGAAGGTGGCCTCTGGCCAGTCGGCAGAGCGGCCGCCCTGGTTTTGCAGCGGCTGCCCGCACAACACCAGCACCCGTGTGCCCGAGGGTAGCCGGGCCTTAGCGGGAATTGGCTGCCACTACATGGCGATCTGGATGGACCGATCGACCAGCACCTTTACTCAGATGGGTGGAGAGGGCGTGCCTTGGGTCGGTCAGGCACCGTTTACGCATGAAGAGCATGTCTTTGCCAATCTGGGAGACGGCACCTGGTTTCACAGCGGAATTCTTGCGATTCGTCAGTGCATCGCTGCGGGCGTCAACATCACTTTCAAGATTCTTTATAACGATGCGGTCGCCATGACGGGTGGTCAGCAGGTGGGTGAGCGGCCCGAGGGCCTGTCGGTGCCGCAGATTGTGAAAAGCTGTGTGGCCGAGGGCGCCGCTCGGGTCGTGGTGGTGACCGACCGCCTTGAGGAGTACAACGGCGTTGTCCTAGAGGCCGGTGTCGCAGTTGAGCACCGTGATGACTTGGATCGACTCCAGCGGGAATTACGAGAAGTCAAAGGCACGACGATCATTGTTTATGACCAGACCTGTGCGACCGAAAAGCGTCGTCGACGCAAGCGTGGGCGCCTGCAAGATCCCGAGCGCTATGTGGTGATCAACGATCTGGTCTGCGAGGGCTGCGGGGATTGCTCTGAGCAGAGTAACTGTTTATCAGTTGAGCCGCTTGAGACCGAGTTTGGCCGAAAGCGTCAGATCAATCACAGCAGTTGCAACAAAGACGAATCCTGCCTGAAAGGCTTCTGCCCAAGTTTCGTCACAATTGAAGGCGTGCGGCCTAAAAAGCCTAAGGCGATCGGACCACTTGCATCGCCTGCGCGCAGCGAGGCGAATTTCGAATCCGATCCCGCACCCGAAATTCCCGATTGCAGTCAGCCTTATCGCATCGTGATTGCTGGCATTGGTGGTACGGGTGTCATTACGATTGGGCAGCTACTGGGTGTTGCTGCCCACATCGAGGGCAAGTCTGTCGTGACTCAGGATGCCGCAGGTCTTGCCCAGAAAGGGGGCTCGACGTGGAGCCATGTACAGATTGCGCAGCAGGCCGGTGCGATTCATACCTCGAAGGTGGATCTCGCCAAGGCGGATTTAATTCTGGCCTGTGATG
>JBILVT010000046.1:0-14183 GCA_044370275.1 Burkholderiaceae bacterium | reverse complement strand
GGTCTGGTAAGCCGCGCCGTCCTCGATGCCCTGCACCAGGCGCGCGATCGCTTCCGGCTGATCGCCAGCCGGCTCAAAGGGAAGCGCGAGCTCGAAGGGGCTTCCGGGGAAGCGAACGACCCCGGGGTTTTCACGGACACCCATGCTAGACTTTTCGGCTGATTTCTATCGGATTAAAAAATTGTGCAATCGCGCATTTTCCTCCGGCAGGCCCCATATTTCCACCTTTTTTTCTGCTTCCAAGCCCTTGACAAAGGGCTTCTGACTGCCTCATGACCAGCCCAGCCCAAAGCCTTTTTTCCTCCGTTGAGATGGCCCCGAAGGATCCGATCCTTGGCCTAACTGAAACCTTTCTTGCCGATCAGCGGCCAGAAAAGGTGAACCTTGGCGTCGGGGTCTACTACGACGACCAGGGCAAGCTGCCCCTGCTGCGGGCCGTGAAACAGGCTGAGGAAGCCCGAGTCGCCAAAGGCCTGCCGCGTGGCTATCAGCCCATCGATGGGCCGGCCGCCTATAACAAAGCCGTACAAGCACTGCTTTTTGGCGCCAATAGTCCCGTGCTTGCAAGCGGTCGGGTCGTGACCATTGACGCCTTAGGTGGAACCGGGGGGCTTCGGGTGGGGGCGGAATACCTTCGCCGACTCTGCCCGGATAGCCGAGTCGCCATCAGTGACCCGACCTGGGAAAACCACCGGGGGGTCTTCGAAAGTGCTGGCTTTACTGTCCAGAGCTACACCTACTACGACCCCCAGAGCCATGGCCTGGATTTCGGTGGCATGGTCCAAAGCCTGAAGGGCATGCCGGAGCGGACGATCGTGCTGCTGCACGCCTGCTGCCATAACCCCACTGGCGTCGATCTCAATCTTCAGCAGTGGGAACAAGTGGTGGCCCTATGCAAGGCCAAGCAGTTCATTCCCTTTCTTGATTTGGCCTACCAAGGCTTTGGCGATGGAATCGATCAGGATGCCGCCGCGGTGCGCCTTTTTGCTCAGTCCGAAATGCCATTTCTGGTGGCCAGCTCGTTCTCGAAATCCTTTTCCCTGTACGGTGAGCGTGTCGGCGCGCTCTCGCTGGTCACATCCCATGCAGATGAGGCTGCCCGCGTGCTGAGTCAGATCAAGCGGGTTATTCGAACCAACTACTCTAATCCGCCGACCCATGGCGGCGGCATAGTGAGTGATGTCCTGAACAGCACAGAGTTGCGCGCGCTCTGGGAGCAAGAACTCGGCGAGATGCGCGATCGGATTCGGCAGATGAGAACGGCCTTCACCGAAAAACTCAAAGCCCTTGGTACGAAACAGGATTTTTCGTTTGTTACAAAACAACGCGGCATGTTCAGCTTCTCTGGCCTAAGTGCCCAGCAGGTCGACCGTCTGCGCGAAGAACACGCCATCTACGCCATCAGCACCGGCCGTATTTGTGTCGCTGCTTTGAATTCCAATAATATCGACCGGGTTGTTCGCGCTGTTGCCAGCGTGTTGTGAACCCCCCTGCCTAGGCTAGCGTAAAACCCTAAGGACTTTTCCCGAGTGACCTCGGGAAGTCGCCTCTCGACAATAAAAACTCTTCGTCGAGGAGGCCCATGCAGCGTGCACAAGAGGCCGAGGTGAGATCGGTCGCATCAGAGCTTCGCATCGCCATTTGCGATGACTGGGAGCAGTGCGCGCTCTCCTGTGCGGATTGGGCAGAATTACAGCAGCTCGCTGACGTCCAATTTTTTTCCGCGCCGTTTCAATCCCCAGAAGATGCGATCCGCAGACTGGCAGATTTCGATGCAATCTGCCTGATGCGCGAACGGACACCCTTTCCCAAAGAAGTGATCGATCAGCTGCCCCGTTTGAAACGGTTACTCTTTACAGGCGAACGCAATGCGGCTGTCGACATCGGACATGCCCGCAGTCGCGGTATTGAAGTCAGTGGTACTACAAGCGGCCCCAACAAAGCCTCCACTGCGGAGCACACATGGGCCCTGATTTTGGCCGCAACGCGTCGGATCGTGCCTGCGATGCAGACGGCACAGCAAGGACTTTGGCGGCCTGTTGATGATGCCCGCTATCCGCTGCCAGACGTTTTAGAGGGAGATCGGATCGGCGTCATCGGCCTTGGCGCGATTGGCAGTCGCGTCGCACGCATTGCTCAAGGCTTTGGCATGGAGGTAGTCGCCTGGAGCCAAAACCTGACGGATCAGCAGGCGTCCTCGCTGGGGATACGTCGGGTAGAGAAAAACGAATTGATTGCGACCTCAAAAGTGATCAGTCTGCATCTGGTGCTCTCGGATCGCACTCGGAGAGTGATCGGCCAGACTGAGTACTCGCTGATGCGCCGAGATGCATTGCTGGTCAATACCTCGCGATCCGGACTCATTGATCAAGAGGGGCTGATTGCAGCGCTGGATTCAGGCCGCCCGGGCCATGCCGCTCTCGATGTATTCGACCAGGAGCCAATTGCGGAAAATCATCCGCTGCTGACACATCCTTGCGTAACCCATACGCCCCATCTGGGCTACGTCGCCGCACCTGTGATGGAGATCTTCTACCGTCAGTTGGCAAATGATCTCACCGTCTGGTCGCGGCAGTGGCTAAATACAAACGCTGCACCCGGGGGCTACCGGCCCCCCTCATCCGCCTCCGGTGTGACACCCAACGCAATCAGAAAACGCGACACCATGTTGTAGGCGGCAATTACGCCGACCAGCTCCACCAATTGTGTTGCGCCCAGCGCTTGATGCAGCCGTTGCATCAACTCTGCGGGCACTTTGATATCCCGTGTCATATGACATGTGAGCGTAATGGCATCTTGCTCGAGCGCAGAAAAAGCGGATAAGTTTGCATCCGCATTCCCAATCGATCTGAGCTGCTTGACCTGTGCTTCTGTGCCCCCCGCAGCCAGAAGCTCGGGCGCGTGGTGAATGAATTCGTACTCCGCACCGTTGAGGACTGCAACACCACACATTGCGATTTCACGCAACGTTGCCGGCAACGAGAGCTCTCGTCGCACGGCACCCATGAAGATATTCCAGCCGCGGGCATACGGAATGCTATGCAGCAGCATGCGATCCAAATTGATAAACGCCCCTCCCCTTCGGGCTCTTATCGCATTGACAAGCTCAGCCGGCTCCTGAAGATCAGCGGGGACATAGGGAATCATGGGCTGCATAGCGACCTCGTGAATCAGAAAATGGAGCCATTACTCTAGGGCTTTTTACTCGCCTGGAGGGGCAGAGTCGAATGGT
This sequence comes from Burkholderiaceae bacterium, assembly GCA_044370275.1. GTDB lineage: Bacteria > Pseudomonadota > Gammaproteobacteria > Burkholderiales > Burkholderiaceae_A > Lacustribacter. The sequence continues at coordinate 10,951 of JBILVT010000046.1, read as the reverse complement.
GTAGACTCTCAGGCTGTTTTGATCCTCGATAGCTCAGTTGGTAGAGCACCGGACTGTTAATCCGTAGGTCCCTGGTTCGAGCCCAGGTCGGGGAGCCACCCTTCTCTTGCCCCACTTCCCATGAAAAGTTTACTTGGACTAATCTTTGCGGCCCTCTGCCTTCCCGCAATCGCCCGGGACTGCGTTGTCGTGATGATGCACGGAAAGTGGGGGGGTCCGAAGTCGCCCTACCTGCGCGTACTTACCGAGAAAGTTCAGCGCGTCTGCGATGTCGAACTCAGGGAGATGCCATGGTCAAGAAATCGTAACTACGATGAAACCTATGAAGCGGCCCTCGCCAAACTCTCGGATTCCGTGCGGAGTTACCGAGAGAAAGGCTACAAAAAGATTTTTCTTGGCGGCCACAGCTTTGGGGCCAACGCCTCCATGGCCTATCAGGCAACTTTTGGTGATATTGACGGCGTTATTGCGCTGGCCCCCGGACATTCACCCTACGCGATGTATCAAATGGGCATGAATCGGTCGCTGATTGAGACCGCAAAAAAGCATGTAGCAGAGGGACGGCCAGAAGCTTTGCTTGAATTCACCGATCTCAATCAAGGAGAACGAAAAACCTTCTCGATCAGGGCGGATGTCTTTTATAGCTACTTCCGGCCTGATGGCCTAGGGAATATGGCGCTATCAGCGTCCCGGTTTAAAAAATCAGTACCTTTCATGTGGGTCATCGGAACAATGGATCCTCTATATCCTGGAGGCGCAGCTTACGCCTACGATAAGACGCCCTCGAACCCGCTGAGCAAGTACATTGTGGTCGCTGCAAATCACGCCATGACTCCAGAGGTTGCCTCAGATCAGGTGTTGGAATGGATCACCCGGGTGCGAGACATTTGAACCACCACTCGCTCAGTGATGCTGTTTAATCAAGACTTATGTCAGACGCTACCCTGATCGTCGCGCTAGAAGGTCTGCTGATTTTTGGCGGCGTGCTGGCCTTCGGGATCTGGCAGCTGCGCAGCATCAAAAAAGATCAGGAGGCGGCTCGTCATCAGCGCAACGAAACTACTGCGAGCGATAAGGAGCCCTCATGATGCCGGCAGCGGAATCTATTAACCCGCTAACCGAGGCAATCCAGCTGGCGATCGCACCAGTCTTTCTGCTTACGGGTGTTGCTGGAATGCTCAATGCACTCGGCATTCGACTTGCCCGCGTTATCGATCGCGGCCGTGCGCTTGAAGATATCCTGATCCAGAGCAGTCCTTCGACTGAGCCGAGATTTGATCAATTCATGATCGAACTTCAGTCGCTAGATCAGCGCCGCAAGATCATCAATGGTGCGACTGCCCTGATGGTGCTGTGTGCTGTGCTGATTGGATTGACGGTGGTTGAACTTTTTTACTCCACCGGTTTACAAGGCCGCCTGCAGCTGTCGCATTGGGTCGCCACAACATTCTTGCTTGGCTTTGGCAGCTTCATCGCTGCCTGCGTGCTTTATCTTGTCGAAATTATTCTTGCCTCTCGCAGCATTACGCTTTTCAAGAAGAGACCTTAAAGGGGCTGCTGCGATGCAGCCCGTAATCAAACAGCGGGAAAAGCAGGCAGCCTGCGCCCAACGCTGCGAAACCGATTGCCCAATCCATTGCAGAGGCGCCGCCACCGGAGAGATCTAAGGCAGCGCCAAACACCGCCGGGCCAATCACACCACCCACACCAAACCCGATCAGCGAATACAGGCCCATGGCCGCCCCTTTCACTTCGGACTGTGCCGACGCCACCAGCCCCGCGGTCAGCGTGGCCGAATCCGCCATGATCAGCATGGAATAAACCAGAAAGAGTCCGAACACAAGCCACCAGCTAACGCCTGAGGCGAGTGCCATCAGCACACCGACCACCGAGGTCAGGCCCATCACCATTACGATCCATGCACGACGGCCAATCCGCAAGGCGACTTCGTTTCCAAGAATCGACGCCGGCACAGAAAAGACACTGACGATCGCGGCAGCAGTTGCAGCGGAAACGACCGTGAGTGTTCCTGGGGGCAGAAGGCTTACGCTAAAGGCGAGAAATGCGACCGACCAGGCCCGCGAGCCGAAAAGCTCCGCGCAATGAACACCATACCCCACGGTGTAACCCAAGCACCGCCGATCCCGAAGTACTGCCTGCCAGGTATGAATCGGAAATAAGCGCTGCATTGACCAGGCCACTGGAGTCGGATGCCGCTCATGGGCCAATGGCCGGGTGCTGGCCAGCACCAACAAAGCCGCCATTAGTGGGCCCAATCCACAAAGAAAAAAAGTCCAGTGGGTACCGAGTCGCGGCAACGTCTGGCCCGCAATCAAGAGCGAGGATGCGGCCCCGAGGCCAAAAAAAGCGGTGTAAAAGGCGACGAATCTCGATTGCTCACGGCCGCGGGTCCGATCCGACAGAATCTTTAGCCCGGGCATATAAGTGGCGGCAATTCCCATACCCAACAGCACCTGGAAAAATAACGCCGAAAGAAAGCCCTCGGCCCCGAGCGCAAAGCCGAATCCAGCCGATGCCGCGATGAAACTACCCGCGGTGTAAATCCGACGTGCGTCCATCACATCTGTCAGGCTTGACCAGGTCGAGACCGTCGCGACGTAGCCGATAAAAAAACCACTGGCGATCCAGCCGGCCTCGCTATTGCTTAAGGCCCATTCCTGCTGAAGCTGTGTCAGCGCAACCGCATAGGTCGAAAACCCCAGCAACGAAAGAATATGGGCCAACAGCAGAGAGACGGCAACACGCTTCATCTGCGCAGGCAGCTACCGCGCGATCCTGAACCAGGCGGCATACATCGCGGGAAGCGAGAGCACGGTGAGCACCGTCGCCAAAATTAACCCCCCCATGATCGCCACTGCCATCGGACCCCAGAATACGCTGTTTGAAAGCGGAATCATTGCCAAAACGGCCGCTGCTGCCGTAAGCACAATTGGCCGAAAGCGCCGAACCGCGGACTCAATCACTGCAGATCGGTCGGGAATACCACGCCGCCGATCCTGCTCGATCTGATCAATCAGAATTACCGAATTGCGCATGATCATGCCCGATAAAGCGATAACCCCGAGCATGGCGACAAATCCGAAGGGCCGATCCAGCACCAAGAGTGATACCGCAGCGCCCGCGATCCCCATAGGACCTGTTAAAAAAACCAGCAAAGCCCGTGAAAAACTCTGCAGCTGGATCACAAGCAGCGTGAAAATAATGAAGAGCATGATCGGCATCCCGGCAGCGATCGAGACCTGACCCTTTGAGCTCTCCTCTACCGCCCCGCCCACCTCAATACGAACTCCTGCCGGCAGTTTTGAGTTCATCGGCTCGAAGGCCTTCAGCAACGCCGACGTCATCGTTGCGCCCTGGACTCCGTCGATGACATCAGCCTGGACAGTCACCGCATACTCTCGGCCCTCACGCCAGACAATGCCCGGCTCCCAGACCGGCCGCACCGTTGCGACCTGATGTAACGGTACCGCGAGACCCGACGCTGACGGAATCAGGGTCTCAGAAATCTGTGCGGTCTGCAGACGCTCGCTCTGCGGCAGTCGCAACACAATCGGCAAGAGCCGATCAGCCTCGCGATACTGGCCCACGGGCACGCCACTGAATTGCGCCGCGAGCACCTGGGCGACAGACTGGGCGGACACACGAAACTGCTGCGCGCGGGCGGGATCAACATCAACACGTACCACGGCGATCTGCTCATTCCAGTTATCGTTGACGCCGAGCAGCCGCGCATCCTGACGCATCGTAGACTTTAATTCTTCTGCAACGGCCTTGATGGTTTGAGGCTCAGGTCCAACCACTCGAAACTGCACCGGATAAGGAACCGGCGGCCCATTAGGCAGCAGCCGCACACGGATTCGGGCCTCGGGAAAGGCCTGCGGTAATTCACGACTCAGAAACCCAATCAGCCGTTTACGATCCTCTGCCGTCTTTGCCACCACAACCGCCTGCGAGACATTGCTGCGCGGCAGAATCTGATCCAGAGGCAGAAAGAATCGGGGGGCGCCAGTCCCCACCCAAAATGTGACTGAAGCAATACCCGGAGCCTCAAGCATGCGACGCTCGAGTCGCTTTGCGTAGTCCTCTGATGCGGTAACGCTTGTGCCCTCTGGCAGCCAGACATCCACCATGATTTCTGGCCGGGAGGAATCCGGAAAAAACTGCTGCTGTACACGCGACATGCCAAAGGTGCCAAGCAGCAGTACGACCACTGTGATGGCAATCGTGGTCTTACGATAATCGACACACCAGGCCACAACGGATCTCAGATGCCGATAAAACGGCGTATCAAAATGCTCCTGCGGTACGGTGGCATTGGCCTTGGGAGCGCGCAGCATCCGATAGCCTAAATAAGGTACAAAAATCACCGATACAAACCACGATACGATCAAAGCTGCAGCAGTCACCGCAAAAATCGCAAAGGTGTACTCACCTACGGTAGATTTTGCGATACCGATTGGAAGAAAACCGGCTGCGGTGATCAGCGTGCCGGTGAGCATCGGCATCGCAGTTAAAGAATAGGCAGCAGTCACCGCTGAGATGCGGTCCTCGCCCTCCTCAAGCTTTCTCACCATCATCTCCACCACAATGATGGCGTCATCCACTAAAAGCCCCAGCGCGATGATGAGTGAACCGAGAGAGATCTTGTGTAGGCCCACACCCCAAAGCTTCATGATCAGAAACGTAACAGCAAGCACCAACGGAATACTGATGGCCACGACCAGCCCCGGCCGCGGATCGATTCGCCATGGATGCCGATGCAGCCCGAGAGCCAGCAGGCTAACACCCAGTACGATCACAATGGCCTCGGTCAGTGTTTTTACAAACTCATTGACCGAGCGAGCCACCACCTGCGGCTGGTCCTGAACCTGTGCAAGATTTACGCCAGCGGGCAATTCATTTTGAATCTGCACAAGTCGCGTATTTAGCCGCGCACCCAAGGCAACGATGTCACCGCCTCGGCGCATGGAGACTCCGAGCGCTACCACTTCCTGGCCCTGAAAGCGAACTTTTGTCTGTGGAGGATCCAGCGTCTGGCGTCGAATCTCCGCAATGTCACCAAGCCTTATGAGTTGACCGCCTGATCGCAGCGGCATCTCGCGTAGAGCCTCCAGCGAACCCACTGCCCCCTCTACACGCAGGGTAAGATCACGTTGATCGGTCGACAGCGTGCCGCCAGATTCGATCGCATTTTGTGCCCCAATCTGATTGGCGACCTGGGCAACAGTCAGCTGGTACTGCGCAAGCCGGCGACGCGATAATTCGATATAGACCCGCTCTTCCTGGAGTCCATAGATCTCAACTTTCCCAACATCTTCGGTCCGCAACAACTCTTGTCTGACCTGATTGGCAAAATCGCGAACATCCCGGGCTGCATATCCGGGAGCCGACATCGCATAGATCACACCAAACGTATCGCCAAATTCATCATTAAAAAATGGGCCCTGCACACCCGCAGGCAGGCTGGCCCGGGCATCACCGATCTTTTTTCGAACGGTGTACCAGATCTGACTGACCTCAGAAGGCGGTGAGGTGTCTTTGAGCTGAAAAATAATCAGTGACTCGCCAGGCCGCGAGTAGCTACGAATCTTGTCGGCGTAAGGTACTTCTTGTAGCGTGCGCTCCAGCCGATCGGTAACCTGCTCGGCGACCTGCATGGCGGTTGCACCCGGCCAGGCCGCACGAATGACCATCGCGCGAAATGTAAATGGCGGATCTTCATCTTGGCCGAGCTGAAAATAGGCGCCCACGCCCATCAACAGCAGCACGACCATCAAATAGCGCACCAACGCAGGGTGCTCGATCGCCCAACGCGATAAATTAAAGTGCTCGCGAAACATGCAGCTGCTGGCTTTTAGTAATTAAGGGTTGAAAATTCGAACGGACTCACCGTCGGCAAGCAGGTGCGTGCCAGCCGCGACAATACGATCGCCGCGTGTGAGGCCTTTCAGGACTTCGGCCGACTGCTCCGAGACCTGCCCAAGGCTGACTTCAACGCGGGAGAGCCGAAGTGTGCCATCGGCCTGATCAACCATCTTGTACACGGCCTTTCCATCGATGAGCGATGACAGCGGAATCAGCATTGCAGCAGCGCGGGTACCAGACGATCGCGCCTGCTTTGGGCCCGAGACTTTCAACATCACAGCAACTTGCCGGGGCTGCACGGCTGATCCTGATCGAATCAATACCGACTGGACCACACCGGGCTCAATCGCACGCAGGGTAATAAAGCCGAGCTGATCTGCTGTGGACTCAAAACGGGCCCTAGCAACCTGCAGCTGAGCCCGACGCCGATCGAGCTCTGCCTTTGAAATAAATCCCTTAGCGTGTAAATCTGCATAGCGGCGGAAATCACTCTCGGCAAACTCCAGCTCTGCCTGGGCAGCATCAAACTGAACTTTTGCAGAGGACTCGCTCAAGGCCAGATCGCGTGGATCCAGTCGGGCTAACGCCTGGCCCGATCGGACTTCATCTCCGACCGCCACCATTACCGCCATCACCCTGCCACCCGCATCAAATGCCAGCGCAGCCGGATCTCGGGCGATTGCAGAAGGCATGGTCACCGCATCTGAAGAGGGGTCGGACTCAACCGACTGGCCCACCGTAAAGACCTTCACGGTTCGCGGGGCGGGAGCGAGCTCGGGCGGCTTTCCGCAGCCCACCACCAGTAAAGCCGATCCGACAATCAACACGGACAATCGCAACATAGGACTTCCCAAAAAAATCAAGCCTTCAATTAGGCCTTTAACGCTTTACTGTAGCGTACGAATCGATAGCGATGGCCCGCAGACGCGTTGAGCTGCCACGGCCCAGCAGTTATCTGCCAATGATCCGGCTCAAACTCCGGAAAAAACGCATCTCCTGCGACATCAAGATCGACTTCCGTAATCTCCATAGCCGCCGCTAGGGGCAGCGTCAGCGCGTAAATTTCTGCCCCACCAATGATATAAATTGATGGGGCGTCAATCGAAGTCAACGCCTCAAGCCGATGGAGCACCGACACCTCGGATCCTTGCGCATCACCTGACCAAGTCGGCCGCCAGTGAAGATCGCGCGTCAGCACGACCGAGTGCCGATTGGGCAGTGGCCGGCCAAGCCGATCGCGGATCGACTCGAAGGTCTTGCGGCCCATCACGACCACCTGACCAGTCGTTAACGCTTTAAAGTGCTTTAAATCCTCGGGTAAATGCCATGGCAGCTGATTGTCACGCCCAATGACACGCCGATGGCCAATCGCCGCTAGGAGAATCAGCGCTGCCATCAGACGGCGACTGGCGCTTTGATATGAGGATGCGACTGATAGCCAACGACCTCAAAATCTTCGAACTGATAATCAAAGATTGATGGCGGTCGTCGCTTGATCGCCAACTTCGGAAGCGGATAGGGCTCCCGAGAGAGCTGTTCGCGGGCCTGGTCGAGATGATTCGAATACAGGTGGCAGTCCCCTCCCGTCCAGATAAAGTCACCCGGCAATAGATCCGCCTGCTGCGCCACCATGTGGGTCAGCAGCGCATAGCTAGCAATATTAAACGGCACACCCAAGAAAATATCGGCACTGCGCTGATAGAGCTGGCATGACAGACGTCCCTCTGCAACATAAAACTGAAATAGCGCATGGCAGGGGGCCAGCGCCATCTGCGGAATCTGCGCGACATTCCACGCCGAGACAATTAGCCGGCGCGAGTCGGGTGTGTTTTTTAAATCCCGCATCAGTTGCGAGATCTGGTCAATTACGGCATCTGGGTGCTCTGGCGATGGTGCGGGCCAGGACCGCCACTGCCGGCCGTACACTGGCCCAAGATCGCCGTCCTCGCGGGCCCACTCATCCCAGATGGTGACGCCACGCTCTTGCAACGGCCGTACATTCGATGAGCCCGAGAGAAACCAGAGCAGTTCATGAATGATGGATTTGGTGTGAAGCTTCTTGGTGGTCACCAAAGGGAAACCATCAAGAAGATCAAACCGCATCTGCCAGCCGAACACAGAGCGCGTTCCTGTGCCGGTGCGATCAGTCTTGGGCGCACCATTTTCGAGCACATGACGCATCAGATCGTGATAAGCCTTCATCGCTGCATTTCCGCGTTAACTTACGAACTTGACCCGGGAACGATCCGACTTCCGATCCGTCATCACCCCGATGGCCGCAGCCCGCTGAAACCCCGCCTGCCGAAACGCAGCGAGAACACGATCCACTGCCTCAGGCCCAACACAGGCCAATAAGCCGCCGCTGGTCTGCGGATCCGTAACCAAAATCCGTTGCTCCGGGCCCGCAACATCCGCAAGCTCGATATCAGCACCGTAGCTCTCCCAGTTGCGATCCGATGCGCCGGTAAAGTGTCCCGAGGCAATCAGTTCTGTCACACCGGGCAGCACTGGCAGCGCCGAGACCTTGATCTCTGCATCTAAACCCGAGCCTCGCGCGATCTCCAGAATATGGCCCGCCAATCCGAAGCCCGTGATATCGGTGAGCGCATGAACCGCCGGATCCTTGCCCAGCACCGCGCCTACAGTATTGAGTTGGGTGGTCGAGGCAATCATCTCTTGATAAAGCGCTGCAGAGAGCGTCTCTTTTTTAAATGCCGCTGAGTACACGCCAACACCCAATCCTTTACCGAGAATTAACACATCGCCACTTCGCGCATCGCGATTGCGACGAATGTGATCTGGATGGGCCAGGCCCAGCACCACCAGGCCGTAAATCGGCTCGACCGAGTCAATCGTGTGGCCGCCTGCGATTGGAATCCCTGCGGCCTGGCAGACCTGCTGTCCACCACGCAGGATTTCAGCGACCGTTTCGGGTGGCAGCACGCTCACCGGCATGCCGACTAAGGCCAGCGCGAGAATCGGCTGTGCGCCCATCGCATAGATATCGGAAATGGCATTGGTTGCAGCAATTGCTCCAAAATCTCTGGGGTCATCGACAACCGGCATAAAAAAATCGGTGGTTGCGACCAAGGCCTGCTGATCATTAAGCCGCCAAACCGCCGCATCATCACTGGTCTCCGTGCCCACCAGCAGCTCTTTCGGCATCACGCCCGCCGGCATTTTGGCCAGAATCTGCGAAAGAATTGCCGGGGCAATCTTGCAGCCGCAGCCTCCCCCGTGAGCAAGTGAGGTCAGTCGTGGAGCGGATGTGGATTGGGGGGCGTTCATGAGGACTCTTTCGGTAAAAACTCTGCCAGGCGCCGCACGAGTCTAACCAATTCATCGCGCTCTTGCGCCGGTGAGGTCAGGGTTGCTGCGACCGCCAGCTGATGCGATCGCAACTGCGTAGAAAACGCTTCATGGCTAACAAATTCGATAAGCCGAGACGCAAGGGCCTGCACATCTCCCACAGGAAAAAGGCCAGGGTCCTCTTTGCCGAGCTGCGCCCGATGCGCAGCGATATCAGAGGCAATAACGGGCAGACGGCAGCCGACCGCCTCTGCCACAACCAGGGCCCCGCCCTCGGAAACCGAGGGCTGAATCAGACAATGCACATGGGTCATCCGTCGCATGGTCTGCGCGTGGGTTAGCGGACCCTCTAACAGAATGCCGGGAAACTGTCCGGAGAGCTGCAACATCTCTTGTGCAAGCGCCCGATCTCGGTGACTGCCAACATGAATCAATCGCACTGGTACGCGGCTGCCATCCCAGCGGCGGCCCCAGCCCTCTGGAAAGGCGCGATGGAATCCAAAAAATGCGGTCCGGGGATCTTTTTCTTCGCGAATATGGGCGGCAATTAAAAATCGTACGGTTTTACTTTGCAAAGTCACTTGCGGCGAAAACGGTTTCCGAACTGGCGAAGTCTGCATCAGCGTATGGACCCGATCAGCCAGTCCGGGCCAGCGCGATCGTATTTCTGCGCTCGCCTCGCTCTGCAGCGTAACAATTAACGCGGCACTCTTCAAAGCGGACTCCGCCCGCAAATATTGGGGGGATCCGCGTTGCTCTGGCCTTAGGGCGCCATAGATATCGGTTCCTGTCATCACCAGCATCACAGGAATGCCCGCCCGAACAAAGGCATCCACCTCTTGCGCCGACAGATGTGCATTTAGAACGATCGCTACGGTCCGCTGACCCGATTCGATGCAGGCATCGGCAATCGCGGTGGGGCCAAAAACGGACGCGCTCAGGCCACCCGCACGCAACATCTGGGCATAGCGGCTCGCCGTGCGCCAGTTGCCCATCCCGGATTCGGCGCCAAACGGCGTCAGGATCCTGACATCGATGCGACGGGTCATGGACTACTCAACGACATTCACCGCAACCTTATTGAATCCCCCATCAACAAATGTCACCTCACCGGTCACACCCGCTGCAAGATCGGACAGCAAAAAGGCGGCCACGTTGCCGACATCTTGGATTGTCACGTTACGCCGCAGGGGTGCGGTCTGCTCTACGAGATCGAGAATTCGACTAAATCCCTTAATGCCTGCGGCGGCCAGCGTCCGCACGGGGCCGGCTGAAATGCCATTGACGCGAATATTTTTCGGACCAAGGTCTGAAGCTAGGTAACGCACGGCAGCCTCAAGGCTCGCCTTGGCAAGTCCCATGGTGTTGTAGTTCGAGACCACCCGCTCTGCGCCAAGATAAGACAGGGTCAGAATTGACCCTGCACGGCCTCGCATCAACGGCAACGCCGCCTTCGCAAGGGCGGGAAAGCTGTAAGCAGAGATTTCGTGGGCGAGTCGAAAGCCCTCACGCGAAAGGCCATCAAGAAATTGGCCCGCGATGGCCTCGCGTGGCGCAAAAGCAATAGCGTGCACGAGCCCATCAAAATGCGGCCAATGTTTAGACAGCCCCTCAAAGCAGGCAGCAATCTGGGCGTCCTCCGCGACATCGAGCGGAAAACACAGGCTGCTGTCGAACTCAGCGGCCATCTCCTTTACACGCTGCTCGAATCGTTCGTTCTGGTAAGTGAAGGCCAGTGATGCGCCCTGGGCATGGC
>JBILVT010000045.1:0-14375 GCA_044370275.1 Burkholderiaceae bacterium | reverse complement strand
CTTTGATACGCTTGGTTAGGGCTGCTGCAGGCTGCGCAAAGCCATTTTCTGCGACTGGCCTGGAGAACAATTCACCGAATGTTTTTTTCAGGCTCGATAGCTCGATGCGATCCTGCGGCCGCTTGGGGCCGGCCACCGAGGGCTTAATGCTTGCGAGATCCAGTGAGAGCGACTTTGTGTAGTCAATCTGACCAGCTTTCGGGATACCGAATAGCTCCTGAGCTTTGAAGTAGGCCTCAAACGCGTCGACCTCATCCGAAGTGCGGCCCGTAGCCCGCATGAAGTCCACCGTGACGCCATCGACCGGGAAAAATCCCATGGTCGCTCCATATTCCGGGGCCATGTTGGCAATCGTCGCCCGATCGGGCAGAGACAGCGATGCAGTACCCTCACCAAAAAATTCAACGAACTTCCCGACAACTTTCTCTTTGCGAAGCATTTCGGTGATGGTCAGCACAAGATCGGTTGCAGTACAACCTTCAGGCAATTTACCCGTAAGATTGACACCCACCACATCGGGGGTTAAAAAGTACACGGGCTGACCCAGCATGCCAGCTTCGGCCTCAATGCCGCCAACGCCCCAGCCCACTACGCCAATGCCGTTGATCATGGTGGTATGGCTATCGGTGCCGACTAACGTATCGGGGTAGGTGATGCCTTCTTTGGCGTGTACACCGCGGGCCAGGTACTCGAGGTTGACTTGATGCACGATTCCAATACCCGGGGGCACGACCTTAAAGGTGTCAAAGGCCTGCATGCCCCATTTCATAAACTGGTAACGCTCTTCATTGCGCTGAAACTCAAGCTTCATATTCAGATCGAGCGCATCTTTTTTGCCGTAGTGATCAATCATTACCGAGTGGTCGACCACCAGGTCAACCGGCACAAGGGGTTCAATCAGTTTTGGATTTTTTCCCATGTCATGGGCGATATTGCGCATTGCTGCAAGATCCGCAAGAAGCGGCACACCTGTGAAATCTTGTAAGACGACTCGGGCCACTACGAAAGGAATTTCATCGACACGTTGTGCGGTCGGCCCCCAGTTGGCAAGCTGTTTCACGTGCGCCTCGGTGACTTTTTTGCCATCGCAGTTGCGCAGCACTGCCTCCAGCACGATTCGAATCGAAACTGGGAGTCGGGAAATTTTCGCAACGCCTGCCTGCTCTAGGGCGGGTAGGCTATAAAACTTTCCGGTTTTGCCTGCGGCAGTTTTGAATTCGCGAAGGCTGTTGTGAAGATTGTGTGGCATAGCGTGCTCCCTGAAGTCGCTTTGTTGTTTTAAGTGGCGCAAAATGGCGCCATGCTGCGCAGTGGCCTTATTTTAGAAAAAAGCCTGACGCGCTGCCTGCGGAATATCCCCGCCGGCCGATTGGGCGCGTTTTAGTAAGTCCCAGAAGTAACGATAACTTGCCCGATCATGCAGCAGCCCACGGTCAGCGATCGGCCCCCAGTCTGCCGCCTGGGCCGACAGCAGAATTCGGCTTGCATCCTCAATCTCACCATGGCTTGGGCCAAAGGCAGCAAGAATCTGACGGATCTGATTAGGGTGAATACTCCACATGCGCAAAAAGCCGAATTCATGACGGGCCCTGAAGGCATCCTCGCCCGCCTGCGTGGCAGAACGAAAATCGGTGGTCGGATTATGGGTCGGAATTTTTCCGCTGGCATGGCAGGCAGCGCTGATTTCCAGCTTGGCTCGGCGCATTAAGGGATGATCGAACTGGCCTGGGCTTTTCATGGCCGAGACAGGAATTGCACCGCGGTGACTGCTTGTGAAATCCATCTGTCCAAATGAGATAAACCGCACCCTCGGGTGGGCGGCAATCTCAGAGAGTTCATAAATCACGCCTTCATCTTCAACCAGAATCTGAAGCGCAATATCAACACCAAAGCCTGATTTTCGTGCAGCCGAGTCCAGTACCTTAAGCGCCTGCTGGAGCTGGGCCATTCCGGTAAGTTTTGGAATGGTGATGTAGGCCAGCTGTGCGGGTTTGGCAGCGAGTAGGAGTGTTACGTCTAATTCAAAGGCGGGGTGATCCACTGGGTGGACCCGGCAGCCAGCGCGATGCCCGAGGGGCCGTGGCTCAGAGAGAATTCCAGCCGCCAATCGGGCCGTGGTCTCCTCTTGGCCCGAGGCTGCCCCATCTTCCAGGTCTGCGGTGACATCAAAGGCGCCGGCCAACTCCTGCTGGAGCGCAAATGCTTTGCGCAGTTTTTTTTCATCACCTGCATAGTGCTCGCAACACGATGGTGCGGCGGTGCCCTGTCCGGAGCCCTGAAACAGGACTTCATCCGGATGCAGGACGGGCATTGTCGATTTATCCCAAAAGGTGCTTTACGCCATCACGCTCTTCGAGCAGTTCGTTAAGCGTGTGCGTCATCCGCTCACGGGAAAACCCATCGATCTCCAGGCCCTGGACAATCTGGTACTCACCGCCTGAGCAGGTAACGGGATAGCCATAAATGATCTCTTGCGGGATGTCGTAAGAGCCATCGGATGGGATGCCCATGGTGACCCACTTGCCTTGGGTGCCGAGCACCCAGTCGCGCATGTGGTCAATCGCTGCGTTGGCTGCCGAGGCAGCGGACGACAGGCCGCGGGCATCAATAATCGCCGCGCCGCGCTTGCCGACGGTCGGAAGAAAGACATCCCTATTCCAGGCCTCGTCGTTGATCATGGATTTCACGCTCTGACCAGCGATGGTTGCAAACCGGTAATCGGGGTACATGGTGGGGCTGTGATTGCCCCACACAACCAGCTTCTCAATAGCGCCTACCGGCTTACCGGTCTTTGAGGCAATCTGCGAGAGGGCCCGGTTGTGGTCCAGCCTGAGCATGGCTGTAAAGTTCTTTTTGGGTAGATCCGGGGACGACTTCATTGCAATGTAGGCGTTCGTGTTGGCGGGATTGCCCACGACAAGCACCCGAACGGTGCGTTTAGCGACCGAATTCAGCGCCTTGCCCTGGGCGGTAAAGATCTGCGCGTTCGCAGACAGCAAATCCTTGCGCTCCATTCCTGGGCCCCGCGGGCGGGCGCCAACCAGCAGCGCGATGTCGATATCTTTAAAGGCGGTCATGGGGTCACTGTGCGCTGTCATCCCAGCCAGTAGCGGGAAGGCGCAGTCATCGATTTCCATCATGACGCCCTTCAGGGCTTTCTGAGCTTTTTCGTCGGGAATTTCCAGTAGCTGCAAGACGACCGGCTGGTCTTTGCCGAGCAGGTCGCCGTTGGCGATACGAAACAGCAGGCTGTAGCCGATCTGGCCGGCAGCGCCGGTCACAGCGATTCGCATGGGGGATTTGGTCTGGCTCACGGTCGCTCCTTGGGAAAGAGTCATGTTTTAAGGTCGGAAAACTAGGCAGAGTTTAGGGTTCACCCTAGGCGGTGTCAAAAAGGGCTCTTATAATCTCGCGGAGCACAATAAGAAAAAGTGGTTAGTCCTTCAGGGGGATCCATGAGCGAACTTTCGAAAAAGTCGCGCCCGCAGTTTCGTAATATTCATATCACGCAGATTCTTCAATATCGGCTTCCCGCAGCAGGAGTTGTGTCGATCCTGCACAGGGTCAGCGGCGCCGCAATGTTCCTTGCCTTGCCGCTCATGCTGTTGCTATTTGATTGGAGCATCACCTCTGAGCTCAGTTATGCGCAACTGATGGAGGTGCTGGATTCGTTTCTGGTGAAACTCATTCTCTGTGGCCTGGCCTGGGCCTTTTTGCACCATCTATTCGCGGGCATACGCCACCTTTTTAGCGATCTGCATATCGGACTGGCCAAAGAGCAGTCAGCTTCCTGGGGCAGGGCAGTCCTGATTGCAACGCTGGGCTGCTCACTGTTGGCCTGGCTAAAAATTTTTGGAGCCTTCTGAGCCATGAGCGCGACGACGAATTCTTCGAGCAATATCGGGCCAAAGCGGCTTGTGGTCGGTGCCCACTATGGCCTGCGTGATTGGCTGGCCCAGCGTGTTACGGCTGCCGTGATCGGGACGTACGCGATCGTGCTGTTTGTGATGGCGCTGCTTGCCGCCGAGCCGGGCTACGGTGGGTGGGCCGGCATCTTCGCTTCGACGGGCATGAAGGTGTTCACACTCTTGGCGCTGCTGGCGCTGATTTATCACGCCTGGGTGGGCATTCGTGATATTTGGATGGACTATGTCAAGCCAGTCGGCATCCGTCTTGGTCTGCAGATCTTCACCATCCTGTGGCTGGTGGGCTGCGGCGTGTGGGCGATCGAAATTCTTTGGAGGGTGTGATCGTGGCTGAAGTGATGTCAAATCAGACAAAGAATCTGCCTCGCCGCAGGTTCGATGCGGTGATCGTTGGCGCAGGTGGTGCAGGCATGCGCTGCTCGCTGCAGCTCGCAGAGGCTGGCCTGAATGTAGCAGTGCTCTCCAAAGTGTTTCCCACGCGCTCACACACTGTTGCAGCCCAGGGCGGTATTGGCGCCTCGCTTGGTAACATGAGCGATGACAGCTGGTACTGGCATATGTTCGATACGGTGAAGGGATCTGACTACCTCGGTGATCAGGATGCCATTGAGTTCATGTGCCGTGAGGCGCCCAAGGTCGTGTATGAATTAGAGCACTTTGGCATGCCGTTTGATCGCAACCCTGATGGCACGATTTATCAGCGGCCCTTCGGTGGCCATACCGCCAACTTTGGTGAAAAGCCGGTGCAGCGCTCGTGTTGCGCAGCCGATCGTACTGGCCATGCCTTACTGCACACGCTGTATCAGCGCAATGTTCGTGCACGGACTCAATTTTTCGTGGAATGGATGGCGCTGGACATCATTCGTGATGCTGATGGCGACTGCGTCGGGGTTGTAGCGCTCGAAATGGAGACCGGCGAGGTCATGATCCTTGAGGCCAAAGTGACCGTGTTTGCAACTGGAGGCGCGGGCCGCATCTGGGCTGCCTCGACAAATGCCTTTATCAATACGGGTGACGGCATGGGCATGGCAGCTCGCGCAGACATCCCACTGGAGGACATGGAGTTTTGGCAGTTCCATCCCACCGGTGTTGCAGGCGCGGGCGTCTTGATTACAGAGGGTGTTCGGGGCGAAGGCGGCATCTTGCTCAATTGCGATGGCGAGCGGTTCATGGAGCGCTATGCGCCCACCCTAAAGGATCTCGCACCGCGTGACTTCGTGTCGCGATCAATGGATCAAGAGATCAAAGAGGGTCGCGGCTGCGGACCGAAAAAAGATCACGTGCTGCTCAAGCTCGATCACCTGGGCGCTGAGAAGATCATGAAAAAGCTGCCCTCGATTCGCGAGATCGCCATCAAGTTTGCCAACGTGGATCCGATCAAAGAGCCTATTCCCGTGGTGCCCACGATTCACTATCAGATGGGGGGCATTCCTACCAATATTCATGGCCAGGTGGTTGCACCCAAGGGCGGCAACCCGAATGCGATTATTAGTGGCCTTTATGCAATCGGGGAGTGCGCCTGCGTCTCCGTTCACGGCGCCAACCGCTTGGGCACGAATTCGCTTTTGGATCTGGTGGTCTTTGGCCGCGCTGCAGGAAATCATATTGTCGGCGCGAACCTAAAAGACAAGCTTCACAAGGATCTGCCGACAACTGGCGCGGATTTGTCGCTCTCCCGGCTTGCCCGGCTCGAGGCCTCGACCTCAGGCGAGCGAGTACAGGATGTGGCGCAGGACATTCGCGACACCATGCAGCACTATTGCGGCGTCTTTCGCACCGAAGAACTACTCTCCGAGGGCAAGGCAAAGATTCTCGAGATTGCCGAGCGGGCTAAGCGGGTCCATGTAGCGGACAAATCAAAGGTATTTAATACCGCGCGCATCGAGGCCCTCGAGTTGGATAACCTGATGGAGACGGCCAAGGCCACCATTACATCGGCAGAGGCCCGCAAGGAAAGCCGCGGGGCCCATGCCCACCGAGATTTTCCTGAGCGTGATGATGCCAACTGGATGCGCCACTCGCTTTGGTATTCTGAAGGTAATCGGCTGGATTACAAGCCCGTGAATCTCAAGCCGCTGACTGTTGAAACCTTTGTGCCCAAGAAAAGGACTTTCTGATCATGACCGCCCGAAGCGTTCGGTTTTCAATTTACCGTTACGACCCTGATAAAGACGCAAAGCCGTATATGCAGGATCTGACGGTGGAACTCAAAGACACCGATAAGATGCTGCTCGATGCGTTAATGCGCATCAAAAGCGATCAGGACGACTCCTTGTCGTTTCGTCGGTCTTGCCGCGAAGGCGTCTGCGGCTCGGACGCCATGAATATCAATGGCAAAAATGGGCTCGCTTGTATCACCAATCTTCGTGAGCTAAAGGAGCCCATTGTGTTGCGGCCGCTACCCGGGCTGCCCGTGGTTCGGGATCTGATTGTCGATATGACCCAGTTCTTCAAGCAGTACCACTCGGTCAAGCCGTTTCTGATTAACGATACGCCGCCCCCCGAAAAAGAGCGGCTTCAGTCGCCTGAAGAACGCGAAGAGCTCGACGGTCTGTATGAGTGCATCCTCTGCGCCTGCTGTTCGACAAGCTGCCCGTCATTTTGGTGGAACCCAGATAAGTTCGTCGGTCCCGCCGGTTTGTTGCAGGCCTACCGTTTCATTGCAGATAGCCGGGATCAGGCCACCAGCGAGCGGCTCGACAATCTCGAAGATCCTTACCGACTCTTTCGCTGTCACACCATCATGAATTGTGTGGATGTTTGCCCCAAGGGGCTTAACCCAACCAAGGCCATCGGCAAGATCAAAGAGCTGATGGTCCGCCGAACGGTTTAAGTTAAAAAGCGCAGCGACCGGCCATGATGCAGCCCGATCCCTTTGCCCTGGCCAGCCCGACCGCAGATTCTGAGCCTGGGCTTGCGCCCGAGGCCTGGGCCCGGCGGCTGCGTTGGCGCTCGCGACGTGGGTTGCTTGAAAACGATCTGCTGCTCGAACATTTTTTTCAGCAATGGCAGGGTCGGATCACCCTTGCGGACCACGATGGCCTAGCCCGTTTACTGGATTTAAGTGATAACGACTTGCTCGATTTATTAGTTGGACGCGAAGCCCCACAGGGGGATCTCGATTGCCCCGAGGTGTGGTCGGTGCTTGAAAAAATTAGAGCTCGCGATGCATCGGCCCGTTGATTTTGTCGTCGATATTGCGCGTTGAAAGGAACCACGATGACCACTGAACACAAAGCTACCCTCTCGTTTACTGATGGCACGCCAACCGTTGAGTTTCCGATTCACAAAGGCTCGGTTGGGCCAGATGTAATCGATATTCGTAAGCTCTACGGAACCACGGGCAAGTTCACCTACGACTCGGGATTTCTTTCAACAGCCTCCTGCCAGTCAACGATCACCTTTATCGATGGGGATAAAGGAGAGTTGATGTACCGCGGCTATCCGATTCAAGAGCTTGCGGTCCATTGTGATTTCCTTGAGGTCTGCTACTTGCTGTATTACGGCGAGCTGCCGAACGCCACGCAAAAGGCGGAGTTTCAAAATCTCGTCATGCACCACACCATGGTGCATGAGCAGATGCAGTTTTTTCTGCGCGGATTTCGGCGTGATGCGCATCCGATGGCCATTCTGACGGGCATGATTGGTGCGCTTTCTGCGTTCTATCCTGACAGCATGGACATTAATTCAGCCGAACAGCAGGATATTTCTGCGATCCGGCTCATTGCCAAGATGCCAACGCTCGTAGCCCTGTCTTACAAATACAGTATTGGCCAGCCGTTTATCTATCCACAAAACGATCTGTCTTACACGGGTAACTTCATGCGCATGATGTTTGCGACCCCGTGCGAGCCCTATAAGCTCAACGATGTGCTGGTCCGCGCGATGGACCGAATTTTCATTTTGCACGCGGATCACGAGCAAAATGCCTCCACATCGACTGTAAGGCTGTGTGGTTCGTCAGGCACCAGCCCCTTTGCCGCAATCGCCTCAGGCGTTGCCTGCCTATGGGGTCCGGCCCACGGGGGCGCCAATGAGGCCTGCTTAACAATGCTTGAGGAGCTCAATGCCAACGGCGGTATGGCCAAGGTGGGCGAGTTCATGGAAAAGGTCAAGGATAAGAATTCAGGGGTTCGTCTAATGGGCTTTGGCCATCGGGTCTATAAAAACTTCGATCCGCGGGCCCGTCTGATGCAGGAGACGTGCCGCGAAGTGCTCGCCGAGCTCGGTCTTGAAAACGACCCTATTTTTAAGCTGGCCATGGCCTTGGAGAAGATCGCGCTTGAGGATGACTACTTTGTTCAGCGCAAGCTTTATCCCAACGTGGACTTCTATTCGGGAATCGTGCAGCGGGCACTGGGGATTCCGACTGACGCGTTTACTTGTATTTTTGCGCTTGCCCGTACCATTGGCTGGATCAGCCAATGGAAAGAGATGATCACGGATCCAGAGTACAAGATTGGCCGGCCACGGCAGTTATTTGTGGGCCCAACCGCGAGATCAGTAAAGCCAGTCGCACAACGGTAAAGAGGACAAAGGGGGCACTAAGCCCCTTTTTTATTTGGAGGAGCAGGGGTAAACTTCGAAATGTCAGATTGGCGATAAGCCACTCGGACAAAGCGATTCGCAAGGCGGTGTGGCCGCTGAAGTGAAAGGTTAGTCCTGCATCGTGACCGGCCATGGGCCGAGAAGGGTGAAGCATCATGATGAAGAGTTATCAGCTCAATTCGTATTTGTTTGGCGCCAATGCGCCCTATGTCGAGGAGCTCTACGAGTCTTACCTCGATAATCCTGGCTCAGTGCCCGATAAGTGGCGGGCCTATTTCGATCAGCTTCAAATTCTTCCGGCGGCCGATGGCTCCGAGACCACCTCTGATGTCGCCCATGCCCCGATTGTTGAGTCCTTTGCGCAGCGGGCCAAAGCCAATGCATTTTTACCCCGTGTCGCCGAGCGCGATCTTTCGATTGCCCGCAAGCAGGTCCATGTCCAGTCGATCATCGCGGCCTACCGTTTTCTCGGCGCACGCTGGGCCGATCTCGATCCTTTGAAGCGCCAAGAACGGCCCGCCATCCCGGAGCTCGAGCCTGGCTTTTACGATCTCACGGAATCGGATCTCGATACGACCTTTCGGGCTGATAACTTGTATTTCGGTCAGGAACAAATGACCCTGCGCGAGATTATCAAGGGCCTTCGGGATACCTACTGCGGCACACTTGGTGCGGAGTACATGTACATCTCGGATCCAGCGGAGAAACGCTGGTTTCAGCAGCGCCTGGAATCCAGCCGTTCGGCGCCGCAATTTAGCACCGAGAAGAAAAAACGCATCCTGGCGAAAGTCACGGCAGCCGAAGGCCTCGAGCGCTACTTGCATACTAAGTATGTAGGCCAGAAGCGCTTTTCTTTGGAGGGAGGGGAGTCGTTTATCGCTTCAATGGATGAAATCATTCAGCGGTGCGGCGAGTTGGGCGCCCAGGAGATCATCATCGGTATGGCCCACCGCGGACGGCTGAATGTGCTGGTCAATACATTAGGCAAGATTCCAAAGGATTTGTTTTCGGAATTCGAAGGTCAACATGCCGATGATCTGCCGGCAGGCGATGTGAAATATCACCAGGGATTTTCGAGTGATATCTCTACACCGGGCGGGCCCGTGCATTTGTCGCTTGCATTCAATCCCTCGCACCTTGAAATTGTGAATCCTGTTGTGGAGGGTTCGGTGCGGGCCCGGCAGGATCGGCGCGGCGATGATAAGGGTAATCAGGTTGTGCCGATCCTCGTGCACGGTGATGCGGCCTTTGCAGGGCAGGGTGTTGTAATGGAGACCCTGAATATGGCCATGACACGAGGCTATGGCACCGGCGGAACCATTCATCTCGTGATTAATAACCAGATTGGATTTACGACTTCAGATCCGCGCGATTCCCGATCCACGAGTTATTGCTCTGATGTGGTGAAGATGATCGAAGCGCCGGTGCTGCACGTCAATGGCGATGACCCCGAGGCCGTCGTCTTTGCTACCCAGATCGCCGTGGACTATCGGATGCAGTTCAACAAAGACATTGTGTTAGACATTGTCTGCTTCAGAAAGCTCGGCCATAACGAGCAAGATACGCCATCGCTTACGCAGCCCTTGATGTACAAAAAGATCGCTCAGCACCCCGGTACTCGCAAGCTTTACGCTGACCGGCTAGAGACAATCGGCGTGATCCGTATTGGAGAAGGCGATGAGATGGTCAAGAGCTACCGGGCCGATATGGATGCTGGCACAAACCAGTCCTCGCCGGTAATTTCAAACTACAAAGGAAAGTTCGCTGTCGATTGGTCGGCATTTCTCAATAAGAAGTGGACCGATGATGCCGACACTTCGGTCCCGGCAGCAGAGCTGTCCCGGCTTGCAGAGCGCATCACTACTATTCCGTCAGACTTTAAAGTCCACCCGCTGGTTGAAAAAGTCCTGACCGATCGCCGTGCCATGGGCAGGGGCGAGATGAATCTGGACTGGGGCATGGGAGAGCATCTTGCTTATGCATCCTTGCTTGCGAGCGGCTATGCCGTCCGCATCACCGGCCAGGATGCTGGCCGTGGCACCTTCACCCATCGGCATTCCGTCTTGCATGACCAGAACCGAGAAAAATGGGATGCCGGTACCTATATCCCGCTGCAAAACGTCGCCGCCGGTCAAGGGCCGTTTCTGGTGATTGACTCTGTGCTCTCCGAGGAAGCTGTACTGGGATTTGAGTATGGCTATTCGACAGCAGAGCCCAATGCGCTGGTGATCTGGGAGGCCCAGTTTGGTGACTTTGTAAATGGCGCTCAGGTCGTGATCGATCAGTTCATTTCATCGGGCGAGGTGAAGTGGGGCCGTCAGTCGGGTCTGGTGATGCTGCTGCCCCATGGCTACGAGGGCCAAGGGCCTGAGCACTCATCGGCCCGTCCTGAACGCTTCATGCAGCTGTGTGCAGACACCAATATGCAGCTGGTGCAGCCCACCACGGCCGCACAGATTTTCCATGTGCTGCGCCGGCAGATGATTCGGCCCTTCAGAAAGCCCCTGGTGGTACTTTCACCAAAATCCTTACTCCGTAACAAAGAGGCGACCTCACCGCTGGAGCTCTTAACCAAGGGCGGCTTTCAAACCGTGATTGGAGAGACTGATAAAACTATCGAGGCCAAAAAAGTGTCTCGGGTGCTAGCCTGCTCAGGCAAGGTCTACTACGAGCTCTTGAATGCGCGCCGCGAACGCAAGGCCTCTGAAGTCGCGATCATTCGCGTCGAGCAGCTCTATCCCTTCCCGCACAAGGCATTTGCTGCAGAGCTTAAAAAGTTTTCTAACGCAACCGAGGTGATTTGGGTTCAGGACGAGCCGCAAAACCAGGGCTATTGGTTCCAGATTCAGCACAATCTTCTCGAGAACATGTCTGCAGGGCAGCGTCTCGCGTATGCCGGCCGGCCAGCTTCGGCCTCGCCGGCGGTTGGTTATCTTGAAAAGCACAGTGCGCAGCTCAAAGAGCTGCTGAATAACGCCTTTGGACGTATCAAGGGATTTACACACACAAAATAAAAATAAAGACATCAAAAAGGGAATGACATGGCAATTGTTGATGTAAAAGTTCCGCAGCTTTCGGAGTCTGTGGCAGAAGCAACGCTGCTGCAGTGGAAGAAAAAACCAGGCGAGGCGGTAGCTGCTGACGAAATCCTGATCGAAATTGAGACCGATAAAGTTGTGCTGGAGGTACCGGCACCCGCCTCTGGAGTGCTGTCCGAAATTGTGAAGTCTGATGGCGGCACAGTCATTTCTGCCGAAGTGATTGCGCGGATTGATACCGAGGCGAAGTCCACCGCAGCTGCCGCGCCCGCAAAATCCGCAGCACCGGTAGCTCCCGCGGCCGCAGCGCCAACGCCCGCTGCGCCCTCGTCAGTTACTCGGCCAGGCGCACCGATTGCCATGCCGTCGGCTGCAAAGCTCATGGCCGAGACAGGTGTTAGCCTGAGCCAAGGGTCCGGCAAGGATGGCCGGATCACCAAAGCCGATGTAATGGCAGCACAGAAAACCGGCGGATCTGCGCCAACAGTCTCGGCCGGTCAGCCCTCGGGACTACCTGCTGTTGCGGTATCAGCAGGGCTGCCACAGCCTTCAATTGCCTTGGGCCCCGACGCCCAGCTGGAGGGCCGGCCCGAGCAGCGGGTACCGATGAGTCGACTGCGTGCACGAATTGCAGAGCGGCTGCTGCAGTCTCAGGCCACCAATGCCATTCTGACCACCTTTAACGAGGTGAACATGGCCCCGCTGATGGCGATGCGCAGGCAATACGGCGAGCGCTTCGAAAAGGAGCATGGCGTCAAGCTCGGCTTTATGTCGTTTTTCGTGAAGGCGGCGGTTGCAGCGCTCAAGAAATACCCCGTGCTGAATGCCTCCGTGGATGGCAACGACATCGTGTACCACGGCTATTTTGACATCGGTATTGCGGTGGGATCCCCCCGCGGGCTGGTTGTGCCGATATTAAGAAATGTGGATCAGATGACCTTTGCTGACATCGAGAAGAAGATTTCCGAATACGGGGTCAAGGCCCGCGACGGAAAGATCTCGATCGAAGAGCTGACGGGCGGCACGTTCTCCATCTCCAACGGCGGCGTGTTCGGCTCGATGCTCTCTACGCCGATCATCAATCCACCGCAGTCCGCGATTCTTGGCATTCATGCCACGAAGGACAGAGCGGTTGTTGAAAACGGGCAGGTCGTCGTTCGGCCGATGAACTATCTGGCGATGTCGTATGACCACCGCATTATTGATGGCCGTGAAGCGGTACTCGGGCTGGTCACAATGAAAGAGGCCCTCGAGGATCCGGCCCGCTTACTGCTTGAAGTCTAATCGGAGACCTGTATGACCCAATATGACGTCGTTGTAATCGGATCCGGGCCTGCAGGCTATATCGCGGCGGTGCGCAGTGCGCAGCTTGGACTCAAGACTGCCTGTGTTGAAAAATGGCGCAATCCTGATGGCGAATTGGCCTTAGGGGGCACCTGCTTGAATGTTGGCTGTATTCCTTCGAAGGCGCTTTTGTCTTCCAGCGAGGAGTACGAAAAAACCAGCCACCACCTCAGCACTCACGGCATTACGGTAAAGGGGGTCTCAATGGACATCCCCAAGATGCTCAAGCGCAAAGATGCGATTGTCTCGAAGATGAGTAAGGGCATCGAGTTTTTGTTTCGAAAAAATAAGATCACCTGGCTAAAGGGCCACGGGAAATTCGCTGGCCGAAACGATGTTGGAATACTGGTGGCAGTCGATGGTGACGAGCCGGAGACGGTTGTTGCCAAGAATGTGATTGTTGCGACTGGCTCTAATGCCCGCCATCTGCCCGGTCTAAAGGTAGATAACAAGATTGTCTGTGATAACGAGGGTGCACTTGCATTTGAGAGTGTTCCGCAGAAGCTGGGCGTGATCGGCGCAGGCGTGATTGGCCTTGAGCTGGGCTCGGTCTGGAGGCGTCTTGGTGCCGAGGTCACCATTCTGGAGGCGCTGCCAACATTTCTCGGTGCCTGTGATGATGCGGTCTCAAAAGAAGCCTTCAAACTCTTCACGGGCCAGGGACTGCATATTCATTTCGGCGTAAAGATTGGCGAGATTAAGACCTCTGCTAAAGGTGCGAAGATCGCCTACACCGATAGCGACGGAAAAGCCCAGTCGCTGGATTGCGATCGACTTATTGTTTCGATTGGACGTGTACCCAACACCCAGAATTTGCAGCTCGATCAGGTGGGCCTTGCAGTCGATGAGCGAGGATTTATTCCCGTTGATGATTATTGCCGTACCAGCCAGCCGGGCATCTATGCAGTAGGCGACGTGGTGCGTGGGCCCATGCTGGCCCATAAGGGTGAAGACGAGGGGGTTATGGTGGCTGAGATGATTGCCGGTCAGCATCCGCATATCGATTACAACTGCATTCCCTGGGTCATCTACACTTCCCCCGAAATCGCTTGGGTGGGTCGTACCGAGCAGCAGTTGATCGCAGAGGGAAGAAAATATAAAAGTGGCCAGTTCCCATTTGCTGCAAACGGCCGGGCGTTGGGTATGGACTCACCCGACGGCTTTGTCAAAGTGCTGGCCGACGAAGAGACCGAGCAGATTCTGGGTGTGCATATCATTGGTATGGCAGCCTCTGACATGATTGCCGAGGCTGCAGTTGCGATGGAATTTAAGGCATCAGCTGAAGATATTGGCCGAATTTGCCACCCGCATCCCTCGCTTTCTGAGGCTATGCGCGAGGCATCACTTGCCATTTACAAACGCGCCCTGAACATGTAACTGCCCGGGAGTATTGGATGTTGCCTCGGGTCTCTATCGTTCAGGCCTATCAGCAACAGCTGGCCGAGCAGGGCTTTATTGCAGATGCTGCGCAATTGCGTGCTGCCGAGCGGCTCGAGCAGTGCGCCGACGAGTGGGCCGA
>JBILVT010000134.1:0-4269 GCA_044370275.1 Burkholderiaceae bacterium | reverse complement strand
GGCTGTCCCGCAGCAATCACCTGCGCAAAACATCCGGGCAGCTGCCGATTAAAAGCCGATGCGCCGAGGCTGCCGCCGATCACCAGAAGCTTGAGTGGACCTTGGCGTGCGAGATAACGCTGCTCGGGATCAGCGAGTTGATGAATCTCTTCGCGCACCGGGTTGCCCACCAGAAGGGCGCCGCCCGGTGCATAACGTGTGCCCGGAAAACTCACCATAACGCGAGAGGCAAGACGGGCAAGCCAGCGGTTGGCCGTGCCCATGACGGCATTTTGCTCATGCACGCAAAGCGGAATGCGCCGCAGCGAGGCCACCATGCCAATCGGAAACGTCACATAGCCACCAAAGGCGACGACGACCTCGGGCTGCGCCCGAGAAAAAATTGCAAAGGCATCGCGGACCGCACGAAAAAGCCGAAGCGGCAGGCTCAGCCAGGCCATGGCTCCCCTGCCGCGCAGTCCGCTAAAGCGCAAAATATGTAAGCCAATGCCTGCCCCAGGGATCACCCGCGCCTCGAGTCCACGATCGGATCCAACCCACTCGGCATGCCAGCCCCGCTGCATCATGAGCCGCGCCACTGCAAGCGCTGGAAAGACGTGGCCACCCGTGCCGCCCGCAGCAATGAGAACGCGCGGCATCGTCATGCTTTTGATCCTCGAATATGCTGCCGATTCTCTGCATCGATGCGCAGCAGTGTGCCCATCGCGATACAGACTGCGAGCATGGAACTTCCACCATGGCTGATAAAGGGCAGCGTCAGGCCTTTGGTGGGCAGCAATCCAGTATTGACGCCAACGTGAATCAGCGTCTGCAGCCCGAGCCAGACGCCGATGCCTTGGGCAACCAGGCCGGCAAACAGCCGCTCTTGTGACATGGCGGTACGGCCGATTTCAATGGCCCGACGCACAATAAACGCAAACGCCAGAATCACCAGCGTGACACCGACAAAACCAATTTCCTCGCCCATCATGGCGAAGATGAAGTCCGTATGCGGCAGCGGCAGATGGCCCATTTTCGCAATGCCTGTGCCAAGGCCTGAGCCAAAAAATCCACCGCGTCCGAAGGCAATCAGCGCACCGCAGAGTTGAAAGCCAGTACTTTGAACCTGATCAGGATCACAAGGAGAGAGATAAGAGATCAGCCGCATCAGACGCCAGGGCGTCAGCCAGACCATCACCACAAAGACTGCCCCCAACGCGAGCAGCAGGGGCACAAAAATTCTTAGGCTCATGCCGCCAAGAAATAGAATTGCTGCAGTAATCAGCGTGATCACCATCGTCGATCCCAGATCAGGCTGATAGAGCAGCAGCAGCATGACTAACGACATTAAAAAACCGATCGGCAGCAGACCCCGCACAAAGGTATGCATGCGATCCTGTCTACGGACGACATAAGCCGCTGCAAATAAGAGCGAAAAAAACTTCATCAACTCGGCTGGCTGAAGGGTGAAAAGGCCCAGCGGAATTGCCCGAACGGCGCCATCTTTCAGAATCGCTGGGCCAAGCACAAACTTCATAGCGGCGACGACAAGCAGCAGCGCAATGCCAAGAAAAAACAATGGTGTTGAGAGGGCCTGAAGCATCGTGCTAGGAACGCGCGTCATGATCAGAAGCGCCACCAGTCCGATGAGCAGATGAATCGGATGGCCCCGCATACTTCGCCAAAATACCGATTCCGCATTATTGCTCGGCAGCGGCAGATTAGCGGAATACACCATAACCAACCCGACCAGCAGCAGGCCAACAAAGACAGACATCAGAATTCGATCTGCGCCAATCCACAACATGGGGGCCGTCGGCTGCTGACTTAGCATGAGACTCCCTGCGCAGCGGCCATCTCTTGAACCGCTTCGTAAAAATGATTCGCCCGCTCAACGTAATTGGCGTACATATCGAAACTGGCACAGGCTGGCGAAAGCAGCACAGCCGCATGCCCAAGCCCGAGTTGTTGGGCCAGGGCTACGGCCTGTTGTACCGCCTGGCCCATATCTTGAGCGGGGAGGGTCGGTAGGTCCGCCTGCCGTGCGATCTGTCCAATCGCGGGGCCGTCTCGACCAATCGTGATAACCGCCTTTGTCGAACCGCGCATTGCGGCAAGCAGCGGAGAAAAATCCTGGCCTTTTCCATCACCGCCCGCAATCAGAATCACCGGCAGCGTCAGTCCATTTAATGCAGCAACAGTTGCGCCAACATTGGTCCCTTTGCTGTCATCGATAAATTCAAGGCCCTGCAGATGTGTAATCCACTGCATGCGATGGGCGCCGCCACGAAACTCCCGCAGGCCGTGCAGCAGCGGGGCCAAGGCAGGAGTGACCGCGCGGCAGAGTGCCAGAGCAGCCAGCGCATTCATTGCGTTGTGCCGGCCACGCACACGCAAGGCATCGGCGGGCATCAGGCGATGCAGCCGCGTCTCGTCATGAGCGTCAGCCATTACCATCCAGGAAATGCCTTCTTCCTGCAGACCGAAATCACCCGGACGATTCGGCGGCTCGGTGCCGAACGTGCAGACTTGGCGGTGTGGCGCCATCAGTGCCATGACCTGCGCATCTTGTCGGTAGCCGATACAGAGCACATCGGACCGGGCCGGATCGATCCCGATACCAAAGATCCTTCCCTTTGCAGCGACGTAGTCTTCGAAATTCCGGTGCCAATCAAGATGGTCTTCAGAAATGTTCAGACAGACCGCCGCTGTCGGATGAAAATGCTGGGCATAAGCCAGCTGGAAGCTCGACAGCTCTAAGACCCATACCTCAGGAAATCGGCTCGCATCTTCACGGGCCATAACTGCGTCGAGAAGCGATGGGCTGATATTGCCGGCTTCCTGCGCATCAAAGCCAGCACGTCGCAGCAGGGCGGTCGCCATCTGCGTCGTAGTGGTTTTTCCATTCGTGCCCGTAATCGCAAGAATTTTCGGCAGCTCAAGCGGTAACGCAAGGTCGGGGGCCGCATCCCGCTGACTGCTGGCGTGGGCGGCATGATGGATGGCCCATTCAAATAGATCGAGCTCGCCTACGATCCTGATCTCCCGCGCGCGTGCAGCTGCAAGTAACGCATGGACCGGGCTTGCATGCTCGGAGTGAGGCGATAAGCCCGGACTGGGGATAATCAGATCGATTCCCTCGCACAAACTCGGATCAAATGGCGAGTTCAGCCCAAGATGCAGCGAGATCTGCTTCTGGCCATCGAGGGCCTGCAGACGCTCTAGGCCCGGGGGCGCGGCCCGCGAGTCCAAGACAGAAATCCGAGCGTTTTGGCGCAGCAGCCACCGAATACACGCTAGGCCCGACTCACCACAACCCAGCACCATGACATGACAAGACGACCAATCAAAGGCCATCGGGATGGCGGGAACACGTTCGAGAGGAGATGCTGCGCTGGCTGTCTTTGAAATTCCCATAAATCCTTTAAATCAATTGAGTTAACGCAGCTTGAGTGTTGATAGTCCAGCGAGAACGAGAATCATGGTGATGATCCAAAAGCGAACCACGACCTGAGTTTCTTTCCAGCCACCAACTTCAAAGTGATGGTGTAAGGGCGCCATTCGAAGAATGCGTCTGCCCTCACCAAAACGCCGCTTCGTATATTTGAAATAGCCCACCTGCAACATCACTGATAAGGTATTCATCACAAATACCCCACCCATGATGAACAGCACGATTTCCTGTCGAACCACAACCGCTACGGTCCCAAGCGCACCGCCCAGCGCCAGTGCGCCGACGTCTCCCATGAAGACCTGAGCGGGATAGGCGTTAAACCAGAGAAAGGCCAGGCCTGCGCCTACTAAGGCTGCACAGAACACGGTGAGCTCGCCTGCGCCTGAGATGTAGGGAATTAACAAGTACTTTGCAAAAAGCACATTACCGGAGGCGTATGCAAAAACGCCCAGCGCACCAGCAACTAACACTGTCGGCATGATGGCCAGACCATCCAGGCCATCTGTCAGATTGACTGCATTGCTTGAGCCGACAATCACAAAATAGCTCAAGACCATGAAGCCAAAAACACCCAACGGATAGGCGACTTCCTTGAAAAAGGGAACGATCAAATTTGCCCGCTGGGGCAAGTCAATCGAAAACCCATTGCCGATCCACTGCGCAAACAAATCCCAGGCCTGGGCATTACTCTGAGCCGGCACAGAGAATGCCAAATAAACAGCAGCAATGATTCCGATCACGGACTGCCAGAAATACTTCCATCGTGCAGGCAGGCCTGCCGGGTCTTGATTAACGACCTTGCGATAGTCATCGACCCATCCAATTGCACCGAAACC
>JBILVT010000133.1:0-4278 GCA_044370275.1 Burkholderiaceae bacterium | reverse complement strand
CTGCGCGCGATGCGCGATCAGGGCTACACCATCGAGATGCCCAATACTGTGGATGAACTGCGCGATAGCATCATTTACGGCAATCGAGAGCAGTACGGCACCGATGCCAATGTGCACACCCTGATTTCGGCCGATGATCACGTGCGGCAAGAGCCTTGGCTTGCCGAAATCGAGGCGGCCTGGGGCCCGGCACCCGGCCGGCAGCTGAGCAACGGAAGCGCTATCTTCGTGCTTGGCCGCCAATTCGGTAACGTTCTCGTCACGGTGCAGCCGAGCATGGGCTATGAAGGCGATCCGATGCGGCTGCTTTTCGAGCACGGATTTGCACCTACCCATGCATTCTCAGCAAACTATCGTTACCTCCGCGAGGGCTTTCATGCCCATGCCGTGCTGCACTTTGGCACGCACGGCGCTCTCGAATTTATGCCCGGAAAGCAAAGCGGCCTATCGGGCGCCTGCTGGCCAGATCGCCTGATTGGCGACTTGCCGAATTTTTATCTCTACGCCTCCAATAATCCTTCCGAGGGCGCGATCGCCAAGCGCCGTGCGGGCGCCACATTGATCAGCTATCTCACGCCGCCGGTAGCCCAGGCCGGCCTGTATCGCGGACTGATGGATCTGAAATCATCAATTGATCGTTGGCGTCAGCTCACACCCGATGCGCCCGAGCAGCCTGAGTTGGTCGCATTGATACAGGCCCAGGCGGCGGAATTAAATCTCGCGCCTGCCGAGCCGAACTGGGATCACACGAGTCCAGCAGGCGCATCGCAGTCGCTGGCGGCAATGGAGAGCCAGGCCAGTCGAGAAATTCGAAAACTGCTGGACGCAGTCTTAGAGCTTGAATACACCTTGATTCCCCATGGCCTGCATATCGTGGGTGAGCCCAGCCCGCCTGAGGCCAGAGTGGACATGTTGATGTCGATGGCCGAGGCCTCGCATGGCCTGGTGCTGGATCGCAAGGCGGTGGCGGCGCTTGTTCACGGGGAGACGCCTGCAGAGGCGGCTGCGCGCAATTTTGAGCGGCACGAGCAGTTGGTTGAGATCTTCGAAAAACTCCGTGACGCCAATCAGATGCTGCTGGTCGAGACCGAGGTTGAAGGCATCTTGAAAGCCTTAGACGCCCGGTTTATCCGGCCGGCTCCTGGCGGCGATGTCTTACGCACCCCTGAGGTCTTACCCACCGGTCGAAATCTTCACGGCTTCGATCCTTTCAAGATTCCCAGCGCGTATGCCGTGCGGGATGGCGCCCGGCAGGCCCAACGACTCTTAGACCGATACCAATCAGATGGCCATCCCCTGCCGGAATCGATTGCGATGGTGCTGTGGGGCACGGATAACTTAAAGACCGAAGGCAGTCCGATCGCGCAAGCACTGCATCTGATGGGTGCTGCTCCGCGGCTTGACAGCTATGGCCGTGTGGCAGGTGCCATGCTGATTCCCTTGGCAGAGCTCGGCAGGCCGCGCATTGATGTGGTGATTACGCTCTCCGGCATCTTTCGCGATCTGATGCCACTGCAAATCAAGATGCTGGCTGAGGCTGCTTATCTCTGCGCAACTGCCGAGGAGCCCACTGAATCAAACTTCATTCGTAAGCATGCACTGGCCTATCAGGCCGAACACGGCTGCAGCCTCGAGGAGGCCTCGCTTCGGGTTTATGGTAATGCTGAGGGCGCGTATGGCTCCAATGTCAATAGCCTGATTGAGAATAGCCGCTGGGACGAGGAAGACGAACTGGCAGAGACTTATTCGCGCCGCAAAGGCTTCGCCTATGGCCGCGCTGGCCGACCCATCAAGCAGCCTGCATTACTGCAAAGCGTACTTAAGGATGTGCAGCTGACCTATCAGAATCTCGATTCAGTCGAACTCGGAGTAACAACGGTCGATAATTATTTCGACACACTGGGTGGCATCACGGGAGCGGTGAAACGGGCCCGTGGTGGCGATGCACCGCCGGTGTATATCGGCGATCAGACGAAAGGAGAGGGCGCTGTTCGTACCCTCAGTGAGCAGGTTGCCCTTGAGACTCGAACCCGGATGCTCAATCCGAAGTGGTATGAGGGAATGCTCAAGCATGGCTACGAGGGCGTGCGACAGATCGAGGTTCACATCACCAACACCATGGGCTGGTCGGCAACGACGGGCCAGGTGCAGCCCTGGGTCTATCAGCAGCTGACCCAGACCTTCATGCTAGATCCAGAGATGCGCGATCGGCTGGCCCGCCTGAATCCGGCCGCTTCGGCAAAAGTCGCCAATCGGCTTCTTGAGGCCTCTGAACGCAAATTCTGGAAACCTGATGAAAAAACACTGGCTGCACTACGGCAGGCCGGAGAAGAACTAGAAGACCGCCTCGAGGGGGTCATAGAGGGAGCATCACCATGAATGTCGCCACCGTTCCATTTTCTGAAATCAAACGCACAGGAGGCCGCCCGGATGGCGAGGGCAGCGTCCAGGTGCAGCTCGATCCGTCGTTAAAGATCGGCAATGCCAAGGTCTTTGCGATTTATGGCAAAGGCGGCATTGGCAAAAGCACGACCTCATCGAATCTCTCGGTAGCGTTTTCAAAGCTTGGTAAGCGTGTGCTGCAGATTGGCTGTGACCCAAAGCATGACTCGACCTTTACGCTGACCAAAAAACTCATGCCTACCGTCATCGATGTCTTAGAGTCGGTCGATTTCCATCCCGAAGAACTACGCATTGAGGACTTCGTTTTTACGGGCTATAACGGTGTGATGTGTGTCGAGGCGGGCGGTCCACCTGCAGGCACGGGCTGTGGCGGCTATGTGGTCGGCCAGACAGTGAAACTGTTAAAAGAACACCATCTGCTCGATGACACCGATGTGGTGATTTTCGATGTACTTGGTGATGTGGTTTGTGGTGGTTTTGCCGCACCACTCCAGCATGCGGAGCGGGCCCTGATTGTGACCGCTAACGACTTTGATTCAATCTTCGCGATGAATCGCATCGTCCAGGCAATTGGTGCGAAATCAAAAAATTATCGCGTCCGACTCGGTGGCGTTATTGCCAACCGCAGCGCGGCAACCGATCAGATTGATAAATTCAATGATCGAATTGGTTTAAAGACGATGGCCCATTTTCCCGATCTCGATGTGATTCGCAGAAGCCGTCTAAAAAAATCAACGCTTTTCGAAATGGAAGACTCTCCGGAGCTGCAGCGTGTTCAGGAGGAGTATCTCCGGCTGGCGGAAAAACTCTGGAATGGTGTGGATCCGATGAATGCTGATCCCATGAAAGACCGGGATATTTTTGACCTGCTGGGGTTCGATTGATCCATCCCCCGTGCGACTGCCATGAACGACATCAGCCACATCCAATATCTCAAGCAGCGCGATCGCGTCGAGCATTATTTTGATCGCACAGCGGCGCAGACCTGGGCTCGGCTGACGTCGACAGCGCCGGTCAGTGGCGTGCGGGCGACGGTGCGTGCAGGCCGTGATCGGATGCGGGCAACACTGATGTCCTGGCTGCCAGAAGAACTCTCTGGCCTGCGACTTCTCGATGCGGGCTGCGGAACGGGCGCGCTCTCCATGGAGGCCGCCTGCCGTGGCGCTGATGTTGTTGCCATTGATCTCTCGCCAACGCTGGTCAACCTTGCCCGGGAGCGTGCCTGCATGCAGCCTGCCGCCCAATGCATTGATTTTCGTGCGGGCGACATGCTTGATGATCAATTGGGCGAGTTTGATGTGGTGGTGGCCATGGACTCCCTCATTCACTATCAGCCCCGGGATGTGGTGCGTGTGCTGGCTGGTCTTGCTGCCCGCACACGACGCACCATTTTGTTGACCTTTCCGCCGCGCAACCTGGCCCTGGCCGCGATGATGTCCATCGGCAAGCTTTTTCCCCGAGCTGATCGTGCGCCCTTTATTGAGCCGGTGGCCTACGAGCGACTCTGCGGCCTGATTCAGCGTGAGCCTGGGCTATCCGCATTCCGTATTGGTCGCACGCAGAAAATCTCCAGTGGTTTTTATACCTCGCAGGCCCTCGAGTTGGTGAGGATTCAATGATGTCCTCGCGTACGCTGAAATCTTGGCGCAAATGGACGCGCGTGAGTCCGCGATTTCTGCCCTTTGCGGATGTCGCGACCCAAGAGCTACCGCTTCTTCGGCTGTTTCAGTTATCGCTGTTTCAGGTCTCGGTCGGCATGTGCATGGCGCTTCTGATTGGCACACTGAATCGCGTAATGATTGTGGAGCTTGGCGTCGGCGCCTGGTTGGTCGCGCTAATGGTCGCGCTGCCACTCTTGTTCGCACCATTTCGTGC
>JBILVT010000003.1:0-41726 GCA_044370275.1 Burkholderiaceae bacterium | reverse complement strand
TTTGCGATGATGCCTACGGTATAGCCGTAGATGCTGGCAAAACCAGTGACCAGTGTGGCGCCATAGCGGACTTTGAATTCATCAAATACGCTGCCATCAACAATGCGGGCGATCACCTCCCGCACATCATAGGGATGTCGAGACTCTACCGGCACTACCCCGTATAGCTCGCTGGGGTCATAGCGGGGGCTTTGGAAGTTCGGCTGATCGGCAGGTCGGCCTGCTGGCCGATTCAGCCTTGCAACGAGCCGTCGAGCAATTCCTAATGCGTGGCCATCATGCATAGCGAAGTGGTCCGCGACACCCGAAAGCCGGGTGTGGACATCTGCCCCGCCGAGATCCTCGGCACTGACTTCCTCGCCGGTCGCAGCCTTCACGAGCGGCGGCCCACCCAAGAAAATCGTGCCCTGCTCTTTCACGATAATCGACTCATCGCTCATGGCGGGCACATAAGCACCTCCTGCCGTGCATGAGCCCATCACCACAGCAATCTGCGTGATGCCTTTTGCAGACATCTGGGCCTGATTGAAAAAAATCCTGCCAAAGTGTTCACGATCCGGGAAGACTTCATCCTGATTCGGCAGGTTCGCGCCGCCTGAATCCACTAGGTAAATGCACGGCAGGTTATTTTGTTCGGCAATCTCTTGGGCACGAAGATGCTTTTTCACCGTCAGCGGAAAGTAGGTTCCCCCTTTAACGGTGGCGTCGTTACAGACCACAACACAGAGCTGACCAGAGACTCTGCCAATACCGGTAATCAGGCCAGCGCCAGGCGCAGCATCCGAGCCGTCGGGATCCTGGTACACACCACAGCCTGCCAGAGGAGAGAACTCAAGAAATGGGCTGCCGGGGTCAAGCAGGCTATCGACCCGGTCACGTGGCAAGAGTTTGCCGCGGGCAAGATGCTTGTCCCGCGCCTGTTCGCCCCCGCCTAGGCTTGCCCGGGCCACACGATCGCGCAGATCATTGACCAACTTTCGCATTGCTGCTGCATTGGCCTGATACGCCTCAGAGCGCGTGTTAACGGATGAGTCAATGATCGACACAGCGCAGACCTAAGCAGTCTCGTCAAACAACTCACGGCCAATTAGCATGCGTCGAATCTCGCTGGTGCCTGCGCCGATCTCATAGAGCTTTGCGTCTCGCCAAAGCCGGCCTGTCGGATACTCATTCACATAGCCGTTGCCGCCTAAAATCTGGATGGCCTCGCCGGCCATCCAGGTCGCTTTCTCGGCGGTGTACAGAATGACCCCCGCAGCATCTTTGCGCACACTACGGTGCTCGCCAGGCCCAAGCGCATCAAGCCGCTTTCCAACCGCGTAACAATACGCCCTGCAGGCCTGCAGCGTTGTGTACATATCCGCAATCTTGCCTTGTATCAGCTGAAACTCGCCGATGGCCCGGCCAAACTGTTTGCGCTCATGGATATAGGGCACCGCCGCATCCATACAGGCGGCCATGATGCCCAGCGGGCCGGCGGCCAGCACTGCGCGCTCGTAGTCTAGGCCGCTCATGAGTACCCGAACACCGCCATTGAGCGCACCGAGAATGTTCGCACTCGGTACCTCGCAGTCCTTGAAGACCAGCTCTCCAGTATGGGAGCCGCGCATGCCCAGCTTATCCAGCTTTTGCGCAACCGAAAAACCAGCCATGCCTTTTTCAACGATAAATGCGGTGATGCCTTTCGGGCCTGCATCAGGATCCGTTTTGGCATAAACCACCAGCACATCTGCATCAGGCCCATTGGTAATCCACATCTTTGAGCCGTTTAGCACATACCGATCCCCTTTTGCAGCTGCACGCAGTTTCATGCTGACTACATCTGAGCCGGCATCGGGCTCACTCATGGCAAGGGCTCCGATAAACTCACCCGAAATCAATTTCGGTAGGTAGCGGCTACGCTGGGCATCGGTGCCATTGCGCATGATTTGATTCACACAGAGATTCGAATGGGCGCCATACGAGAGGCCGACCGATGCCGATGCCCGCGAGATCTCCTCCATGACCACCATATGGGCCAAGTAGCCCATATCGGCACCGCCGTACTGTTCAGCGGCGGTCACGCCCAGCAGGCCCATATCGCCCATCTTGCGCCACAAGTGCATTGGGAACTGATCCGTGCGATCCAGCTCCGCCGCAAGCGGCGTGATTTCTTGCGATGCAAAATCGCGAACGGCGGATCGGAGTGCCTGGAGGTCTTCGGAGAGTCCGAAATCGAATTCTTGTAATTCGGCCATTGCTGCGCTGCTCCCTAACTATTTTCGTGCTTAATATAGCCTTATTTGGCGCCTCGCATCCCGCGTTGCGCCTTGGCCTGAGAGGTTATCGCGCCCCATGCACCATCCCGACAGTCAGCTAACGCTTCGTGTTGTTCCCATGCCCGCCGATGCCAATGCCAATGGCGATATCTTTGGCGGCTGGGTGATGGCCCAGGTTGATATTGCGGGCAGTATCATCGCTGTCCGTCGCGCCCGGGGCCGCGTTGCCACCGTTGCGGTGAACAGCTTTCAATTCAAGCAGCCCGTCTCCATCGGGGATTTACTGAGCTTCTGGGCACGCGAAATCAATGTCGGCAAGACCTCGATCACCGTACAGGTTGAGGTCACTGCAGAGCGAAATCCCGAAAATCCCATCACCGTAAAGGTCACGGATGCAACGCTGACATATGTCGCCATCGACCACTCGGGCTCTAAGCGAGGAATCCCTGACGCAGGGCTTTCCTGAGGGTGCCGTACCCCCAAGTTCTGATACTGTCACGCGATCCGATAGTTCGAATTAAATGTTGTAACGCGCCGCATGACTGACCACTCAATATTAAAAAATCTGCCCAAGTCATCTGTCCGCGAGACACCGCCGCGGTTTATCACGGCTGCCTCGCTGTTTGATGGCCATGATGCTTCGATCAGCATCGTACGTCGCATCCTTCAAGATCAGGGATGCGAGGTCATTCATTTAGGCCACAACCGATCCGTCGCGGAGATTGTTAACACCGCAGTCCAAGAGGATGCGCAGGCAATTGCGGTCTCCAGCTATCAGGGCGGCCATGTCGAATTCTTCAAATTCATGGTTGACTCGCTCCGCGAACAGGGCGCCCAAGATGTGCGCGTCTTTGGCGGTGGTGGTGGCGTCATCGTGCCCGCTGAAATTAAGGAACTGATGGATTACGGCGTAACGTACATCTACAGCCCCGAAGACGGGCAGCGGCTTGGCCTTCAGGGCATGATCTCCGATATGATTCAGCGCTCCCTGCCCCAGCGGGCAGACGGCGGCGCAGCCTTACTGAGGGCTTTGGGCCAAAGCGATCGCTTTAGCGCCCATCACGCGCGAGCGCTTGGCAGGCTGATCAGCATGGCCGAGAACGGCTGGCTGTCTGCAGCAGAATGTGATCAGCTGTCCGCCCGGGCCAAACAACGGCGGCCGGCTGTCATCGGAATCACCGGGACTGGCGGGGCTGGAAAATCCTCCCTGACCGATGAGCTGGTGCTGCGCTTTCGGATTGATCATGCCGATGACATCCGGATCGCGATTCTTTCGATCGACCCAACACGCCGCAAATCGCATGGTGCCCTGCTCGGAGATCGCATTCGGATGAATGCCATTCATCATCCAAATATCTACATGCGCTCCTTGGCCACACGCGATGCCGGCAGCGAAATTAGCGGCGCACTGCCCCAGGCCATCGAGTGTTGTGCCGCGGCAGGATTCGATTTGATCATTGTGGAAACTTCGGGCATTGGCCAAGGCGATGCGGCCGTTGTGCCCCTGGTAGACCGAAGCCTTTATGTCATGACGCCCGAATATGGCGCCGCAAGCCAGCTGGAGAAGATTGACATGCTGGACTTCGCAAATTTTGTCGCCATTAATAAATTCGACCGCCGGGGCGCTGAGGATGCACTGCGGGATGTCAGCAAGCAGGTCCAGCGTAACCGTGGTGAATGGACCACCAGCATCGACCAGATGCCAGTCTTTGGTACCCAGGCCTCGCGCTTTAACGATGACGGCGTAACCGCGCTGTATCACGCGATCGCCGATGAGCTCTGCGGCCTTGGACTGAGAAAAGCCGCTGGAAAACTTCCCCGTGTTGAGGTCCGCTTCTCGCACTCTCGCGATGCCATCATTCCTGCAGCTCGTTCGCGTTATCTCGCGGAAATTTCGGCAGCGATTAGGAGCTACCGGAAGCATCTGGAGCAGCAGGCGTTAATCGCCCGCGAGCTTCAGCAGCTGCGCGC
This sequence comes from Burkholderiaceae bacterium, assembly GCA_044370275.1. Lineage (GTDB taxonomy): Bacteria > Pseudomonadota > Gammaproteobacteria > Burkholderiales > Burkholderiaceae_A > Lacustribacter. Next base: position 37,497 of record JBILVT010000003.1, on the reverse strand, counting down.
TGCGCAAGCCATGGCGGCGGCAAGCGGAAAGCCGGTGGTGCTAACAGAGTTGATTGCGGCCCGCGAAGCCGTGCTCGGCAAGGCCGAGCAGGCATTGATTGCACAATGGCCAGAGATCGCTGAATCCTATCGTCAAGCGATCCTAGAGACCCGGATACGGGACCGCGTGGACCGTCAAGAGCTCTGGGTCACCACGCTTTCAGGAAGCCGGATGCCGCGCGTTGGCCTGCCGCGCTTTCACGACCACGGCGATATCCTGCGTTGGCGGATGCTTGAGAACCTGCCGGGCCACTTCCCGTTTACCGCTGGCGTTTTTCCCTTTAAGCGCGCCGACGAGGATCCCACTCGGATGTTTGCCGGCGAGGGAGATCCCGCGCGTACCAACCGACGCTTTAAGCTTTTGGCAGCAGACATGCCGGCGATCCGTCTTTCTACGGCTTTCGACTCGGTCACTCTTTATGGCAGCGATCCAGGTGAGCGCCCAGATGTATACGGCAAGGTCGGCAACTCGGGGGTCTCGGTGGCCACCCTTGAGGACATGAAGACCCTGTACTCGGGGTTTGCGCTTTGCTCGCCATCAACTTCGGTCTCCATGACGATTAACGGCCCGGCACCTACGCTGCTGGCGATGTTTTTCAACGCAGCCATCGATCAGGCCGTAGAGGCCGCTGCGCAGGAAAAGGGCCGGCCACTGACTGCAGATGAATCCCAGCTGATTCGCAGCGATGTTCTTAAAAATATTCGCGGCACGGTGCAGGCCGACATCCTGAAAGAGGACCAAGGCCAAAACACTTGCATCTTCTCGACTGACTTCAGCCTGAAGGTGATGGGCGATATTCAAGAATACTTCGTAGAAAATGGTGTTCGTAATTTCTACTCAGTTTCCATTTCCGGCTATCACATCGCCGAAGCGGGGGCCAACCCGATTTCTCAGCTGGCCTTCACACTCGCGAATGCGTTTACCTACGTTGAGTCATATCTTGCCCGCGGCATGCGCATTGACGATTTCGCACCCAACCTATCATTTTTCTTTAGTAACGGCATGGACCCCGAGTATGCGGTCCTTGGCCGCGTTGCGCGGCGGATCTGGGCGCTTGCAATGCGCGAAAAGTATGGCGCCAATGAGCGCAGTCAGAAGCTGAAGTATCACATTCAGACCTCGGGCCGAAGCCTGCATGCCCAGGAAATCGACTTTAACGATATTCGCACCACGCTTCAGGCGTTGATTGCGATCTACGATAACTGTAACTCCTTGCACACGAATGCGTACGACGAGGCCATCACAACGCCGACCGAGGAAAGCGTCCGACGTGCGATGGCCATTCAGTTGATCATTAATCGCGAGTGGGGCCTCTCGCGGTGCGACAACCCGAATCAGGGCTCCTTCATTATTGAAGAGCTGACCGATTTAGTCGAGGAGGCGGTGCTGTCTGAGTTCGAACGCATCTCCGAGCGTGGCGGCGTGTTGGGCGCAATGGAAACCGGCTATCAGCGCGGCAAGATCCAGGATGAGTCCATGCACTACGAACACCTGAAACACACAGGCGAGCTCCAGATCATTGGGGTGAATACCTTTCGCGGACCCCAGGCTGCCGAGCATCCCGAGTCCATTGAGCTCGCCCGCTCAACGGAGGACGAAAAACGCAGCCAGCTGTCTCGGCTCGCCCAGTTTCATCAGGCCCATGCCGATCAATCCGGCCCCGCATTGGAACGTTTGAAGCGGGCTGTGATCGAAGACAAGAATGTCTTTGAGGAATTAATGAATACCGTCCGCTCATGCTCGCTGGGCCAGATTACCGAGGCCCTGTATGCAGTCGGCGGCCAATACCGTCGCAACATGTAACCAGGACAGGATGACACGTGGTGATTGAAGCAGCCAACACGACCTTTCCTCGCACGCTACGCGAGCACGCCCGGACTCGGCCTGAACGGCCCGCCTATCGCGAGAAATATCTGGGTATCTGGCAAACCGAGACCTGGAGCGAGAGTTACAACGCCGTACGTGATTTGGCCTGCGGACTCGCAAGCCTTGGCTTTAAGCGCGGCATGGCGCTCGGCATTATTGGAGATAATCGCCCGCGGCTGTACCAGGCTATGCTGGCCGCCCAGAGTCTGGGCGGCATCGCGGTGCCGCTCTACCAGGATTCAATCGCTGCGGAGATGGTCTATGTATTGCAAAACGCTGAGGTCCATTTTGCGTTTGCCGAAGACCAGGAGCAGGTCGATAAGCTGCTTGAAATCAGCCAAGAGGCAAAGCTAAACAACATTTTTTATATTGATCCGCGTGGCATGCGCAACTATGCCCACGAGCACATCAAGCCGATCGAAGAGCTGGTGGCACTTGGCCGCAGCTTCCATAAGTCCAATCCCGATTATTTCGAGCGCGAGGTCGAGCTTGGCGCGCCCGATGATGTCTGCGTGATTCTTTACACCTCCGGAACTACCGGAAGGCCCAAGGGCGTCTGCCAGACCCACCGGTCCATGCTCTCAGCGGGCCATGGGGCCTGCTCGGTCGATGCGCTTAACGATCACGACAACATCATGGCCTACCTGCCCATGGCATGGGTCGGTGACTTCCTGTTTTCAATGGCCCAGTGCATGGCCAGCGGCTTTACCATCAACTGCCCCGAGTCGCGGGAAACCGTATCGATGGACATGAAAGAGATCGGGCCGAGTTACTACTTTGCGCCACCCCGGGTATATGAGGGCCTGCTAACCTCCGTCACCATCCGCATGGAGGACGCAAGCCCGCTGAAGCAGCGCTTATTTAATTACTTCATGCAAGTCGCCCGGCACTGTGGTGCCGATCTACTCGACGGCCGCAGTGTCTCCTTGGGCCATCGCCTGCTCTACGGACTGGGCAATGTGCTGATCTATGGGCCGCTGCGTAACACCTTAGGCATGAGCAATATTCGTGTGGCGTACACCGCAGGCGAGGCGATTGGCCCCGACCTCTTTCGGTTTTACCGCTCCATTGGGATCAACTTAAAGCAGCTCTACGGCCAGACCGAGAGCTGCGCCTATGCCTGCATCCAGCCTAACGGGGAGGTCAAATACGACTCGGTCGGCAAGCCCTCCCCCGGAATTGAGATCAAGATCGGTGAGAACAGCGAAGTCTTAGTCCGCGGTGTTTCCCTGCTAAAGGAGTACTATAAAAACCCGGAAGCGACCGCCGAATCGATCGATGCCGAAGGCTACTTCCATACGGGCGATGCTGGGGTGATCGACAGCGATGGAGATCTGCGCATCATTGATCGCGCCAAAGATGTCTCCAAAATGGCGGATGGCAAGGTCTTTGCGCCGAAATATATCGAGAACAAGCTGAAGTTTTTTAGCTTCGTGAAAGAAGCCGTCGTCTTCGGCGCCGACCGCGACTGGGTGGGCGCCTTTATTAATATTGATTTTGAGGCCGTCGGTAACTGGGCCGAGCGGCGTGATATCGCCTATTCCGGCTATGTAGACCTTGCCGGCAATCCCGCGGTCGCCGAGCTCATCAAGGGCTGCATTGAGAAGATGAACGAGGAGCTCTCACGCGAGAGCATGCTCGGCCATGCGCAGATCTCACGTTTTCTGATTCTGCATAAAGAGCTCGACCCCGATGATGACGAACTGACGCGTACCCGAAAAGTCCGCCGCTCATTTATTAACGAAAAATACGGCGTGCTCATCTCCGCGATGTATGGTGGCCAACGCCAGCAGTTCATCGAGACTGCGGTCCGCTTTGAAGATGGCCGGGCCGGCAAGGTCTCCGCCACGCTGCAGATTCATGACACCAAGACCTTTCCCTATGGAGCATCCGCATGAGCGCCCGCGACACCATTCTTGAGGTCCGAGGCATCAGTCTGTCCTTCGGGGGCGTTCAGGCCCTCTCGGAAATATCGTTTGATGTGCAACGTGGCGAAATTCGCTCAATCATTGGCCCGAACGGCGCAGGCAAAAGCTCGATGTTGAACTGCATCAATGGCGCCTACAAGCCCCAAAAGGGTGAAATCTATTTTGATGGTCAACTGCTGGGGGATGTGAATCCCCGCCGTATGGCCTCACTTGGCATTGCCCGAACATTTCAGCATTTGGCGCTCTTTAAAGGTATGTCGGTGCTCGATAACATCATGACAGGCCGAAACCTCAAGATGAAGTCGAGCCTTTTTCTCCAAGCGTTGCGTTATGGACCGGCCGAGAAAGAAGAAATCAAGCACCGCGAGTTTGTCGAAGAGATCATCGACTTTCTGGGCATCCAGCAATATCGGCGGACCCCGGTGGGCCAGCTGCCCTATGGCCTGCAAAAACGAGTCGATTTGGGCCGAGCGCTTGCGATGGAGCCCAAGCTGCTGCTTTTAGATGAGCCCATGGCAGGAATGAATGTCGAGGAAAAGCAGGACATGTGCCGCTTTGTGCTGGATGTGAATGATGAATTCGGCACCACAATCGTCTTGATTGAGCACGATATGAGCGTGGTGATGGATATTTCCGAGCGGGTCGTGGTGCTGGACTACGGAAAGAAGATCGGCGATGGAGTTCCGGACGATGTGCGGCGTAATCCTGATGTGATCAATGCCTACCTGGGCACCGAGCACTAAGAGAGGCGGAGACAGTCATGGGATTTTTCTTTGAAACACTGATCGGCGGCCTGATGGCCGGGGTCCTCTACTCGCTCGTCGCGCTTGGCTTTGTGCTGATCTTTAAGGCCTCTGGCGTATTTAATTTCGCCCAGGGAGCCATGGTGCTTTTTGCCGCGCTGGCGATGGCGCGATTCTCGGAGTGGATGCCGGCAATGCTGGGCTTTGAAAGTAAGCTCTTGGCCAATCTGATTGCGTTTGCCTTGGCCGCGATCCTCATGTTTGCACTGGCCTGGGTAGTGGAACGCCTGGTGCTGCGGCCGCTAGTGAACCAAGAAGGCGTAACGCTATTAATGGCCACGCTCGGTGTGACGTATTTCTTAGATGGTTTTGGCCAGACCATCTTTGGCAGTGCAGTCTACAAAATTGATATCGGTATGCCGAAGGAACCCATTTTTTTACTGAAGTCGGTATTCGAAGGCGGCATCCTGATTAATAAAGAAGACCTCTACGCAGCGATTATCGCTGCCGCCTTGGTGGCGGCGCTTACTGTCTTTTTCCAGAGAACGCCGACCGGCCGGGCGCTGCGCGCGGTGGCCGATGACCATCAGGCCGCCCAGTCGATTGGCATTCCTCTGAATCGGATGTGGGTCATTGTCTGGTGCGTGGCTGGCGTTACGGCGCTGGTCGCCGGGATGATCTGGGGGTCAAAAATCGGCGTGCAGTTCTCCTTAAGCACTGTTGCGCTCAAGGCCCTGCCGGTAATTATTCTGGGTGGGCTGACCTCGGTTCCCGGTGCCATTATTGGCGGCCTCTTAATTGGTGTGGGAGAAAAGCTCTCTGAGGTCTACATCGGCCCGATGCTTGGCGGTGGTATCGAGATTTGGTTCTCCTACGTTTTGGCGCTGCTGGTGTTGCTGGTGCGGCCCCAGGGGCTTTTCGGCGAAAAAATCATTGATCGGGTCTGAGGGGAAAACGGCGTGATTTACAGAGAAAACGGCCAATTCAAGGTCAATTACCGGGCGGATCAGCAGATCTTTCCGATCGCGCAAGATCGCATCTTCATTTTCGGGCTCTTGGCTTTTGCCTTCGTGGTCGTACCGATGCTCTCCAGCGACTACATGCTGAAGGCCATCCTGATTCCCTTCCTGATTCTTTCGCTGGCAGCGATTGGGGTGAATATCCTGGTCGGCTACTGCGGCCAGATCTCACTCGGATCCGGGGCCTTCATGGCCGTTGGCGCCTACATGGCTTACAACGTCTTCGTGCGCATTGATGGCATGCCACTAATCATCACGCTGCTGTCAGGCGGTTTTTTCGCCACCATCGTCGGCGTTATTTTTGGGATTCCCAGCCTCAGGGTAAAAGGTCTGTACCTTGCCGTTGCAACGCTCGCGGCACAGTTTTTCTGCGACTGGGCCTTCAGTCGCATTTCCTGGTTCACCAACAACAATTCGTCGGGCTCGGTAGCGGTCTCCAACCTTGAAGTGCTGGGCTGGTCGATCAACACGCCGGTCGACAAATATCTCTTTTGCCTGGGTTTTGTGGCTGTCTTTGCCCTGCTGGCGAAAAATCTTGTCCGCTCCGCGATCGGCCGCCAATGGATGGCGATACGAGATATGGATGTCGCTGCCGCAGTCATTGGCATCCGGCCGGTCTATGCGAAGCTCACTGCGTTTGCCGTGAGCTCATTTATCGTCGGTGTGGCCGGCGCACTCTGGGGTTTTGTTCACCTGGGCTCGTGGGAGCCCTTGGCGTTTTCAATCGACCGATCCTTTCAGCTGCTCTTTGTGGTGATTATTGGAGGCCTGGGATCGATCATGGGCAGCTTTATGGGCGCGGCATTTATCGTAATCCTGCCTGTGTTTCTGAATCAGGCCCTGCCGCTCATCGGTAGCCTATTCGGTGTCGAGGTCTCGATCGCTATGATCTCGCACGCGGAATTCATGATTTTCGGCGCCCTGATTGTCTGGTTCCTAATTGCGGAGCCCCACGGCTTGGCCAAGCTTTGGAGCATCGGCAAACAAAAACTCAGGCTATGGCCATTTCCCCATTAATACTTTCGGGTAACCCCGTATCGACTCGCAAAACTTTAATTCCTACCGTGATCTGTTGGTTTAACTAGAGGAGACAACCGCATGATGAGATCCAAAACCCTAATCGCAGGTGCGCTGACCGCCCTTGCCCTGACTACTGCGGGCATGCAGACACAGGCACTTGCCCAGGCCAAGGTCCAGTTCTTTCCCAGCCTGACTGGCCGGACCGGACCGGTTGCCCCCAATGCGACCCCCTTTGCCAATGGCTACTGGGATTACATGAAACTGGTCAACGCCCGCGGCGGTATCAACGGCGTGATGACTCTGGTCGAGGAGTGCGAGACTGCTTATGCCACCGACCGAGGTGTGGAGTGCTATGAGCGCTTGAAGGGCAAGCATGGCGGTGCCACTGTATTTCAGCCGTTATCAACCGGCATTACCTTTGCGCTGACCGAGAAAATCCCCAACGACAAAATCCCCATGATCACCTCAGGCTACGGCCGCAGTGATTCTGCGGACGGCATGGTCTTTAAGTGGAATTTCCCGTTGATTGGCCACTACTGGGTTGCGGGAGATACCGTAATTCAGCACATTGCGAACAAAGAAGGTGGCATGGCCAAGCTCAAGGGCAAGAAGATTGCGGTGGGTTATCACGACAGCCCCTTTGGCCGTGAGCTGCTGCCAATCTTGCAAGAGCGCGCCAAGCGTCATGGATTCACACTGCAGCTGCTGCCCATTCCTGCACCAGGTGTTGAACAAAAAGCCATTTGGCTGCAGGTCCGCCAGCAGCGTCCTGACTGGGTGATTCTGCAGACCTGGGGCATCATGACTCCGACTGCAATCCGCGAGGCAGTCGCTGTCGGCTACCCCATGGATAAAGTCATCGGCACCTGGTGGTCTGGCGCTGAGCCCGATCTCCGTGATGTCGGCGCAGCTGCCCGTGGCTACAGTGCGGTGATGATGCAGCACGGCTCAGAGAAAAACTCTGAGGTCGTCAAAGAGATCCTGTCGCGCATTCACGATAAAGGCCAAGGAACCGGCCCACGTGCTGAAGTCGGCGATGTGCTCTACATGCGCGGTGTAGTGGGCGCCATGCTTGCGGTTGAGGGTGTCTTCCGCGCTCAGGAGCGCTACGGCAAGGGCCAAGTGATGACAGGTGAGCAGACCCGCTGGGGTTATGAGAACCTGAATATCTCGCGTGCCCGACTGGGCCAGCTGGGCTTTACCGGCGTACTCAGCCCGATCCAGACCTCCTGCGCAGACCATATGGGATCTGCTTGGGCACGGGTTCATACCTGGGATGGCACCAAGTTCAACTGGTCCTCGGACTGGCTGCAGGGTGACGAGACCATCATGCGCCCCATGGTGACCGCGTCTGCCGATGGCTATGCGAAAGAAAAGAAAATCGCACGCCGTCCTGAGGCCGACTGCAAGTCATAAGCGAGCGTTTAGACTCCAACAGAACAGGATCGCATGATGACAGCTGCCTCTCCCGTACTTACCGTAAACGGCATTGAGGTCATCTATAACCATGTGATCCTGGTTCTGAAGGGCGTCTCTCTTGCGCTGAATAAGGGCGGCATCGTAGCCCTTCTTGGCGGCAACGGTGCTGGAAAAACCACAACCCTTCGGGCCGTCTCCAACCTTTTAAAGGGCGAGCGCGGCGAAGTCACGAAGGGCTCTATTGAGTACAAGGGAGAGCGTATCGAAGCCCTCTCCCCTGCTGATTTAGTCAAACGGGGTGTAGTGCAGGTCATGGAAGGCCGGCACTGCTTTGCCCACTTAACGATTGAAGAAAATCTGCTCTCGGGCGCCTACACCCGGGATGCTTCTTCGGGCGATCTACAGGCCTCGCTCGATAAGGTCTACAACTATTTCCCCCGACTCAAGACACGCCGTAACTCTCAGGCCGCTTACACCTCCGGCGGTGAGCAGCAGATGTGTGCGATTGGCCGGGCCTTGATGGCAAACCCAGAAACCATTCTGCTCGATGAGCCCTCAATGGGCTTAGCCCCCCAGATTGTCGAAGAGGTCTTCCATATCGTGCAGGATCTGAACAGCCGCGAGGGCGTCAGCTTTTTGCTTGCAGAGCAAAACACTAACGTCGCGCTGCGATTCGCGCAGTACGGCTATATCCTGGAAAACGGACGCATCGTGATGGACGGCACCGCCGAGGATCTTCGTAATAACGAAGATGTCAAAGAGTTTTACCTCGGCGTATCCTCAGGCTCAGAGCGCAGCTCCTTCAAGGAAGTGAAGTCTTACCGCCGCCGCAAGCGCTGGCTGGCGTAAATTGTTCTCCCGTTGACAATGACCATCGATCCGCAGGAGTGCCGCTCACGGGCAGAGCGAGAGCAGTCGCAGCTTGGCCAACTGCGCGAGACGATTGCCTACGCCAAGGCAAATGCGCCGTTTTATCAGCAGGCCCTTTCGGCAGTCGACCCCGCGAAATTATCATCTTTGAGCGATCTCGCCGCGCTTCCTGTCACGCGCAAATCAACGCTCTCGGGACTTCAGGCTTCAGCACCGCCTTTTGGCGGATTTCTTGCTGCGCCGTTCACGCAGCTGCGTCGGGTATTTCAGTCGCCTGGGCCGATCTACGAGCCACAGGGCATGAGCATCGATCACTTTGGCATGATGCGTGCCCTGCGCGCAGCCGGCTTTCAAACGGGTGATTTGGTCCACAATAGCTTCTCGTATCACCTGTCGCCCGGTGCCTGGATTATCGAAGGCGGGCTGCATGCGCTGGGATGCTGGGTACTGCCTGCGGGAATTGGCCAGACCGAGCAGCAGGTTCAGGCGATTGCCCAGTTAAAGCCTGTTGGTTACACCGGCACGCCCAGCTTTCTGAAAATTTTGATTGAAAAAGGCGCCGAGATGAGCCTGCCGACATCAAGCCTAAGAAAAGCAATGGTCTCGGGTGAGGCCCTGACTCCCTCGACGCGGCAATGGCTGGCAGAGCGCAATATTCGTGTGGGCCAGGCCTACGCCACCGCCGATCTCGGCATGATTGCTTACGAGACTGCTGATCCCGCCCAAGGTATGGTGATGACTGAGGATGCGATAGTTGAAATTGTTGAGCCGGGCGGATCGGCTCCGATGCCATTAGGCGAAGTCGGTGAGGTGGTTGTCACCACCTTTAATCGCGAATATCCGATGATTCGTTTCGCTACCGGCGACCTCTCGGCTATTGATCCGCAGTCACTGCAGTCGCCTACCCCGTGCGGCCGAACCAACCTGCGGATCAAGGGCTGGCTCGGCCGGGCTGATCAGACAACCAAAGTCCGAGGCATGTTTGTGCATCCCGGTCAGGTCGGACAAATCATTAAGAATTTCCCAGACATTAAAAAAGCTCGGCTGATTCTCTCTGGTGCGATCGGCAGTGACATCATGACCCTGCATTGCGAGGCTGCCGATACAGTAGCCGCTGCCAGCAACACAGCAGCACTCATCGAGTCTGCCCGGGAGATCACACGGCTGCGATGCGAAGTTAAATTTGTAGCAGTCGGCAGCCTCCCGGAAGACGGAAAGCAGATCGAAGACGCCCGCAGCTACGCCTAGGTCTACGTTGTTAGGTTCACTGTATGGCGGCGTGTTTGGCAAGCCAGGCCGTGCCGGCCTTCGATTGGCTGGCCCGACCCAGAACACGTGAGATCTCTTCGCCGGCCTTCGCGAGTCGCGTGAGATCAATACCGGTTTCAATGCCCATCCGGTGCATGAGATAAACAATGTCTTCGGTTGCGACGTTTCCAGAGGCGCCCCGAGCATAAGGGCAGCCGCCAAGACCGGCGACTGATCCATGAAAAATCGCGATGCCAGATTCCAGGGCCGCAACGATATTGGAAACCGCCTGACCATAGGTATCATGAAAGTGTCCGCTAAATCGACTAGCAGGATAGCGACGCAGCAGCTCTTCAAAAACTCTTTTCACCTGATCGGCAGTGCCGACACCGATGGTGTCGGCAATATCAATTTCAATACAGCCGAGATCCGACATACGATCCACCACCTCCAAGATCTTTGAGGGTGCTACATCCCCCTCGTAGGGGCAGCCCAAGCAGCAGGAGATGCTGCCGCGCAGGCGAATGCCATCTTTAGCGGCCGACTGCGCAACCTCTCGAAATCGCTCAAGCGACTCACTGATGCTGCAATTAATATTTTTTTGTGAAAACGCCTCGGAAGCAGCGCCGAAAATGACCACTTCGTCCATCGCTGCCTGTCGCGCAGACTCATAGCCCTTCATATTCGGCGTCAGCGCCGAATACACAATGCCCGGCGTGCGGCTGACGGCTTGCATCACCGCCAAGCCATCAGCCATCTGTGGCACCCACTTCGGTGATACAAACGAGACTGCTTCGATATTCGGTACACCCGCCTGCGCAAGCTGGTGAATCAAGGCCACCTTATCGGCAACTGATACCAGCTGCTTTTCATTTTGTAGGCCGTCGCGCGGACTGACATCGACAATTTTTACCTTGGCAGGAAATCGTGCGGCCGGCATCGTTACATCCTTTATGCAGTAGTGCTATTCGCAAGAGCCCGTGCGATCAGAATCTTTTGAACATCGCTTGTGCCCTCGTAAATCTGACAGACTCGCACATCACGATAAAACCGCTCCACGGGGAAATCTTTCACCACGCCATAACCCCCAAAAATCTGAATCGCATCGGTACAAATGCGCTCGGCAATCTCGCTGGCATAGAGCTTTGCCATCGCAGCCTCTTTCAGGCACGGCCGGCCAGCATCTTTCAGGCTCGCTGCATGCCAGACCATCTGACGGGCGGCCTCAAGCTGCGTGGCCATATCGGCAAGCCGAAACTGAACCGCCTGATGCTCAAAGATCGGCTGCCCAAAGGCCTCGCGCTCTTTGGCATAGGCAAGTGCGGCCTCAAAGGCGGCACGGGCCATACCAATGGATTGGGCCGCAATCCCGATACGGCCGCCTTCCAGTCCTGAGAGTGCAATTTTGTAGCCCTGCCCCTCCGCGCCGATACGATAGGCCGCTGGAATACGGCAATTTTCGAAAACAATCTGGGCGGTGTCTGAAGAGTTCTGTCCGATCTTTTCTTCGAGCCTTGCCACGATGTATCCGGGCGTATCTGTCGGAACAATAAATGCAGACATCCGTTGGCTGGGCTTTCCGTCTCCGGTGACCGCAATCACGATCGCAACCTGGCCATTTTTTCCGCTGGTGATGAACTGCTTCACGCCATTGAGCACATAGTCATTGCCCTCGCGCCGCGCGGTGGTTCGAATCTCAGCCGCGTTGGAGCCCGCCTGAGGCTCAGTAAGGCAAAAAGCGCCAAGCTTTTCCCCGCGAGCCAACGGCGTGAGCCAGTCGCGTTTTTGTGTTGCGTCTGCAAAGTGCAACAGAATGCTGCAGACCGGACAGTTATTCACCGAGATCGCAGTGCTGGTTCCGCCGTCAGCCGCACCGATCTCCTCCAAAATTAACGCTAGGCAGACTGTATCTAGTCCGGCGCCGCCGTGCTCCTGGGGCACCATCACCCCATAGCTGCCAAGCGCAGCAAGGGCCTGATGGACCTCGCGTGGGAAATGGTGCTCGCGGTCCCACTGGGCAGCTTTGGGAACGATCTCATGTCGACAAAAATCCGCAATCGCATCGCGGACTTGCAGCTGCTCATCTGAAAGAATCATGATTCCCGATCTCGAACAACAATTAGATCACTTCAACACCCACGGCAGTGGCCTCCCCGCCACCAATACACAGGCTGGCGACCCCGCGTTTTAAGCCCCGGGCACGCAGGGCATGGATCAGAGTCACGATAATTCTCGCACCCGAAGCGCCAATCGGATGGCCCAGCGCACAGGCCCCGCCATTGACATTGACCCGCGCACGCGGAATCTTTAGATCACGGATTGCCGCCATCGCAACAACGGCAAAGGCTTCATTAATCTCCCAAAGATCCACATCCGCCACCGTCCAACCATTTGATTTCAGCAGCCGATCGATCGCGGTAATCGGCGCAGTCGGAAATTGAGCGGGCGGGCCCGCAAACCCTGCATGACCCACCAGCCGCGCAATCGGGGCCTTGGCAATCTTATTGGCCGTAGACTCGCGGCACATGACCAACGCCGCAGCGCCATCACTAATTGAGGAGGAAGAGGCTGCCGTGACCGTGCCGTCCTTTGCAAAAGCCGGCTTTAAGCTGGAAATTTTCCCGACAGCAATCGCGCGCGGGCCTTCGTCTGAGTCAATTTTTAGGCTGCCCTTGCGGGTCGTGACCTCAAGAGGCACGAGCTCCGCACCAAATGCGCCGCTCTCACTTGCATGCTTCGCCCAAGTCACCGACTCAATTGCAAATTGATCCTGCATTTCGCGGCTAAAGCTGTATTGCCGGGCGCAGTCTTCTCCATAAGTGCCCATCGAACGGCCCTGCTCATAAGCATCCTCAAGGCCATCGAGCATCATGTGGTCATAGACCGTGCTGTGTCCGATCCGATAGCCCGCACGCGCACGCGCCAGGAGATATGGCGCATTACTCATGCTTTCCATGCCACCGGCCACCGCTACTGAGGCAGCGCCCAGCACCAGTGTGTCGTGCATACTCATTACAGCCCGCATGCCCGAACCGCAGACCTTATTAACTGTCGTGCAGACTGTCGTCTTCGGAAGACCCGCGCCAATCGCCGCCTGGCGGGCTGGCGCCTGCCCCATCCCGGCCGGCAGCACACAACCGAACATCAATTCTTCGACCAACTCTGGGCCGATGGCGGCCTGCGCCAGGGCGCCGCGGATGCTTGCAGCACCAAGCTCGGGAGCAGACAGGCTGGAGAGCTCGCCCATAAAATTGCCTATCGGGGTGCGCGCAGCGGAGAGAAATACAACGGGATCTTGGACTTGGGGCTTCATTAGATGGTTCTCCTTGCGTCAATTAGATCGACGATAGGCCCTCCATTACAAAGAGTGTCATCAGGGCAATTGCACATTTCTTTCTTTGGCCCCCTTTCTCAACAAAAACCTCGCCCTGGCAGACCATGAGCATACGGCCGGGCTTTAGCACCTGGCCAACCGCAATTAAGCGATCACCGTCAGCCGGTGAGATCAAATTAATTTTATATTCAGCCGTTAGGCCTGCCTTACCGGCAGGCACCATCGATAGGGCCGCGTAGCCGCAGGCGGTATCGGCGAGCGCCCCAACGGTGCCGCCATGAAAAAATCCGTGCTGCTGTGTCACGCGATCCGATAGCGGCATGGAAATGACCGCCTTACCCTCATCGAGCTCATCTAAACACGCTGCGAAGGTCCGCATCAGGCCCTGGCCGCTGAAACTACGATGTATTTCTTCAATCCGAGAGGCCGAAAGGGGCACTGATTTTTCTCCAAAACTTAGTCGATACTCTTCGGTTTGACCTTAACGTCCGCCTCCCCTAAAGTCAAACTCATGCATATCGAAGACAAAGTATTCATCGTCACCGGCGGAGCCTCTGGCCTTGGGGCCATCACAAGCGCCTGGCTTGCAGGGCGCGGTGCCCGCATCCTGATTGCAGACTTAAATTCGCCGAGTCAAGGCCTATCGGACTCGGTAAAATTCGTATCGACCGATGTATCGGATTCAGCCAGCGCGAAAGCAGCGGTGGAATATGCCTGCGACACATTCGGCAACCTGCACGGACTCATCAACTGCGCTGGTATTGCCCCAGCAGAAAAAGTTTTAGGCAAAGAGGGGCCACATCGGCTGGAGAGCTTTAGCCGTGCAATCGCCATCAATCTGATCGGCTCATTTAATATGCTGCGGCTTGCCGCACAGGCCATCAGCGAGCGTGCACAGGCAGGGGCTGAAGAGGCCGCTGGTGTCATCATCAACACCGCATCGGTGGCAGCTTATGATGGCCAGATTGGCCAGGCCGCCTATTCGGCCTCGAAGGGCGGCATCGTGGGCATGACCCTGCCTATCGCCCGTGAGCTTGCCCGAAACCGCATTCGTGTCATGACGATTGCACCGGGAATTATGGCCACACCGATGTTGCTGTCCTTCCCACAAGAAGTGCAGGACTCCCTAAACCGCTCGGTGCCGTTTCCGGCCCGTATGGGCAGGCCCGAGGAGTTCGCTCAGCTGGTGGGTCATATCATCGAGAATGATTACCTCAATGGCGAGGTCATTCGGCTAGACGGCGCCATTCGCATGGCCCCTCGCTAGGCCGTAATGCCAGCGCTAAGGCGAGATCAGCAGCTCGCCTTGCTGCTGTAGGGCGCCGGCTTTGACCAGACTCTCTAAAGACCAACGTAAGGCGTGATCCGAGTTTAGGCCGGCCTGCGCACTGGCATCACGAAATACCTGTGCGGTTCCAAGTCGCTCGAAAAGCTGGGCCTCAGTTGCCCGCTCTAAATCGAGCATGATGAATTTCACAAGCACCTTGAGCGCGTAACGCGCGTTGCGAACGGGATCTTCTTTAAGCCACGCGAGCCGGCCACGAGCGCGGGCTAGTGCCGATGCAAGATCAACAAAAATTGGGCCGTGTCCGGGGATTACGATCTTAGGCTGTAGCGATTCGATCTGCTCTAACACCTCCTGCTGTTCTTGAAATCCACTCTCGCCAGAGAGCTCCGGGAACGTTACGCCAAAGCCGTCCTCCCACAAGGCGTCTGCTGAAATCAAAATGCGCTGGTCTGGCGCAAAAAGCATGATGGACTCGGGATCATGGCCGGCCGCCGCATGAACCTCCCATGTCAGTGCGCCGAGATTTAACTCTTGACCCGCATCAATCGACCCGGCCGGCAGAAAGCGCTCACAGCGCTGGCCAGTAGCGGTAAAACTTAAGGCCTCAAGCTGCCAATTCCGGGCTAAGTCAAACGAGCCGCTGGGCACAAAAATCGCAGCGTCGAATCGCTGGGCAAGCGCTGCATTTCCTCCGCAGTGATCCGAATGGAGATGGGTGTTTAAAATGCGTGTCAGTGGCCGTCCGGCGAGCATGCGCTCCAGCAGAGCACATGTCAGCGCTGCGTGCTTCACGTAACCCGTATCCACGACGCTTGCTGAGCCGTCGTCTTCAAGAAATAAAATCTGATTAGCCGAAAGCCAGTCCCGCTCGATGAATCGCATCGACGGCGGGAGTGTATAGGTCATAAGGTCTTTTCGTGAGACTGCGCCAGCTTGCGCTGCGTGATCTCGCACATCACTGCAGCGCGCTGCGCGTGGCTCATCTCGCCCCAGGCGGCGATTTCATCCAGGGTTCGCAGACAGCCTATACAGAGGCCTGTAGCCGCTGACATCTTGCAAACCGATCTGCAGGGTGACATGATCGGCGCGGCTTGCGATAGTTCAGATGCTTTGGACATGCCTAAGAATAACACCCCCAAATTGAGAGATCCCTGTGAGCGAATCGTCCATTTCTAACACCCCTATTCCCGACATTACATCGCTTCCTCAAGATATCGCCGAGCGACTGAACATCACGAAAGAAAAGGCCGGCTTTGTACCCAACGTGATGCGCGTGCTCTCCCATCGTCCGGAAGAGTTCCGCGCCTTTTTCGCCTATCACGATGCTCTGATGGAAGGTGAAAGCGGCCTTTCCAAGGCGGAGCGGGAAATGATTGTGGTGACGACCTCGGCGCTCAATCGGTGCCCTTATTGCGTGATTGCCCATGGGGCCATTCTTCGAATTCGCGCCAAAAACCCCAGGATCGCGGATCAGCTTGCAGCCAACTACAAAACCGCTGAGATCACCGCCCGCGAGCGGGCCATTTTGGATTTTGCCGTGAAAGTAGCCGTTGCGTCAGCGGACTTAACCGAGCACGACCGGCAGACCGCGCGCGCTGCTGGACTCGCCGATAAGGATCTCTGGGATATCGCCGCCATCACTGCGTTTTTTGCGATGAGTAATCGGCTTGCGAGCGCAACGGGTATGCGGCCAAATGAGGAGTTCTATCTAATGGGCAGAATTCCCAAGGATAAATAGTAGTCGGTCGCGCTACCGCCGACGCTAAGACTCTGACACAGGCCGATAGCTAACGACAACACCCTCGGCGATCAAGTCCGCGATTTCGGCAGTTGTATAGCCCTTTGCCAACAACAGTGGCTCGGTGTCTGCACCGATAGCTGGACTTGAGGCGACTGGCGGCGGAGATGCCGCCATCGGCACCGGAAAAGGCAGAGCCGGCTGCGCTTCAGAATTCAGCGCTATCGTGCCGCGGCTCACCGAGGGGCCATACTGAAGTGACTCTCCAAGCGTCATGACTGGGCTGACGCAGCAGTCTTCGTCTTTAAAAATCTCACGCCATTGGGCCAGTGTCTTTTTCGCAATTATCGCTGCTACATCAGCAATCACAGCCCGGCCTTCTTGGCCACAGCAATGGCCTCGGTCTATTAAATCAGGCCGATTAAGAATCTGACAAAACCTCAGCCAGAACTTTTGCTCTAGAGCACCGACCGCAAGATAGCGTTGATCCTGCGTCGCATAGACCTGGTAGCAGGCCGCGCCACCGGTGATTAGCTCTGCGCCGGCTGCTGGCTCGATACCATGCTGATTCAGCAGGCTTAATGCGTAAACATTTAACGCCAAGGCGCCATCGGCCATAGCGACATCCAGAAAGCGTCCTCGGCCATTGAGTTTAGAGTCCAAAAGGGCTGCCAGGATCGCCGTGGCTGCGGTGAGTGCGCCGCCCGCAAGATCGGCAGTCTGGATTGCGCCGATCGCTGGGCCGCTATCGTGTTCACGGTTATGGTGAAGCGCACCGCTTAAGGCTAGGTAATTCAAATCATGGCCCGCCTTATCGCGAAAAGGACCGGTCTGGCCATAGCCCGATAGTGCGCAAAATACTAGACTGGGCCTTAACGCAGCAAGTGTCTCGTAGCCTACGCCCAGCCGTTGCATCACACCCGGCCGAAAGCCCTCCAAAACAATATCTACATCAACAACTAATCGTTTGACGATCTCAACGGCACGCGGGTCACGTAGATTCAATGCAATCGATTTTTTTCCGCGATTGACCAAATCAAAAAATCGCCCGCCGCCAAATCCCTCAAGATTGGCCTCCTCACGCATCAGATCACCACCGTCAGTCCGCGTTGCATCGTCGATGCGAATCACTTCAGCGCCGAGATCAGCAAGAATCTGAGAACAATAAGGTCCGGGCAGCAGTCGACTGAAATCCAGTACCCGCACACCCGTAAGCGGCGCGGACGCAGCGGCTTCCAACGGAACCGATGAATGTGAAATCGGGGGCATCATGGGGGAATTCAAATGCAGGGCTTGGGTGATTGGTAGGCGCGATTGGACTCGAACCAACGACCCCCACCATGTCAAGGTGGTGCTCTAACCAGCTGAGCTACGCGCCTGCCGCAGAACGACGGGCCGAGACGCCGCCTTCCTGAACCGGATGCAATTGTAGATCAATTCCACATTTGGCCCACTCAGCCGCCTCGTGCTGTAAACCAAAGACTGTTAACGGATGCGCCTCCAGCCACGGGCCACTAATTTCAAGGCGAAACCGTGTGGGGCCCCCAGACAAATCAATTTCGGGAAGTTCAAGATCAAGACGGCGGCGATAGAGCAGACAAGCGAGCCGAAAACACATGACCGCAGCACGCTGAGCGGGCGAAACCAGTTGTAGCTGAATTTTCGAGAGCTTTCCCCGCTGACCCAGCACCAGCATCGCAACTGCCTGCTGCTCACGGCGCGAAAAGCCAGGCAGATCCGCGTGCGTCACGATGTAGGCCGAGTGCTTATGAAAGCTATTGTGGGAAATTGAAACGCCGATCTCATGCAGACAGGCGGCCCAAAGCAAGTGCTGCTCGAGTTGTTCGCGCTCTTCGTCAGAGCCAATTTTTAAACGCTTCCAGAGATTGATCGCAAAAAGACTGATACGCTGCGACTGGGCAATGTCAACGGCGTAGCGTCGCATCGCCTGCTCAACACTGATACGCCGCATATCTTCATGCTGCGTGCGGCCTACTAAGTCGTACAGCACACCCAGCCTGAGCGCGCCCTCACCGTGGTGCATCCGGATGACACCGAGTTCCTCAAAAATCGCCGACATAATGGCCAGGCCGCCTGCGAACACCGGTATACGATCTGGCTTTAAGCCGGCTAAGCCAGCATCCTCGATTCGGCCAGCACGGACGAGCCTGCCCACCAGGGCGTCCAGCGCCTCAGCAGTTATTCCGTCTGCGCCCAGGCCATTGGCCTCGATGACTTCAGAAATCGCCTTAGCTGTGCCACTGGAGCCAATGACTTCATCCCAACCAGCCGAGACAAATGCCTTCCGAATAACTTGAATCTCTTCACGTGCGGCAAGGATGGCCGCCTTCATCGCAGGCCGGCCAATCGCACCGCCTGGGAAATAATCACGACTGAATCGCACGCATCCCACGTAGACCGACTCCAGCACTTCGGGCACATCATCCCGGCCGATAACAAACTCAGTGGAGCCGCCGCCAATATCGATCACAAGGCGTTTCTTTCCGTCTCGCGGCAGGCTCTGCGCAACTCCTGAGTAGATTAGCCGCGCCTCCTCCCGGCCAGCGATGATTTCAATCGGAAAACCCAGTGCCGCCTCGGCAGTGCGCAGGAACTCCTGGCCGTTTTTGGCGATCCTAAGGGTATTGGTCGCCACAGCCCGAACACGGTCCGGAGAAAATGAACGCAGCCGCTCGCCAAATCGTTGCAAGGCAAGGATCGCTCGCGACTGGGAGGCTGCATCAAGCCGCTTATCGGGCCCAAGCCCGCCCGCCAGGCGGACCACTTCCTTCAGGCTGTCCAAAGGATAGATCTGAAAGCCCAGCGGGGACTCCACCACCCGGCCGATCAAGAGGTGAAAACTATTGGATCCGAGATCCGCTGCCGCAACGAGCTTTACAGGATTCGACATGGCCATGGCGGTCGTATTGTCGCTCAACTGCCCCTGAAGGCAACAGGGTCGGGGCTTATCAGAATAGCGGTGCTGTCACCTGGCCGTCATATTTCAGCCCCACACTGCGACAGCCATGAAACCAGCGCCCGATCCCAGCCTCAATCAACATTTCCTGAACCGGGAACTCAGCCTGCTGGCATTTAACGAACGTGTCCTGGCGATGGCCGAGGATCCTGCCGTGCCGGCTTTAGAGCGGCTGCGCTACATCTGTATTGTCTCCAACAATCTGGATGAGCTTTTTGAGATCCGGGTATCGGGTATCAAAGCCCAGCTGCGATCGCACCCCGATCAGATCCATGCCGATGGCTTTACAGCCGCCACGACCTACACCGCTGTCTGTGCCCAGGCCGGTGCGCTAATCGAACGCCAGTACCAAGTGTTAAACGACCAAATTTTTCCGTTACTGACTCGGCATGGAATTCACTTTCACCTCGCGCCCACGCTGGATGATGCCCAACGTGAGTGGGCCCACCGATACTTCACCCAAGAAGTCCTGCCGGTCCTTACCCCGATTGGCCTGTCGCCCACCCATCCATTTCCTCGGGTGCTCAATAAGAGTCTGAACTTTATTGTTGAATTAAAAGGCGAAGACTCTTTTGGCCGACAAAGCGGTGTCGCGATTGTGCAGGCGCCCCGCGCACTGCCCCGCCTGGTGGCGATGCCGAAGGCAATCTCGGGCTATCCCCACGGCTTCATGATGCTGTCGTCGTTTGTCCAGAGCTTTGTTCATGAATTATTTCCCGGCATGACGGCCATCGGTGTCCACCAGTTTCGAGTCACAAGAAACAGTGACTTGTTTGTCGATGATGAAGAGGTGACCGATCTCCGTGAGGCCCTGCAAGGAGAGCTCTCGCAGCGACAGTTTGGCGATGCGGTACGACTGGAGGTCTCCGAAGGCATCTCCGATCGCATGCTTAAGCTTTTGCGTAATGAATTTGGATTGACGGATGCGGACTGCTATCGGGTCCATGGGCCAGTCAACATGGTGCGACTCATGCAGCTGCCCGATCTGGTAGACCGGCCGGATCTAAAGTTTCCCGCGTTTACACCCCGCTATCCCAAGGTACTTGAGTCGGCCAATCTTTTTGAAGTGATTCGTCAGCAGGATGTGCTTCTCCACCATCCTTATGACTCCTTCTCAGCGGTTGCAGATTTCATTCGGCTTGCTGCTGCAGATCCCCAAGTCGTGGCGATTAAGCAAACCATTTACCGCACTGGCCAGACCTCGGAGCTGATGGAGTCGCTGCTCAGCGCGGTACGCGCAGGCAAAGAGGTCACCGTCATCGTGGAGTTGATGGCACGCTTTGATGAAGAGACCAATATCAATTGGGCATCGCGGCTTGAAGGCGCTGGTGCCCACGTGGTCTTTGGTGTTGTCGGTAATAAGACCCACGCCAAAATGTGCCTGATTGTGCGGCGGGAAAAATCGGGCATGCGCCGCTATGTGCATCTGGGCACCGGAAACTATCATCCCAAAACTGCCCGGACCTACACCGACTTTGGTCTTTTTACCAGCCACAAAGAGATCTGCTCTGATGTCCACGAAGTCTTCCAGCAGCTCACGGGCCTGGGCCACGCTAAGCCTCTGAAGGTAATGCTGCAGTCTCCCTTCACCCTGCATCAACGCATGATCGCGTTTATTGAGCGCGAGGCCCGACATGCAAAAGCGGGCAAGCCCGCCCGAATCATTGCCAAAATGAACTCATTGGTCGAGCCGCAGGTGATTGAGGCCTTATATAAAGCCAGCCGCGCCGGTGTCAAGATTGACCTGATCGTACGTGGCGTCTGCGTGCTCAGGCCCAAAGTGCCCGGGCTTTCAGACAACATCTCAGTGCGCTCGACAGTCGGCCGCTTTTTGGAACATAGCCGCGTGTTTTATTTTCAAAATGCAGGCCAAGAGGATGTCTATCTCTCCTCTGCTGACTGGATGGATCGGAATTTTTTTCGGCGTGTTGAGCTCGCCTTTCCGGTGCTGGACCCCAAGCTAAAGCAGCGTGTGATTCGCGAGGGCCTCACGGCCCATCTGCGAGATAACGCCCTGTCTTGGACCATGCGGGCTGATGGCACGTATACGATAAAACGCACCATCGGACCGAAACGACGGGCCTCACAGGAATTACTGCTGGCTGCGACCCGATAACGGCCCCACAACAAGCAGTGGAATCAGCGCCACGATCGCCATCGCGAGCGATGGCCATGCGGCCTGACCAAGCAGTTCGTCCGCAGCAAGATGATGCGCAGAGACGGCCAGGGTCTCCAAATTAAATGGCCGCAGCACCAGTGTGGCAGGAAGTTCTTTCACAACATCGACAAAAACCAATAGCGCCGCCACGCCCATCGCACCGCGCATCAAAGGCACATGGACACGCAGAAAAACCTGCAGGCGCGATAAGCCCAGGCCACTGGCTGACCAATCCAGCGATCGTGTAATGCGTCCGAGGCCAGTCTCAATCGGACCAAGGCCAACAACAAAAAATCGCGTGAGATAGGCACCCAACAAAAGTGCGCCGGTGCTGGCCAAGGCAACCCGCCAATTCAGCCACTGGTCAGCACGCTCAGTGAATAAGCCCGACCAGGCGAGCAGTCCGACGGCCACCACCAGGCCAGGCATCGCGTAACCGACCGAAGCAAGCCGCACGGCCTGTCCGAGCCAGCTGCTGCCATGGCGCAAGGCATAGCCACAGATCCAAGCCGCCGGCAGAATCACCAGCACCGCTGCAGCGCCCAGGCCGATGGTCGTGATGGCTTGATAAAAAAGCGGGCCCAACTGGGGCACCGCCTCGGCGGTAATCGCTGCGTGCAGCAGCAGTCCAGCCGGCACAACAAATCCAAAGATCGGCAAGATTGCGCAAAACATTCCCATGGCCCAGGCACTTTTTCCTGATGCCACAAAGCGTCGGGCCCGACCACCGGGCCGTTGCGCAGCCCATGCAGCACGGCCACGGCTTCGCATCTCAAACCACATCAGCAGCAGCATCACGATCAGCATCAGCATGCCAATTAGCGCCGCCGACGAGCGATCACCATAGTTAAACCAGGCTTTAAACAGTCCGGTGGAAAGTGTCGGCACTGAGAAAAACGCGACCGTGCCGTAATCGGCCCAGCATTCCATGATCACCAAAGCCAGGCCCGCAATCCACGCTGGCCGCGCAATGGGTAGCGCAAGTCGAAAAAAAATCTGCGCGGGCGAAAGCCCCATTGCACGCGCGGCATCAAATGCTCCCGCCTGCCGCTCCTCAAATGCAGTCTTCGACAGCAGGGCCACATAGGGGCTTAGGGCCAGGCCCATAATCAGGCCGGCACCTACCACCGAACGAATATCAATTCTTGGAAGTGCAATGCCAGCCGCAGAGAAGATCTGCATCAGATCACGATACAGCCAGCCCGAAGGATCCAAGGCATCGGTGTAGGCATAGGCCAGCACATAGGCGGGCATCGCCATCGGAAGAATCAAGGCCCAATCCAAGAGACGCCGGCCCGGAAAGTCGTAGGCTGCGATCATCCAGGCACCCGTTAGACCCAATGCCAACGCGATTGCGGCAGCAATTGCAGAAATCGCAATCGTATTCACGGTGTATTCAAGCAGCACAGACTCGGCCAATGAGACCAGCACAGCTGGACTGACCAGCGCTTTCAGTCCAAAGACTGCGACCGCCGCCAGGGGCAAGATAATGGCCACCACCAGTGTGACCGAGGCCAGGACAAGGGCCCGATTTGGGGGAATGGGGTTGGGCTTCACGACGGATCGCTCAAATAAGAATTATAATCATTTGCAATGAGAGCCCTGGAGTTAGACCACGTCGTAATCCGTTATTCGGACGCCAGTCGCCCGGAAGGCTTTTTATTGGCTGCCTCAGAAGTATCACTGGCCCTGGAGAGGGGTGACATTGGCTGTCTGCTTGGGCCCTCGGGCTGCGGCAAGACCAGCCTGCTGCGGGCGGTGGGCGGTTTTGTGCCAATCGCCGAAGGCACAATCCGAATTAACGGCGAACTGATGGCCGATGGTCGACGCCACGTCCCTCCAGAGAAGCGTCGGGTAGGGGTGGTGTTTCAGGACTACGCCCTCTTCCCCCATCTGACGGTTATCGAAAATATTCAGTTCGGACTGACCAAGGGTAAGCGCAAGGCAAGCGTCGAGGCGCTGGCCCGCTCGAAAGATATGCTCGATCTGGTCGGCCTTGGTCGGGAGGCCGATCGCTATCCCCATGAGCTCTCTGGCGGACAGCAGCAGCGCGTGGCGCTCGCCCGGGCCCTTGCGCCACAGCCGGATTTGGTGCTGCTCGATGAGCCCTTCTCCAATTTAGATATTGCGCTTCGGG
This sequence comes from Burkholderiaceae bacterium, assembly GCA_044370275.1. Taxonomy (GTDB): domain Bacteria; phylum Pseudomonadota; class Gammaproteobacteria; order Burkholderiales; family Burkholderiaceae_A; genus Lacustribacter. Next base: position 13,712 of record JBILVT010000003.1, on the reverse strand, counting down.
ATCGGCTGGCCCGCGAAGTCCGCGATATCCTGCGCCAGACTCAGACCACAGCCATCTTGGTGACCCACGATCAGCACGAAGCCTTTGCAGTGGCCGATCAGGTCGGAGTGATTTTTGAGGGCCGGCTCACTCAGTGGGCCAACCCCTACCAGCTCTATCACGAGCCCAACTCGGCAGCCGTGGCCCGATTTGTTGGCGAGGGTGCCTTTATCACTGGATCCCAGGTCGGCCACGAGGTCCAGACCCTGCTGGGCGCCTTACCGCTCAGCCCCTGCTGCTGCAACGATTGCGAACCCTCTGGCGACGTCCGGGTGCTGCTTCGGCCGGATGACGTGGTCCATGACGATGCCTCCCCGCTTCAGGCTAAGGTGGTGAGAAAGGCCTTTCGGGGTGCAGATTTTCTCTACACCCTTGAGCTCGATAACGGCGAACAGATCCTATCTTTAGTGCCCAGTCATCACGACCACGGCCTGGAGGAGAAAATTGGGATCCGGCTGGAGGCTGATCATGTGGTGACTTTTAGCCAAGCAGAGCCCGCCCAGCCGTTTTAGGCCGAAAGCTTCGGTTTCTCCAACTGCTGTTTGTGACTTATTGTTCATTTGTGCAAAAGCGTATGCTAGAGTTTGTGCATTGCACAATCCTCTTGAGCCCTGCCAAACTTTGAATCCCCTCGACTCCGTTGTCATCCGCGCGCTTCAGCCCGACGACGCGCGCCTGCTGGAGGAGTTTTTATCCCGGCTCTCCGACGAGTCACGCTATCTCAGATTTCTAGCCATCATCCGCCGCTTTACGCCCGAGCAACTCGAGCGGCTCACCCATGTCAGGCCCGATCAGGATGTAGCGCTTGCCGCTGTGACTACCAGTGAACACGGCGAAGAAATCGTTGGGGTGGCCCGTTACGCTGGGCTATCCGATCCCCGCAAGGCGGAGTTCGCGCTCGTGGTTCGCGATGATCTCCAGGGCCACGGCATTGGCACCGAACTCATGCAGGCGTTAATCGCAATTGCGCATGACCAAGGCCTTGATTATCTTGAAGGCTTAGTTTTAGCCACCAATCACAAGATGCTTGAGCTGATGTCACACCTAGGCTTTCAAGTCATGCCCGATGTACAGGATCCGACGATGCGTCGGGTGTTGCTCAACCTGACTGCATGCACAGCCGCTAGCGCGGAAGCTGATCCTGATCTGATTTCTTCTCTTTAAATTCGCCATCAATCACGCGGTTATCCTCCGCCGAAGGGCGATGATGGCCATGTCGAGCAGCACTGGAGTCGAAACGCCCCACTCTTCCCCAGACACGGACCTGGCCGGTCGCAATCGATACAAGCGCGCCAACCAAAGAGATCGCTAACGCACACAGCACGCCCATCCAGAAACCTGCGATCTGAAAACCCGGAACCATATTGGCGACGCCCAACAAGACCAAGCCGTTCAATAAAGGTAGCGCCAAGCCAAACGAAAACAAGGTCAGCGGCAGTGCGATCAGTAGCAACAAGGGCTTGAGCGTCAGGCTGAAAATGGTGAGTACGAGTGAGGCCAGCAGCAGACTCTCCAGGCCGGAAAAACTCAGCCCATCCAAGAGGCCGTCAACAATCCAGAGGGTCAGCGCAGTGCTCAGCCAGAGCAAGAAGAAACGTTTTAGGACCGACATTTGCAAATTATTGATCACGAAACGCGCACAGAATGCAAACTTCGCGTAGACTTCGACTGTTGTTATCGCCCCTCTCTGCCTTTCCCGCCTGTCGCTTTACTGACAACCACGCCCGGAATCTGCTTGAGAGCTGATTCCCTCTGTTGTCTTTTTGAAAGCACCGATTGAAAACTTTTGCTGACCTCGGCCTGGCCGATCCCGTTTTGCGCGCGGTCAATGCGCAGGGCTATGCCCACCCCACCCCGATTCAGGCGGCCGTCATTCCGGAAATGATGGCAGGCCGCGATGTCATTGGTATCGCCCAGACGGGCACTGGAAAGACCGCGTCGTTCGTGCTGCCGATCCTGCATGGCTTAGCCTCCCAAAAGCTGAGCCCTCAGAAATTTTCAGGCGCGGGTCCCAAGGCCTTTCGTCACCTGATACTTGCCCCTACTCGCGAACTTGCGCAGCAGATTTCGGAAAACATTCGCACCTACGGAAAATTCATGCGGCCCATGGTCGGCCTTGTCGTAGGTGGTGCAAATCCGGTGCCGCAGATTAAGGCGCTGGCAGCAGGCCTAGATATTGTGGTCGCGACGCCGGGCCGACTTCTAGATCATTTGCGTGCCGGAAAAGCCCGACTCGATAAAACCACTACGATCGTGTTGGATGAGGCCGACCAGATGCTTGACCTTGGCTTTATGCCTGCCATTCAAGAGATCCTTCGTGGCATCGGTCCGAATCGCCAATCCCTGCTGCTGTCGGCCACCATGCCCCAGCCGATTCGCGTGCTCGCCCAAGAGTTTATGAATGCACCGCGGGAAATTGCGGTTGCAGCCGTCTCCAAGCCAATCGAAGCCATTGAGCAAGAGATCATCATGGTCGAACAGTCTCGCAAAAGCGATTTGCTGGTGGATTTGCTGGCGACCCGCGAAGTCGAACGCGCGATTGTCTTCACGCGCACCAAGCGTGGCACCGATAAGGTCGAGCGCATGCTCAATGATGCTGGCCTGCGCTCCATTGGAATTCATGGCGACAAGTCACAGGGCCAGCGCAACAAGGCACTTGCGCAATTTAAGGCAGGCACGAGAAAAATTCTGGTTGCCACGGATGTGGCTGCGCGGGGTCTGGATGTCAGCGATGTCTCGCATGTCGTGAATTTCGACATGCCGACGATTCCGGAATCCTATGTCCATCGTATTGGCCGAACGGGCCGAGCAGGCCGAAGCGGAAAAGCGATTTCGCTATGTGACCGTTCAGAGCGCAATTTATTGCGCGATATCGAACGCCTTACCCAGACCGCGCTTGCACCGATTTCGTCAACAGTGCCAAGCGAAGCGTCCTCGCGCTTCACACTGATTCCAGCGCCGGCCCAGGCCCAGCGGGCCGCACCCCGTAGTGGGCAGACACGCCAGCATCCGCGCTCCGGGGCTCGGCCGCATGCGCCTGCAAAAAAGCGGTCACACAAAGGATTTGCGCAACGCCGGGGTGCTGCCGCCTCAGGCTAAAGTGGCGGAAGCGGTGAGATTCGAACTCACGGAGGACTTGCGCCCTCGCCGGTTTTCAAGACCGGTGCATTCAACCGCTCTGCCACGCTTCCACGCAGCCAAATTTTATCAGGGTATTGCCCGAGGCCGTCTCGGCAGCCTTGGCCGCGAATCTTGATATCGTCGTTGTCTTAACACGACGCAATCCCTTATGAGCAGTGAATCAAAATCGGGGCTTCGCCAGGGGCTAGTGAGTTACGGTGATCAGGACTTCTCGCTTTTTCTGCGAAAGGCCTTTATCAAGGGGGCGGGCTTTACCGATGATGCGCTGAATCGGCCGATTGTTGGCATCACCAATACCGGCAGCGGCTTTAATCCCTGCCATGGCAACATGCCGCAACTCATTGAGGCAGTCAAACGCGGCGTGATGCTCGCTGGCGGCCTACCAATTGAGTTTCCAACCATCTCGCTGCATGAGAGTTTCGCGCGGCCGACCAGTATGTTTTTGCGCAATCTCATGGCAATGGAGACCGAAGAGATGATTCGGGCCCAACCCATGGATGCGGTGGTGCTAATTGGTGGCTGCGACAAGACCGTTCCCGCACAGCTGATGGCGGCCGCATCGGCGGATATTCCGGCCGTTCAACTCATCACAGGATCCATGCTCACTGGTGCCCACGCCGGCACACGGGTTGGTGCCTGCACAGACTGCCGACGCTACTGGGCGAAATTTCGGGCCGGCGAAATTGATCAGCAAGAAATTGATGCTGTAAACGATCAGCTGGTCGCCAGTGTCGGCACATGCTCAGTCATGGGTACCGCAAGCACGATGGCTTGCGTAACTGAAGCACTCGGCCTGTCAGTGGCAGGCGGCGCCTCACCACCTGCTGTCAGTGCCGATCGCATTCGGGCGGCGGAGTCTAGCGGCGCAGCTGCAGTAGCGTCAATCGGCCGAAAACTCACGCCCACGAAAATTTTGACACCACAGGCATTTGAAAATGCGCTGCGTGTTTTGCTGGCCATTGGCGGTTCGACGAATGCGCTCATTCACCTTACAGCGCTGGCCGGCCGGCTGGGAATCAAAATTGATTTACAGCGACTGGATCGTTTCGCAAGAGAAACGCCGGTGCTTGTTGATCTCAAGCCCTCAGGCCAGCACTACATGGAGGACTTCCATCACGCTGGTGGGATGCCACGCCTGCTCCGCGAATTAAAGCCTCTGCTGCACCTGGACTGTCTGACGATCTCGGGAGACACCCTTGGTGAACAAATCGATCGCAGTCCTGCGCCGTTTGCGCAGAGCGTAATTCGGCCGCTCTCGGACCCCATCTATGAGCAAGGCGGCCTTGCCGTTTTATTTGGCAATCTTGCGCCGCTTGGTGCCATCATCAAGCAGTCTGCTGCAAGCCGTGCACTGATGCAGCACGAGGGCCGTGCTGTCGTATTTGAAAACCTTCAGGATATGGCGGCACGGATTGATGCTGATGATTTGGATGTTCGGGCCAATGACATCTTGGTACTTAAAAATATCGGGCCCAAGGGCGCCCCAGGAATGCCAGAGGCGGGTGCGCTGCCGATTCCACGAAAGCTGGCCCGCCAGGGCATCACCGACATGGTGCGCATCTCAGATGGTCGAATGAGTGGCACGGCGGCGGGCACAGTGATTTTGCATGTCAGCCCAGAATCGGCAGTCGGCGGTCCGCTTGGCCTGGTGCAGACCGGGGATCGGATTCGCATCGACGTTGCTGGCCGCGCGATCAGCCTGCTTATTGACGAAAAAGAACTGGGTCGTCGCCGGGATGCTCAGCCCCTCACACCACCAACCGCAGAGCGCGGCTATCGAAAACTTTTTCTTGATGCAGTACTCGGCGCCGATGAGGGGGCCGATTTTCATTTCCTTCGGCCGACAAGTAACGTAACGATTCCGAGATAAAAAAAGCATGGCCCATCACCCCTCCACACTTCCTGCCGTTTTGGCGCCCGTCATCACTCCCTTTGATGCAAAGGGCGCGCCGGATGCCCAACGACTTGCGCGCCAATGCCGGTGGCTACTGTCCCACCAAGTGGGCCTTGCAGTCTTTGGCACGAATTCCGAGGCCAATTCAATGTCGGTTGATGAGCGCGTTCAGACACTGCACGCACTGATTGACGCCGGCCTGCCTGCGGAGCAAATGATGCCAGGGGCAGGCGCCTGCTCGGTGACCGACGCCATCACGCTCACCCGGGCCGCCGTCCAAGCCGGCTGCGCAGGCACACTGACCCTGCCGCCTTTTTATTACAAAGACGTTTCCGACGATGGGCTCTTTGCCTACTTCGCGGTCATCATCGAAGCTGTCGCCCATCCAAAGCTGCAGATCTACCTCTACAACATCCCGCCCGTGGCCAAGATCGGTTTTTCGATTGCCCTGATCGAAAGACTGATGAAGACCTATCCGCAGACGGTTGTCGGAATGAAAGACAGCTCAGGCGACTGGGCCTACACAGATTCTGTGATGAAGGCATTCAATGGCACTGGTTTTCGCATGTATGCCGGTGCCGAATCCTTTTTACTGCGTACCCTAAGGGCAGGCGGTGTGGGCTGCATTTCAGCCACAGCCAATGTCAACCCCGGTGCGATTGCTGGCCTTGCCGCCAATTGGCAGCAACCCGATGCGGATCAACAGCAGTCCGATTTAGACCGGGTACGTGCTGTATTTCAGCGCCGCCCGATGATCGCTGCAATGAAAGCCGCTGTCGCCCGCTATAGCGGCGATGCCCAATGGGCTGCGGTCCGGCCACCGCTGATGGCGCTGAGTCCTGCAGAGCGCGACAGCCTATTGGCAGATCTGGATTCAATTGGATTTTCGATCTCTGGCCTCTGAGATCTCGGCAGCCAAGAGCTCGCTTGCGGCGGCAAGCAACGTCTCATAGCGCTCTCGCTCGCTTGAAATTCTCTCGGGTGTCCAATCATAAAAACCCCGGCCGGCCTTCATGCCCATCGCCCCCTCACTGACTAGGCGCGTGAGCGAGGCGCTGGGCTGGGCGTCATTACAGAGATCGGGATAAATCGATCCCGCGGCGGCATGATGGATATCGAGCCCCGCATGGTCGCGCTGCAGGCAGGGGCCTGCAGCAAGATAGCGAAATCCAAATCCAAACCGAACTGCTGCATCAATATCCTCAGCCGAGACAATGCCTCGATCCATGAGGCTAAGCGCCTCACGCGAGACTGCATGCTGCAGACGATTCACCAAAAAGCCGGGTAGATCCCGCTTGACGCGAATCGGCACCTTACCCACAGCCCGCAACAGCTCGGCGACCGCATCTGCGACCGCAGGGTCGGTCTTGGCGGAACAGACCACCTCTACTCCCGGAACAAGATGGGCTGGCATAAAGTAATGTGTGCCCAGCATGCGATGTTGCGACTGAAGGCCCTGCCCAATACTGCTAATCGGCAAGGCTGAAGAGTTACTGCAAAGAGGTGTCTCTGGCCGGGCATGCAACTCAAGTTCTCGAAATATGCGTTGCTTAATCGGTAACGACTCCGGGGCCGCCTCAATAACCAAACCAATCCCAGCCCAGTCCGCCTCGGCGAGCGACTGCGCTAAAACGGGCCGACTACTGGCGGGCCGGCCAAGCCGAGCAATCGCCTTATCAAAGCGATCTTGGATCGAGTCAAACCGGCCATCGGCCGGATTAACAATCGTCACTGCCCAACCATAAATCGCAAAAGAGGCAGCGATATCAACGCCCATGGTGCCCCCGCCCACGACCAGCAAATGCTGCTTTGTATTCACGCGTTTTCTCCGAAAAAAAACGTACTTTTTTAGGGGTTCCTAGTAGTTCTCCTAGGTCTCTTCAGGGCCAAACGACTTGAAAAAATAGACCCCACCTGAGACCCTCTAGGGCTTCTGTGACCCATCTCAAAAGGACTATACATGCGCCTTCCTAAGCTTCTTGCCGCACTAGCACTCGCGGCCTCCAGCAGCGTTTTCGCTCAGAACATCTCGATTGCCACCGGAGGCACTGGCGGGGTCTATTACCCCATGGGCGGCGGCCTTGCGGCCGTGCTCTCAAAGCATGTCGCCGGCATGCAGGCCACCGCTGAGGTCACCGGCGGCTCGGTCGATAACCTGAACCTGATTGCCAGCGGTAAGCCCTATGTCGGCTTCTCCATGGTGGATGCTGCCCTGGATGCCGCCCGTGGCGTTGATAAGTTCACCGGCCGCAAAGTCGATCTCCGAACCCTGTTGGTGCTGTATCCCAACCGTATGCATGTCGTCACGGTGGAGTCCACCGGCATAAAGACAATGCGTGACCTCAAGGGTAAGCGGGTTGCAACCGGAAGCCCGGGCAGTGCCACCGAAGTCATGGCCCTGCGCTTAATCGAGGCCGCTGGCCTGGATCCCAACAAAGACATGACCCGTGAGCGTCTGAGCGTTGCCGAGTCCGTCAATGCGATCAAAGACAAAAAGGTTGACGCATTTTTCTGGGTAGGTGGCCTGCCGACTGCGGCCGTGACTGATCTGGCCAGCACCCCAGGTACCAAGATCCGCATGATCGATCACGCTGATGCCGTCGCCGCCATGAACAAGAAATATGGCGACCTTTACTATGCGGATACGATTCCTCGCGCGACATACTCCGGCATGGATGCCGATAACAAGATCGCCTCGGTCGCCAATATTCTGGTGGTGAATGCCAAGATGCCCGATGACCAGGCCTATAAGATCGTCAAGGCCGTCTTCGATCACCACAAAGATCTGATCGCGGTTCATAAGGAATACGCCAGCGTCACGATCCCGAATCAAAAACAAGTCTCAAGCCCCATTCCCTTTCACCCGGGCGCAGTGAAATTCATCCGGGAAAAGGGCGGCAAGATCGAATAACCCATCGGCAATTCATCGCCTTAGCCGAGCTGAAAGCCCGCATAATGCGGGCTTTCGCTTTTCAATCCGACCCACAAGTCTGACCAGCGCAAGCGCGAAAGTATCGATATGAGTGACTCCCTACAAAAAATGGGTGTACCCGAGGGCGATCTTGATGCCGAGACCCGGCAGCGGGTCGAGAGCCTGATTAAGGAAGAAGAAGGCGATACCAGTAGCTACCGCGGCCTATTGGCCGTAGCCCTCACCCTCGTCGCTGTCGGGATGTCGCTCTTTCACCTGTACTCGGCCTATGCGATCGTGCCGGCCCAGATCATGCGGATGACCCATGTGGTCATGGTGCTGGCGTTTATCTTTATCACCTTTCCGATTGCTGCCCGCTATAAGAACCGGCTGATGTGGTGGGATATCGTATTTGCTGGCCTGGCGATTGCGGCCCTGGTCTATGCGATTCGTGGCGGCGACAACTTTACCGATCGAAATACCTTCCCGCTGCCAATGGATGTCGCCTTTGGCGGCATCCTGATTCTGCTCATCCTGGAGGCGGTCCGACGCACCAATGGATTGGTACTGCTGTCAGTGACGATTGCATTTTTGTTGTACGCGCTTTTTGGCGATTCACTTCCGGCGCCGTGGACCCACAAGGGCTACGACTTATCCCGGCTTGTTGGCTTCATGTACATGACACTTGAGGGCATCTTCGGAGTAGCTGTGGATGTCTCGTCATCGCTGATTATTCTTTTCACGATTTTTGGCGCCTTTCTTCAGTTCAGCGGTGCGGGAAAATTTTTCATTGATTTCTCGTTCTCCGCGATGGGCGGAAAAACCTCGAGTGTTGGCCGCACCGTGGTGCTCTCCTCATTTCTGATGGGCGGCCCGTCAGGCTCGGGCGTGGCCACGACCGTTACAGTGGGTTCGGTTGCCCACAGCATGCTGACCAAGGCCGGCTATGACCGCAATGCCGCCGGTGGACTGCTGGCCGCAGGCGGCCTGGGCGCCATCATCTCGCCCCCAGTCCTGGGCGCTGCGGCGTTTTTGATTGCAGAGTTTTTAAAGATCTCGTATCTCGATGTGCTGCTCATGGCCACCATCCCCACGTTTTTGTTTTATCTGGGGCTCTTTGTGATGGTCCAAATCGATGCCCGCAAATACAACATGTCAGGCCAGACCCTTCCTGGTGTCGAGAGTGCTTGGGTGCTGACCAAAAAATATTGGTTCCACTTCTTCTCGCTGATATCGATTGTTCTTTTTATGTTGATGGGTTTTTCGCCCATCATGTCGGTCTTTTGGGCAACGGTTGCCTCACTGGTGACAAGCTTCTTGCGGCGAGACTCGGCAATGATCCCTTATGAAGTCCTGACCGGACGGGCTCCCTTCTGGAAGGGCCTGTATCAGTCACGGCTCACCGAGGCCCTCTCCAACGGCTTTACCCAGGTCCTGTCGATCGCGGCGACTTGTGCAGGCGCCGGCTTAATTGTTGGAGTAGTCGTGCTCACGGGCCTTGGCCTGAAATTTAGTGCCATCGTGATTGAATACGCAGGCGGATCACTTTTTCTAACCGCCCTGTTTACTGCTCTGATTGTCTGGATTGTGGGTCTGGCCGTTCCGGTTACCGCCTCCTACATCATCTGCGCGGTGGTGGCAGCGCCCGCCTTAATTAAACTCGGCGTGCCCGAGTTCGCCGCGCATATGTTCATCTTCTACTATGCGGTGCTCTCTGAGGTCTCTCCGCCGACCGCCTTGGCGCCCTTTGCGGCAGCCGCGATCTGTAAAGGCAACCCCTATCGGACTACATTCCAGAGCTGGAAGTATGTCGCACCAGCAATTCTTGTGCCCTTTATCTTTGTTCTGGATCCGGCAGGCGTGGCACTGCTTTTAATGGGCTCAACCAAGGCTCTGGCGAAGGCCAACTGGGCCGATATTGCATGGATTACCTTTACTGCATCCGTGGGCATCATCGCCCTTGCGGGCGGTCTTCAAAACTGGTTTATGCTGAAAACCAATCTCATGGAACGCTGGCTGCTGATTGGTGCGGGATTGGCCCTGACCTATCCCTCTGCCACTACCGATATCGCAGGATTTATTGGATTTGGCGTCGTGTTGGCCAGCCAGCTCTTCAGACGATCTCGCGGACCGCACGGCCAATCGCCAGGCATGACGTAAGGCCCGGTGATTCGAAACCAAATAAATTGATCAGCCCCGCACATCCGTGGGCCGCCGGACCCTGCAGCATGAAGTCAGCTGCGGGCTCGCCCGGGCCGGAGAGCTTGGGCCGAACACCAGAGTAGCCCGGCGTAAGTGCGCCCTTCGGAAGCCCCGGCCACCAATGGCGCACATCGCGCTCAAAGTCTTTTAGCTCGTCTGCATTCACTGCGTAATCAAAGGCTTCAATTAATCCAGTTTCAATCTGCTGCACAGAGGGTGTATCCAGCCATTGCACGTTTGGGCCAAACTGAGCCTGACCACCGCAATCAAGGGTCAAGTGTGTACCCAACCCGCCAGGAACAGGCACCGGATAGATCAGTCGCGAAAACGGCGGCCGGCCCTGCAGCCGGGCATAGCTGCCCTTGGCGAAAAACATCTTTGGAATGTGCTGCGCACCAAGGCCTTCGATGCGGCCGGCGACTGCAGCAGCATCCAGGCCTGCAGCGTTGATGAGCCAGTCGCATGCAACCTTCTGGCCAAGAATTTCACACTCCCACCGCCCATTGGCCCAGACGCTGCAATCAAATCGACTTTGTAACGCAAGCGTTGCACCGTGAGCCTGCGCATCCCCCAAGAGCGCCAGCATCAGATCGTGTACATCAATAATGCCTGTTGATGGCGAATGGATCGCGCTATCACAGTGCAATTGCGGCTCCATCGACTGGGCCTTTTCTCCGCTAATCATGGTCAGGTCGTCTACGCCATTGGCACGGCCGGTCTGAAAAAGCTGCTCCAGCCTGCCCGACTCTGGCGCTGCTGCCACGATTAATTTTTCAGTACGCCGATGCGTAAGGTTGCGCTGCTTAGCATAGGCATACAGCAGATGCCGGCCCTCAACACACCACCGCGCTTTATTTGAGCCCGTAGGGTAATAAATCCCCGCATGGATCACGCCCGAATTGCGTGAGCTCGTGCCCGTGCCGATTGCCGACTGGCCCTCCAGAATCACAACCTCGCGGCCCGCCTGGGCCAGCTCGCGCGCGATGGCCAAACCGATGACGCCGGCCCCAATAACGAGGACGTCGACCCGATCCATACGACAAATGCCTAGAAAAAGGCCTGCAGGCCCGTCTGCGCTCGGCCTAGGATGAGTGCGTGAATATCGTGGGTGCCCTCGTAGGTGTTGACCACTTCAAGATTCACCATGTGACGAATCACCCCATATTCATCATTGATTCCATTACCGCCCAGCATATCCCGTGCTGTCCGGGCAATATCAAGGGCCTTGCCGCAGTTATTGCGTTTCACGATCGAAGTGATTTCAACTGCTGCAGTGTGTTCATCTTTCATGCGGCCAAGACGCAGCACGGCCTGTGTTGCAAGCGCGATTTCGGTCTGCATGTCGGCAAGCTTGCGCTGAATCAGCTGGTTGGCTGCCAACGGCCGGCCAAATTGCTTGCGATCCAGCACATATTGGCGGGCAGTATGCCAGCAGGATTCGGCAGCGCCCAGCACTCCCCAGGAGATGCCATACCGAGCAGAATTCAAACAGGTGAAAGGCCCCTTCAGTCCGCGGATATCTGGAAAAGCGTTTTCTTCAGGCACAAAGACCTGGTCCATCATGATCATGCCGGTGATCGAGGCCCGCAGCCCGACCTTGCCGTGAATCGGTGGGGCCGTCAGGCCCTTCATGCCCTTATCGAGAATAAAGCCGCGAATTTCATCGGCCTCATCCTTAGCCCAGACCACGAAGACATCCGCAATGGGGCTGTTGGAAATCCAGGTCTTTGAGCCGGTCAGCAGATAGCCTCCGGGCGCTTTTTTGGCCCGAGTCACCATGCCTGCAGGGTCAGAGCCATGATCGGGCTCCGTTAGACCGAAACAACCGATCCATTCCCCTTTGGCAAGTTTGGGCAGATATTTCTGACGCTGCTCCTCGGTGCCGAATTCATAAATCGGCAACATGACTAACGAGCTCTGCACACTCATCATGGAACGAAAGCCACTATCAATGCGCTCAATCTCGCGGGCAATCAACCCATACGAAACATAGTTGACACCAGCGCAGCCGTAGTCCGAGGGAAGATAGGGACCAAGAAAACCCATCTCGCCCATCTCACGAAAAATCGCTGGGTCAGAGGACTCCTGGCGAAACATTTCCAGTACGCGGGGCTGCAGCTGCTCCTGGCAATAAGAGCGGGCGGCATCCATGATCATGACCTCGTCTTCCGAGAGCTGACGGGACAACAAAAAAGGGTCTTCCCAGGAAAACTTTGGATTTGACTTCAACATGACGGGACTCCTATCCTCCGATGCTTGCAATCATGCCACCATCGATACGCATCATGCATCCGGTGATGTACGAGGCCTGCCGACTACATAAAAACCCAACTGCCGCACCAAACTCATCGGGCTCGCCATAGCGGCCCAGCGGGATAGCGGAGAGGCTTTCGCCAATGACGTCATCGACCGGACGAGACTCCCGCTTGGCGCGGCCCTCATCGAGGCTGCGCAGCCGGTCTGTCGCAATCCGGCCCGGCAGGGCCATGTTGACCGTGATGCCTTTGGGCGCAAGCTCTCGGGAAAGGGTCTTGGACCAGCCCGCCAGGGCGCCCCGCAGAGAATTCGACAGGGCCAGATTCGGAATCGGTGCGACCACGCCCGATGAAGCGATCGTCACGATGCGGCCCCAACCGGTTGCACGCATGTCGGGCAGCACCGCGTCGGTAATGGCAATAAGGCTCATCACCATGCCGCGAAAATGGGTTGACCAAAGATCAAGCGGCTGGCTGGCCGCAGGAGACGGCGGCGGACCTCCGGTGTTGTTCACCAGAATCTCAATTGGGCCAGCCTTGGCTCGAATCTCGGCAATGCGGCCTGCGGCCTGCTCGGGGTCAGAAACATCCCAGACCACCTGCGTTGTCGGCCCGGTCATCGTCGCCGCTGATGTTGCCAGCACCTCAGGCCTTCTGCCGACCAAGACCACATGGGCCCCCTCCGCAGATAGTGCGCGGGCTGACGCAGCCCCAAGTCCGCTACCCGCACCAATCACCAGCGCCGTCTTTCCCTTTATGCCGAAATCCATGCCACCCTCCACTTCTGTTGTTGCATTCGCTCAAGCCATAGGCCGCATGCGAGTGTCTTGCTGTCTGTAATCTCACCGCGAAATACAGCGTCAAAAAATTCGTCTGGCGTGAGCAGCACAATCTCCATGCATTCACCTTCTTCTCGGGCAGCCGGCCCCGCAGTCAAACCGCGGGCGGCAAACAGGTGAATCGCCTCTGTGGAGTAGGCGATCACAGGATGCATCACCCCTAGCCGGGCCCATTGCTGCGCCCGATAGCCAGTTTCTTCAATCAACTCACGCTGAATCGCCAGCAGCGGATCCTCTCCCACGTTAAGCTTGCCTGCGGGAAACTCAAGAAAACTGCGATTCATGGCATAGCGCCACTGGCGTTCCATGACCAGACGACCATCTTCAAGAATCGGAATGACCGCTGCGGCACCGGGATGCAGCGTGTACTCAAAGGCTTGTTCATGGCCATCCGGCGCCCTGACCCAATCTCGATGCACGTGCAGCAGTCG
>JBILVT010000132.1:0-4317 GCA_044370275.1 Burkholderiaceae bacterium | reverse complement strand
TCAGGTCGTATCGGGTCAGAATGCCCTGCACAGCGCCTGACGCGTCACAGACCAGCATCGAGCCGGCCTTGGCGGCATCCATGGCCTCGAAGGCCTGCTTCAGCGAGGTCGCAGGCAGGCAGGAAAGCGGGCTCTTCCGAATTAACTGACCGACGCGTGCATCAAGGGCCAGCTCGGTCAAATCTTGCTGCAGCGCATCAGACACGGTGCTATTCCCTAAGTAGACATGTGACGAGACTCAAAGTATCTTGCGTTCCCAACAAGCATTACAGCCCCCGGGCTTTGGGGAAAAAGCCGGGTCGCTGAGGGAACTCAAATAGGGGACAAATTTGTTGGGAACCGTGGTCGTCCTGAAGGGGCTCGCCGAATTCGCGGGTCTTTTACTCGTTGGTCAGGGCTTGGTGTACGCACTAAGTTTCGGCAAACACGAAGTTAACTCGGTCTACCGGTTTTTTCGACTCCTCACCTCCCCGATTGTTCGGGCGGCGCGGGTCATCACCCCGAGTCGAGTCGCTGATCGTCACGTGCCCTTTGTGGCCCTGATGCTGCTTTTCTGGATATGGCTCTTTCTGTCTTACACCAAGTTTTCCATGATGCTGGAGCAGGCTGCCTAAGATGAGTGTTTTGAACGCCTGGTTCTATACCCAGATCGCCAACTGGGCCATGATCTTTAAGAAGTACGAGATCGCGGCGGACTACTGGATGCGCACGGCAGAGGAGCGGTCTGGCGAAAAGCGGGTCATGCCGCTCACGGTGGCCGCCACCTGCATGTCGGAATTGGAACGCAATCTCGAGGCCGAGGCACTACTCAAAAAGAGTCTCGAAATTCAACCAGACTATGCGGCAGCATGGTTTAACCTGGGTTTTTTGATTCAGAAGCGGTCGGGCCACGACGAGGCCCTCGAGTGTTTTGATAAGGCGATCCGATTCCACGAGAAAATGGATCGGGCCCATTACGGCAGAGCGCTTTCCTTGATTGCGTTAAATCGCCCCGAAGAGGCCAAGGCGGCGCTCGAGCGCACCATCGATCTGCAGCCGATGAGCCCTTATGGGTACTATCAGCTGGCATCGTTGCACCACAAGCTGGGTGACGAAAAAGCCTGTATCAAATTGGTACGCCGGCTGCATAAATTCGAGCCGCAACTCGCAGCACAGCTTCAACGAGAAACCGGGGTGCAAGCGGGCGTGGAAGACCCGTTTGCCCAGTACAGAAAATAAATGGGAGAAGGTTAAAACCCAGGGGGGGACTGAATTGATATCAAGAAACGGCGGGATAAGCCGGAGTAGTCGTAAAACACTTCCTTTAGGAGGACTTTGATGCAGTTAACAGAAAAGCACCAGGAGTACTGGTCGAGAACCCTAAGGCTGACAGCAGTTTTGTTGGCACTTTGGTTCATCGTCACCTTCGTCGTGGGCTACTTTGCCCGTGACTTGTCGTTTAACTTTTTTGGCTGGCCGTTCGCCTTTTACATGGGCGCACAAGGCTCTCTGATCGTCTACATTCTGATCATCTGGTATTACGCCAGATCGATGAATAAGCTTGATCAAGAGTTCGGCGTGGCTGAAGCCGAGGAGGACTGATCATGGCTGGAATGATGGAAACTAAAGGCGGCGCCCCGAGCGCCGGATCCCAGAAGGCCTTTACAGCCCAGCTGAAAAAGGTCTATGGCTTTTACACGGGTGGCTTTATCGCCTTCTGTATTCTGCTGGGCATCGCAGAGCAGATGGGTCTGACACGAGCCGCCATGGGCTACGTCTTTCTTGGCGCCACCGTGCTGCTCTATGCAGGCATCGGTATCATGAGCCGCACCAACGATGCTGACGAATATTACGTCGCCGGCCGCCGCGTTCCCGCAGTATTTAACGGGATGGCGACGGGCGCCGACTGGATGTCAGCCGCATCGTTTATCGGTATGGCGGGTGGCCTTTACCTTCAGGGCTATAGTGGTCTTGCCTTCATCATGGGCTGGACGGGTGGCTACTGCCTGGTGGCGCTCTTTCTGGCACCGTTTCTGCGCAAGTTCGGCCAGTTCACGATTCCCGACTTCTTGGGCGCCCGTTATGGTGGCAACTCCGCGCGCTTTATCGGCGTGTTGATCGCAATCCTGTGCTCCTTCGTTTATGTGGTGGCGCAGATCTTCGGTGTTGGACTCATTACGACTCGCCTGACCGGCGTTTCGTTTGAAGTCGGTGTGTTCTTGGGCCTTGCTGGAATCCTGGTCTGCTCATTCTTGGGTGGTATGAAGGCCGTGACCTGGACCCAGGTTGCCCAGTACATCATCTTGATCATTGCTTACATGATCCCTGTGGTCTGGCTGTCGGTGAAACAGACCGGCTTCCCGATTCCCCAGTTGATCTATGGTCAGCAACTGCAGAAGGTGACCGAGCTTGAGAAGAAACTTACAGCAGATCCTAAAGAGATTGAGGTAAGGAATATCTTCAAAGAGCGTGCGGCGGCAGCTAATGAGAAGCTGAAAGATGTCTCCGCTTCCTATGCCGCCGACAAAGCGGCCGCTGAGAAGGATGGCACCATCGATAAGTTCGCGAAAGACGAAGCCACTTATAAGGCCGGTCTTGATCGGGCTAAAGCAGGCGCGGCTAGGGCAAACCCCCCCGCTCCGCATGCAACTGCCTTCCCAGGAAAGGATGAGGCCGCACAAAACAGGGCACGGAAAAACTTCCTTGCCCTGGTCTTCTGCTTAATGGTGGGTACTGCAGCACTGCCACACATCCTGATGCGCTTTTACACCACGCCATCAGTAAAAGAGGCGCGCTCTTCAGTGACCTGGTCGCTGTTCTTTATCTTCTTGCTGTACTTCTCGGCGCCTGCGCTTGCGGTGCTGGTGAAGTTCGTGATGTATAACGATGTGGTTGGATCATCGTTTGCCTCACTGCCAGCATGGGTAGCGAACTGGACCAAGGTGGATCCAGCCTTGCTGTCAGTGGTTGATATCAACAAAGATGGCATTGTGCAGCTAGCGGAGATCTCCATCGGTGCGGACATCGTGGTGCTGGCAACACCTGAGATTGCCGGCCTGCCCTATGTGGTCTCAGGCATGGTGGCAGCAGGTGGCTTGGCTGCAGCGCTCTCCACTGCTGACGGTCTGCTTCTGACCATGGCCAATGCACTGTCGCACGACGTGTACTACAAGATGATCGACCCCTCAGCACCGGTATCTCGCCGTGTAACGCTGTCCAAGTCGATGCTCTTGATTGTTGCCGTGTTGGCAGCCTTGGTAGCGCAACAGAAACCCGCTGACATTCTGTTCCTGGTGTCTGCAGCGTTCTCGTTTGCCGCAGCGGGCTTCTTCCCGGCACTCGTCTTGGGTATCTTCTGGAAGCGCGCAACAGGTATCGCTGCCTGCCTGGGTATGCTGGCCGGTGTGGGTGTGACCTTCTGGTACATGATCAACAACCAGCCCTGGCTGCGTGAAGTGTTCTTTAACATTCCGCGCTCCGTGCCGACAGCGCCTACCGAGTGGTTTGAGATCTCCGCGATCTCGGCCGGTATTTTCGGTGTGCCGCTGGGCTTTGCAGTCATCATCATCGTGAGCCTGATCACCCCCGCTCCGAACCGCCAGGTTCAGGAGCTCGTGGAGTCGGTCCGGTATCCCGATCTGAAGATGGCGAAGTAATCCCGACCCACCCGGGGGATCCCCTTCCCCCGGGGTCGGAACAACGAAGCCCGCCTTCCCCGGCGGGCTTTTTTTTCGCTACCATTTGCCATCGCTAGGGGTGACCGGCATGGGCTGGTCTGAGAAATACCCTCGAACCTGATCCGGCTGATACCGGCGTAGGAAAGCACATATGGCCTCCCCCAAAAAAGTTCTCTCAATTGCCGGCTCCGATAGCGGAGGCGGCGCAGGCATTCAGGCCGATCTCAAGACCATTGCTGCGCTCGGCTGCTACGGGCTGACCGCGATTACTGCATTAACCGCCCAGAATACCCAAGGCGTGGCCGCGATCCATGCGCCCGAGCCAGAATTTTTAAAAGCGCAACTCGATGCCGTTTTCACTGACATCGGTGCGGATGCGGTCAAGATCGGCATGCTGCATTCGCCCGAGATCGTGGCTGTGGTGGCTGATGCACTAAAAAAATATGAGCCCTCCTTTGTGGTGCTCGATCCGGTGATGGTGGCCACCAGCGGCGATCGATTAATTACGCCCCAGACCCAAGAACACATCGTTGGCGAGCTTTTTCCTTTGGCCACGATCGTTACACCAAACCTTGATGAGCTCTCTTGGCTGATTGGTACCACCGTTGATTCCTGGACCCAGTTTGAGGAAAGCGCCAAGGCGCTTCATGCCATGGGCGCG
>JBILVT010000044.1:0-14997 GCA_044370275.1 Burkholderiaceae bacterium | reverse complement strand
CCAGGCTGATCCCACCCGAGGCCTCAAGCAGTGCCCGCCCCTGATTGATTGCCACCGCCTCGCGCATCTCCTGAAGTGAGAAGTTATCAATCAAAATGCTCTTCGCGTCGGCATTGAGCGCCTGCAGCAGTTCATCAAGAGATTCAACTTCAATCTGAATTGATACCGCCGCATTGAGTTCTCGGGCTGCCCGCAGCGCAGCGGCGATGCCCCCGGCGGCCAGAATGTGATTTTCTTTGATGAGGATGCCGTCCCATAGGGCGAGCCGTTGGTTTGCGCCACCCCCAACCCTCACCGCATATTTTTGGGCCTGACGAAGGCCCGGCATTGTTTTTCTTGTATCCAGTACGACGCAGCCCCGCGGGTTGGGGCTAACGCCTGCAATTGCATCCGCGAACGCACGGGTCTGGGTTGCCGTTGCCGAAAGGAGCTGCAAGAAATTCAACGCGGGCCGCTCGGCGGTTAATAGTGCCCGCGCATTGGCGGCGATCTCGCAGACGGTGGCATTGGCGGGCATCATCGCGCCCTCTTGAAAATACCAACGAATACTGGCCTTGGGATCCAGCTGAGTAACGCAGCCGGAAAACCACTCCCGCCCGCAAAGGACAGCAGCCTCGCGCACCCGGAGTGTTGCCTCGGCGAGTGTATCGGGGGAAATCAGCTGCGCGGTCCAATCGCAGGGTCCGATATCTTCCTCAAGGGCATCGCGAATATTGCGCGCGCGCGCCTGGACCAGGGTTTCCTGGCTCATGCTGCACCCAGATGTGGCACGAGCCCCTGTCGAAGGGCGCCCGGCCGCTGCTGGGTAAATTCGAGCATGCGATCGATACATCGATGGGCCTGCCGTTGAATCTCGGGTGCAACATGAATTTCTCCGATGCCTTGGGTGAGGCATTGCAGCACGCCTTGCAGTCCATTCATAGCCATCCAGGGGCATTGCGCGCAGCTCTTACAGGTGGCGCTTTCGCCGGCAGTCGGTGCCTCAATGAGTTCTTTGCCGGGAGCGAGTTGCCGCATGCGATGAAAGAGGCCCTTATCTGTTGCAACGATATAGGTGGACGCATCACCCTCGACAACCGCCTTCAGTAGTGCTGATGTCGAGCCCACCATATCAGCCTGCGCCGCGACCCCTGCCGGAGATTCGGGGTGCACGAGTACTCGGGCATCGGGATGCGCCCGGCGCAGCATGGCCAATTCCTCGCTTTTAAACTCGTTGTGCACAATGCAGTCACCTTGCCAGAGCACCATATCGGCGCCGGTCTGCTCTTGGATATAGCGGCCAAGGTGCCGATCAGGCGCCCAGAGAACCTTCTCTCCCTTGTCTTTGAGGTGCTGCACGACCTCAAGCGCGCATGAGCTGGTGACCATCCAGTCGGCCCGCGCTTTCACGGCTGCGCTGGTGTTGGCGTACACCACCACGGTCCGATCAGGATGGGCATCACAAAATGCAGAGAATTCATCCGCTGGGCAGCCGAGATCCAGCGAGCAGGTGGCATCCAGATCTGGCATCAACACAGTTTTTTCTGGAGATAGGATTTTGGCGGTCTCGCCCATAAAGCGCACGCCCGCAACAATCAGTGTCTTGGCGGTGTGGTTACGGCCGAACCGCGCCATCTCCAAGGAGTCGGCAACAACGCCACCGGTCTCGAGGGCCAGGTCCTGTAGATCGCCATCGACGTAGTAATGCGCAATCAATACAGCATTGCGCTCCCGCAATGCCTCTTGAATGCGCTGCTTAAGCGTAAATCGCTCAGATGCATCCAGGGCAGGCCGCACCTTGGCCCAGGCCTGTGCGACGCAGGACTCGCCCTGGGCATTTTGTAGCGTGAAATCATATGAGGTGTTACGTTGCATGAGTTTATGCGGATCAATAATCTTCAAAAATGGAGCGGGTGAAGGGGATCGAACCCTCGTCTAAAGCTTGGGAAGCTTTCGTTCTGCCATTGAACTACACCCGCCCGGTATTTTTTCAACGCACTGATCTCATTTTTGGTAGGATTCGGAGCATCGTTTTTTCGATCTTTTTGTAGCTAAGAAGGCCTCGAAATGAGTAGTCACGAAAACGCGTGGATTAACCTTCGGCAGCTCGTTGATGTCATTGGTACAGATGCCGAGTATAAAACCCTCGATGATCGCAGCCAGCGCCTGCTGGAATGGATTGTCGTGAATTATGCCCCCGACCAGTCGATGTTTGTGCAGACCATCGTGGTCAAATCCCAGGTCGCATCGCCCGCTACCGTGCACAAGTGCTTATCCATCTTGGAACGCGAGGGTTTTATCCTCCTGGAAGTGGATCCCCGTGATACTCGCCGACGCATTGTGAGCCCGACTGACCGCGCCCGCAAGCTTCTTTCGCGGCTCGCAAAGCGTGTAAACGCCTGGGCTGATTCACTGAATACCTGACTCCGCAATGAACCCGCAGCGCGTTCTGCAGGAGATTCAGTGGGTGGCGGGGTTTGCAGCAGCGTTCATGCTGTTGCATTGGCTAAGTATGCAGGCGGGCCCCCTGTTTGACATTATTCCCGGGTCGATTTCCTTGCTTTACCTTCCCGCCTTTTTGCGTGTGGTGTCGATCATGGTGGCCGGCATCCCCGGGGTTGTGGGCATTGGCATCGGTGGTTTTTTGATGTCATGGGCCTATCACGACCGTCCGGCGCTGCTATCCCTTGCGGAAACAACTGCCGCCTGCCTGGCAATCGTGCTGGCCCATACTGCGCTTCGTCAAGCAATGGGCGTTGCCCGCCCTCCGATTACGCTCGGGACCCTGATCACGATGACTGGAGTCTATTGCGCCTGTAATGCAGTCATCCACGGATTGATCTGGGGCCTGCTGAATGTTGATTTCACGCTGGCCCCATGGCAGCTCTCGCTGATGATGGTAGGTGACTTACTGGGCGTGGTCACTATGTTTCTGATCAGCCGAATTGTGATTCGTCGCGTGCGGCAGTTATCGCTTTAAAGATTCAATAATCGCCTGGCTTATAGCATCGAGAGACTCAGATTGGGCAGCGGCCGGTGCGCTATTAAGCGCTGCAGTGGCAGCCTGTGCGATAGATTTTCCGAGTGCTACTCCCCACTGGTCAAATGGATTGATGTGCTGGATGGCCGCAAGGCACATCACCCGATACTCCCAGAGCGCAATCAATGCGCCCAGGCCTTCGCCATTGCAGCGTTCAAGCATGAGTAGATTGACGGGGTGGCCTCCGGGGCAGCTTTTCTGGGGGTCGGCATCGGGCCTGCCGATCGCAAGGGCCTGGGCCTGAGCAATAAGATTGGCCAGAAGGGCCCGGTGGCTCTCGGTGAATTGATGATCCGGGTGCTGGACTCCAATTAAATCGATGGCAACTGGAATAGCGGCCTGATGCAACAGCTGAAAAAAAGAATGCTGGGCGTTCGTTCCAACATCACCCCACAGAATTGGGGCTGCCGGTGCCTGAAGTGGCTGGCCGGTCTGGTTGACGCTTTTTCCCAGCGACTCCATCCAGAGTTGGTTCAGATAGGGCAGCAGCAGATGCAGTCGGCTGTCATAGGCCGAGACCATCAGGCTTGCAATACGCCGCTGATGCAGGTTGTGGGCATCGGTGAGTGCAAGCAGGATCGGTAGATTCTCTTCATCTTTAGCCTGGGCGAAATGGGCATCCATCGCCACACCGCCTTTTAGAAAATCATCAACTGCGATATTGCCCAATACTGCCCGAGCCGTAATCGATACCGGACCCCAGATTGAATAGCGGCCGCCAACACTTTCGTCAAACCAAAGAATTTTCTCGGCGGCGATTCCCCACGCGATCGCCCTCTCAGGATACGCAGTCACAGCGATAAAATTTTCTCTAGGCTGCGCGATGCCGGCACTGGCCATCCAGGTTTGGCAGATTTCGGCATTGGTGAGGGTCTCAAGTGTGCCGAATGATTTGCTTGCCAAGACGATGAGTGTGCGTGCAGGGTCTAAGCGGGCGAGACAGCTTGCAAGTGCATGGCCATCAATATTTGGCACAAAGTGGGCCCTCAGGGCCGTCTTCGTGATGATGGGCCCCAGGGCCTCAATCAGTAAATGGGGGCCGCTATCGCTTCCACCGATACCAAGGTGAATGATATCCGTGCACGACTGGCCGCTGGAGGTCTTGTAATCTCCCGTTCGAATGGACTCCGCGAGAACACGCGTCCGTTGATGTTCTGCTGACATTTTTGGCATGAGGTCCTGGCCATTTGGCGCAAAAAGACCAGGCAACATTGCAGGCCGAGATGTAAGGCCCGCAACACGCAGCGCCCAGTGGCCTGCTGCCCGGCCCTCAGAGCGATTTATTTTCTTTGCGCCGAAAAAATCTGCACGAAATTGTGAGAGTGAGGCGCGAAGTTCAGGCTGCTTTAGTAGTTCGTCCACCGGGTCAGGCGCGGGCACCTGCCACTGACGTTGACGGCTTAACCGAAGGTGTGCCCCTTTGACCCAGAGATTAGATGCGCGCATCGCGCCATTGTAGGGTGTAGTGCATTTTCCAGATATGGCTGCATTTCTGGCAGCGGCAGGTCAGCACTTTTGCGCTGAGATCTTCGCTAGAGCGCTCATCCATGACCTCAATGCGGCCGTAGCGATGGCAGTGATCGCAGGTGGCCTGACGGCTGACACTCTCTGCAACAATAAGAATCAAAATAAATCGCAACCAAGACCAGCCGGTGATGCACAGGGCTGCGAAGCTGAGCGCAATTCGAAAGAGTCGATCGGGAAGATTTTTAATCTCCATCACACCATCGGTCAGTGCGAGACCGGCAACAAGACAGATCACACCAAGCCCAAGATAGCCAAAACTTCGTGTCAGCTCATACTCGTGCCAGCTGCGAAAGCCGTTGGAATTGATTTGATCGGCCAGTGTTTCGCGTGCCGCGCCCCAGGCCATCGGACAGCCTCCTGCTTCAGCGCTGCATGAGGCAGTTCTCTCTGCCTAATGCAGCGAGTTCTGCAGGCTTTAAATCGGCCTCCAGCGCCAATGAAGCGGCCTGCTTGTGGCCCTGCAGGCGATTCAGAATGGTTTGCATAACAGGATGATCAGGCTGTAGCGATCGCATCTGACTCAAGTAAATCGCGCGATGCTCGAGATGAAGCGCATCGAGTTGTTGACGGACTGTGTTCAGGCAGGCTGTTTTTTCGGCGGTCGATTGCGACTGGCTTGCGCATAAGGCCCGGTTGGTGCTCGCCCAATGTATCCAGGGTTCGCTAAAGCGCTGCTCTTCGCTGCAAAAACGTTCGCGCTGCTCTGCACTCTGGCCTGCAAACGGGCGGGGCGGATTTGCCCAGGCCGTGGGCAGGCCGAGGACGATCAGTGATAGTGCAAGGAGTCGCTGGGTTGGCCCGCATCTGCGATTGGCCATTTCATCAATCCCGAATCTGGCTGATGATGACTAGACCCCGCGGCGGGGAATCCTGAGTGATGAACGGCGACAGATTAACGGGTTTTCCTTTAATGGTCAGCCTAGCTTTCTCAGGCTGGCCAAAGACAACGGCTGCCGTGGAGCTCGAGGGGAATTCAACCCGTTGTCCGGGCTCTACTTTGATGTTGGTTTTTTCCCCATTGTTTTTCACGATTTGCACCCAAGTGGAGCCTTGTACCTCCAGCACGCCATCCGAGGCGGTAGCTGACGCCACTGTGGATGATGCAGCAGAGCTTGTACCCGTCGTCACTAATGGGGCGGACGTTGCGGCTTTCTGAGCGGGGCTTGCGGGGGCTTGCGGGGCCGTTGCTACTGGTGCTGTTGTCGTTGTTGTTGTTGCAGCGGATTCGTTGCTGGGCGCGGCTGCGGAATCGGTCGGCTTATTCTCATTGGTAGCTGCATTGCTTGCGGCAGAGTCGTTCGCAGTTGGCGCGGGGACCGCGGCCGGCTCAAGGCTTTCTTTCAGCACACCAATCGTAATCAAGCCAGCAATCGCAAAGGCAATCCAGCCCCACGGAACTGTTCTGGATTCACGTTCACTCGGCAGCTCAGAGATCTCCACTTTTTTTGGTTCTGCCTCCATTACTGTGGAGACTGTCGTTGGCATCTCAGCTACCAGCGCATCGGAGGGTACAGCATCGGAGGATCCGGCATCGGAGGATCCGGCATCGGATTCTGGTGCCTCTTGAGCGATTGCCTCTGGAACTTCCGTGGCAGGCGGCACGCGAGGCGGTAGCGTAACGCCCAGGTAATTGGCGTAGCGTTCCACCGCCTGTAAATAGTAGCCCGTGCTGTAAAACGGTCGCAGGTCTCCTGCCTCAATTGCGCGAAGTTGCGAGGGTGAGAGTGCAATCTTGAAGG
This sequence comes from Burkholderiaceae bacterium, assembly GCA_044370275.1. Classification (GTDB taxonomy): domain Bacteria; phylum Pseudomonadota; class Gammaproteobacteria; order Burkholderiales; family Burkholderiaceae_A; genus Lacustribacter. The sequence continues at coordinate 8,712 of JBILVT010000044.1, read as the reverse complement.
CCGCTTCGGCCAGGTTATCTCCCCGGCTTTCTCGGGCAGATTTCAACAGTCCACTGATCGCTGCGATCTCAGCTTCGGAGAGTTGGACGTTGGTCATGGTGTGCTGGATCCGCGGTTGGTCTAAGCCCCCCGAAGAGTACCCCTGCCGCACTCAGGGGACAAGGGTCAGTAACGAAAAAAGCCTAGACCGACGGCCTTAGAGCCAGGCAGCCGAGACAGGCTCTCGACTAACGCCAGCCTGCCCGATCGATGATGCGTGCTGCCGCAGGCTGGTGCTTCCCGAGGTCTGAGACCGAGAGCTTTTCTGCCTTAAATTGGCCCAACCGTGTTAACTCAGGATTACTGATTTGCACATTTCGGACAACGGGCCATTCGTTATTGGAGTTGGCCAGCTGGGCCTGGGCAGCCGGTGAGGCAAGAAATTCCAAAAATCGCTTGGCCTCCTCGGGGTGGGGCGCGTATCGGGCGATTCCGCCCCCGCTGATGTTGATGTGGGTGCCCGAACTCGCCTGATTGGGCCAGATAACGCCGAGTCGGGCGGCCGATTCACGCTCCTCTGTCTTTGGAGACTTCAAAAGCCGAACCAGGTAGTAGGAGTTAGTGAGAGCGACGGCGCATTCCCCAGAGATCACGCCCTTGATCTGGTCGGTATCACCACCTCTGGGGGTGCGCGCCAAGTTCGCCACAACACCTTTTGCCCAGGCCTCGGCCCGTTGCTCCCCCTGATGGGCAATGACGGAAGCAAGCAAAGAGAGCATGTAGGGATGAGCACCAGACCGCGTGCAGACCTTGCCCTTTAAAGCGGGGTTCGCAAGATCCTCGTAGCGCTGGATTTGCTCAGGCTTGAGTTTTGCAGGATCAAAGACCATCAGCCGGGCCCGTGTGGTGAGCCCGAACCAGAGCTGGTCGGCCTGGAATTCTTGCGGTATCGCGGCCCGAAGCAGCTCTGAGTTGGCGGGCCGCAGCAGGCCTTCGTTTTGCGCCTTCCAGAGCCGGGCGGCATCGGCCAGAAGAATCACATCGGCGGGCGAGGCCTTGCCCTCACTTTTGAGTCGCTCAAGTAGCGCCTCATCACCTGCCTGAATCTGATTGACTCTAATTCCGGTCTGGCGGGTGAAGGTGTCGTAAAGCTCCTGGTCGCTTGAGTAGTGACGTGAGGAGTAGAGATTGAGTGCCCGCTCTTTTGGTTGGGCCTGGACTACCGGGCTTTGCAGCCAGAGGGGTGCCATCAAGGCCACCAGCATGGCACCGCCTAAGACACGGCGGCTAAGGCGGCCACGATCGAGACTGATTGACATCACTCTTCTCCTTCGTTTCGAGGGGGTCGGTGCCCCAGGGCAGACCTGTCACTGCGCCTGGCGGGTACCGAGTGAATTAATATTAATGCGAATCATTATCGTTTGCAAATCAAGATCAGAAATACGTGTCCTGAACAGACTGTCAGATTTTTTTGACATTTAAATGTGTCAGCGTAAAATGACATCCAGACCCATTGCGGGTTTGACGGCGTTGGATTCTCCGGCCGTCGTTGTCATGACAGCCCCCGTGCGGGTTCAGCACGAAGAAGAGGTCTTTCAAAGGAGAAATGCTATGGCAGACCCAAACAAAGTATGGCCCACAGGCCTTACTGAAGCTGAATCAGAGGAGATTCACCGTAATCTGATTCAGGGTACGCAGATTTTCGGGATGATCGCAGTACTCGCACATCTGCTGGCCTATATCTACTCACCCTGGTTGCATTAAAAGGAGCGGATCATGATTTACGGAAAAATCTGGTGCGTAGTCAAGCCGTCGGTTGGGATCCCTCTGTTCCTATCCGCTGTTGCGATTGGCTCATTTGCTGTTCACGTCGCACTCGTGACAAACACCACATGGGTGAAAGACTTCCTACAAGGCGGTCAAAAGACGGTGGCGGCGCAGCCGGCCGTCAAGAAGTAGCGCAGCCACTCCCTCGGCTTCGCTACAAAAGGGTTCCGGAGGTCATGACTTCGGGACCCTTTTCTTTTGTTACGCGCTGTCATGGACGCAGCATTCGAAACCCTTGCCTAAAATGCGAACATCGTGAATCGCTTTAGCCGATCGATCGTCCAGACCTGGACCTCTATGGGGTCAAGGTTTCTTCCTTTCGCAGATGCGGCAACGCCGGATCTGCCATTAACAAGACTGCTACGGCTGTCGCTGTTTCAAATCTCGGTGGGCATGGCCCTCGTACTGCTAATCGGAACCTTGAATCGCGTCATGATCGTTGAACTGAAGGTGCCAGCCTCTATCGTGTCGATCATGGTGGCGCTGCCCATTGTGTTTGCGCCGCTGCGGGCCCTGATTGGATTTAAATCCGATATTCATCGCTCTGAACTGGGCTGGCGTCGGGTGCCATTTCTATGGATGGGTACGATGCTGCAGTTCGGCGGTTTCGCTGTGATGCCGTTTGCACTGCTCGTACTCGCAGGCGCAGGGCAGGCCGCGAACGCGCCGATCTGGGTGGGGCACCTGGGCGCTGCCATCGCATTTTTATTGGTGGGCGCTGGTCTGCATACCGTGCAGACGGTGGGTCTCGCACTGGCAACCGATCTTGTGCCCCAAGAGTCGCAGCCGAAGGTCGTGGGGCTGATGTATGTCACGTTATTGGCAGGCATGATCGTGAGCGCCTTGGCCTTTGGCGCACTGCTTGAGGATTACAGCCCGGGCCGACTCATTCAAGTGATTCAGGGCGCAGCGGTCCTGACGATCATTCTGAACGTGACTGCCATGTGGAAGCAGGAGGCGAGAGATCGCAATCGTAAGCGTTCTGCGATTCCGGATCCTTCGTTTATGGATTCTTGGAGAACTTTTTCACAAGGACCGGCAGCGCTTCGGCGTCTTGCTGTGGTTGGCCTAGGCACTATGGCATTCACGATGGAAGATGTTTTGCTTGAGCCCTACGGCGGCGAAGTTCTTGGTTTGAGTGTAAGTGCCACGACGCTCCTGACTGCAACACTGGCCATCGGAAGTTTGATTGGATTTTGGTTTGCTTCTCGGGTGTTGGGCCGCGGAGCAGATCCCTATCGAATGGCCGCTACGGGAGCGCTGGTGGGCCTACCTGCGTTTCTCGCCGTTATTGCGGCGGCACCTGCGCAGTCGGCGCCGATCTTTACCGCCGGAACGTTTCTGATTGGACTGGGGGCAGGGCTTTTTGGCCATGGAACGCTGACGGCCACCATGCAGAGCGCCCCGAAGGAGCAGGTCGGCCTGGCCCTGGGGGCCTGGGGCGCCGTGCAAGCGACCGCGGCCGGCCTGGCCATGGCCATCGGGGGGGTGGTGCGGGATTTGGTAGTGGCCATGGGGGATGCAGGCGCCTTTCTTGGCAGAGAATTCGCCGGTGCCGCGACGGGATATGTCGTTGTGTATATCATTGAGCTCATCTTGCTGATGGCCACGCTGGTTTGTATGGCCCCGCTTGTAAAAAAAAGGAATGCCAGGGAGTCCACTCAATAATCAGCCCTACGAGCTGATGCCCTCTGAGAAAGGTTGGTACAACATGGAAGTTTGGCAAGTAATTTTGGTGATCTGGGCGGCCGTTGCGGTGACATTGGTTGCAAACCACTTCAACCGTGGTAGCAAGTAAGTCTTAACCCGTTATCAGACCTGACAGGCCCCGAAAGGGGCCTGTTTTATTTCCACGGCGAAACCACATCGCATGTGGTCTTCACCGAGCCGCGGCTGGCCGATAGTCGGCCAATGGAACATTACGCCTCGCGGCCCTCCTCTTTTGATGCGCCGATTCGTCTGAAATCCTTGCCTGGGCCGGAGGGGTCCATTCGCGCACTTTTTCGCCAAGCCGGCATTGAATTTGATGGCGGTCAACCATTTGATATCCAGGTTCGGCATCCGCGCGTCTTCGATGCAATCGCGCGCAGTGGATCGATGGGCTTTGGTGAATCTTATATGGCTGGTGATTGGGAGTGTGCACAGCTTGACGAGATGGCCTGTCGGCTGCTTGCCGCAAAGCTCGATCAGCGACCGATCGGTGTGGCGCACATTAAGCTGCTTGCCCATCGGCTGCGATCACGCTTAATCAATCTTCAATCAACAGCGCGGGCCTATCAGGTGGGCGAGCAGCACTACGATATCGGCAATGATGTTTTTGAGCGGATGCTGGATCCAGCAATGATTTACTCCTGCGGCTATTGGGAGCGGGCCTCGGATTTAGCGCAGGCGCAGCAGGATAAGTGCGAGATGATCTGCAGAAAGCTTCAGCTGCTGCCGGGCGAGCGGCTTTTGGATATCGGCTGCGGCTGGGGCGGTCTTGCAGCATATGCAGCTCGTCATTTTGGGGTCCAGGTCCACGGTGTGACCGTATCTAAGCAGCAGGCGGAGTTTGCTCGCGAGCGCTGCAAAGGTCTGCCAGTGACGATTGGCCTGCGAGACTACCGCCTGCTGACTGGGCACTATGACAAAATTGTATCGGTCGGAATGTTTGAGCACGTTGGCCAGAAAAACTACCGCATCTTTTTCGACACGGTTCAGCGCCTATTGAAGCCCGAGGGAGTTTTTCTACTGCATACCATCGGCACAGAGGCCGCCTCCGGGGCCACTGATCCATGGATCGATCGTTATATTTTTCCAAATGGACGCATTCCGGATACTCGAGAGATCGTTTCGGCTATGCAAGGTCGGCTGCTGCTAGAGGACTGGCATAACTTTGGCCCGGACTATGACCGAACGCTCATGGCCTGGGCTACTAATTTTTTTACCCACTGGCCGGAGATTAGTAGTCGATATGGAGAGCGGTTTTTTCGAATGTGGCGTTATTACCTTCTTAGCTGCGCTGGGTATTTTCGTGCGCGACAAGGCCAACTGTGGCAGCTCGTGTTGACGCGAGCAGATCGGAAAAATTCGTATAGGTCTTTTCGTTTCTCGTCGGCTCAAACGAGAGTATCCGATCGATCAGATCGGCCAGCGCCTGCCCCTTAGAAACACTGACACGCCTGAGTGTTCGCTCCCAACGTTCAATGTTTGAACTTAGCCACTCTGTCTCAGCGAGACCTGCGTCAGGTTGCGGTTTTTTAGATGGAGCGCTGAAAATCTGATTTGCATCCAGTTCCAGCCAGCCGATAAGAGTTCGCAGATGTTCGTATTCCGGCATGCTGTCTCCGAGCATCCATCTTCGGAATGACTCCTGCGATACGGCCTTGCCTCCGGAGGCCTGGAGATTGAACTGACGTGCAAGAAAAGCGTTAGAGGGGACTTTTCTATAGCGGGCCCAGATGGCGGCCCGCAGCAGTCTCGGGAGGGGGAAGTCGAAGTGCATAGGGTTGAATTGCTCCGTCACTTTTAATAGTACACACATTAGTATAAATTAAATCTATATTTTTGATTAATAAATTTCACTCTGGAGCGCAAAAAAGACCACGTTGCGCGTGTAATCAGCCCTGGGTCCGGGGCTTAGCATGCGGGTCCGATTTGAATACTTGGAGCCGCTTCATGAGGTTAAGCGCGGAGACATTGCTTGTCCTTGCTGATGGCAGCAAGGCAGTGTTTTTCCGAAATCAGGGCTTTAACGGCCAGGTTCGGCTAAAGCAATTGCAGCGGTTTGGGATTGAGAATCTCGCCAGCCACGAAATGGGTTGGGATCGTGCGGGCCGGGCCTTTGCCCCTGTTGGTGCACGGCGCTCGGCTTATGAAATTCCTGATTTTCATGAGGCTGAAGAGGCCCGATTCCTCGAGGACATTGCCCAGGCGATTGAAGGTGAGATGTCGCAGGGCCAATTCTTTAAGTTGGTCATCATGGCACCGCCTCGGGCTCTCGGCTTATTAAGGGAGTTGTTGAGCTCCGATACCCTTGATAAGGTATCTCTGGTCCTACCCAAGGATTATTTGAATACGCCGATCTCTGATCTTGAAGAGATTCTGACCCGGGGCCTTCATTAAGGTGGCGCTTCCGACCTCGACCCAGCGCAGGCCACGCCCCCCGTTTTACTTGTGCGCAGCCTCTGAAGAAGCTCTTTGGCAAGGCCTGCAACTCGCCGGGCTGTCGGATCTTCAGTTTCCCCAGCTCGATGTGATCGGCTCATTATTTGTACCCACAGGGCTGGTGCTTGCTGATGAGCAGGACCATCGCTTTCCGCACTTCCGGCCCATACAGGGATATTACGCAGCGATTCATCAGGATCTGACTGAGGCTCAGCGCTCCATGCTGCCCGTTGTGCCTCGGCCGGCAGCCGTTGTCCGGGTCTGCGCCTAAGTTTTCCACGGCAGTCATCAGGCAATCCAATCACGAAGAGGTGGTTTGTGTCGGCCTCTGTGTTCTGATGGCCTCTCTTAGCGATGGAGGGTCATATGGCAGAACTAAATTTTGCAGAATCCTTGTTTAAACCGTGGCTGCGCGACTTTCCGCGCTTGTGGATGTCGCCCTTGTCCGGCAGCTTCTCTGCATCGTCTGATGCGGTTAAGGTGGATGTCCGAGAGCAGCCCGAAATGTTTTTACTAGAAGCAGAGCTATCGGGGGTGAAAAAAGATAGCCTCAAGGTGTCGATTGACGGCAGTCGGGTAACGATTGCAGCGGAAATTCGGAATGGCACTGGCCTGCCTAAAGATGAGCGGCTCATTCGAGGAGAACGCCATGTTGGTCACGTCGAGCGAACTCTAGATTTAGAAGCCATGCTTGATCCGTCCCGCTCAACGGCCCACTATGAAGATGGCCTGCTGACTTTGCTGCTGTATAAGCAGTGCGCCTCCGAAGCAACCCAGATTACGGTCAATTAGCGAACAAAAAAGGAGGGGGCGAGGGGGGCTTTTGCTCAAGCCCCCCTGATAAAAAGCCTACGTGGCTTGCGCGCGTGCTTGCGACAGGCGAATTCTGAAACCTATTGTGGTGCGGATGCCGAAGGCCGAAACCCCGACTTAATGAGCTCTAGCATCGCTCTCTTTTGCACCGTATCGAGCACCATCAGAAGCCTGAGAAGCTCTTCATCATCGGGGCTCGTATGATTTAACGGTGAGATTGCATGGCTAGCATCGGCTACTGGCCGAGGTGGCGAAGCACTTAATCGACTGGCGGCGAGCGACTCAACAACTTTGGCCCGCTCAAGTTCGGCGGCAGACCGCTGACTAAAGGGCTGAAGCCTTGGTTTTAACGCCTCATTGAAGTCCAGGTTAAGCCAGTTCACCAGTACGCGAAGGCGCTCTTCTTCTGGCAAAGAAACCCCTCTAAGCCAGCGCCGGGCACTTTCTTGCGAAATTGGTGTCGTGTCATACGCCCTGAGATTGAACTCTCGGGCCACAACCGCGGCAGAGGGGATTCGACCGAAGCGACTTCTGAGTGAATCCCGAAGAAGCGCCGAGAAGTTTTCCTTGATGTCGTTTGATTTAGCCATGAGCGACACAATAAAAGTCATAGCCGAGAGCGTTACACCCTTAAGTTGTAACCTGGCTGATTTCAATATGAAACCTGCACATCTTGCGTGGACTTCGACATTCCACGGCTAAGTCTCTGATTTCAGAAAGCAATAAACCGAATTCCGCGATCGACGGGGTATTTCGGGGCTTCCAAATCGTACGAGCACGTTGGTCTGCATGATGTTTTCAAACTGCCTCCACTACAGCGGTTTTGGGTTTGGTTCTTAACCGTGGTTTTTCAAACTTCAGGAGGTTTTTATGGCCGAGCAAAATGTCTATCTTTATCAGTCCCAGTCGCCCCCAGAGAGCATTGATACTGGTCCGGGGGATTTTCCCGTCGCTCCTGGCGTGGTCCTTGCCGATGGCACGATCTTTTATACCTGGAAAGACGATCCCCTCAGACTATCGAGCTCTGGGACGGGTATTTTCGACCCCTTTTTGACAATCCAGCGTAGCGACTCACAGGGGGGAACCAACCTTTATAACGGAGATGACTACGCCACAGGGGATGCGATCAGCTCAAGCACTAACAGGACTAGCCTGCTCGAAATCAGCAAAGTCCCGGTCGTGGGGATCGGTGGAATGCAGTATCTCGAGATTCGGCTTGATATAAATGAGGTAGGCGGTGGCGGTGGCCAAAGGTCTGAGATCGTGATGACCGATCTTAAGATTTATGGATCAAATGATTCTAGTCTGACATCGTTTGGTGGATTAACGCCGCTGTATTCGCTCGATACCAATACGCTGAATAGTACCGTTTATATGTGGGATGACTTTAATGGTAGCGGCCGGTCTGATGTCGTCATGCTGATCCCCAAGAGCTTTTTTGATACAAATCCTACCTACCTTTATTTCCAAGCGAATTTCGAGGGCACTGATGGCGGATTTGAAGAATTCTCAACACTGGTACTGCAGGCGCCGCTCAATCCAGCGGTGGAAATTACTAAGACCGCTGATGTACTCAATGCAGATCGCAGCCCCGATGCGGATGACCTTGTCGATAGTTCGGGAGACATTCTGACCTATACGGTGAGTGCAACAAATGTTGGAGAGGTCGCCCTTAGTAATCCGGTATTAACCGACGCGCTCATTCTGGAGTCTCTTGACCTTAATGATGACGGCATCGTTAACGCAGAGGACATTGTCAGCGGGGATACGAATGGCAATGGTCTGATGGATATCGGCGAAACCTGGGTGTGGCAGGGCGAATATGTTGTTAGTCAGAATGACTTGGATAGCCGAGGAAATTATGATGGTCCAGACCCCGGCGAAATTAATGACAACATTATTCGTAATGACGTTGCGATCACTACGGACGAGGGTGCATCGGCCAGC
>JBILVT010000131.1:0-4352 GCA_044370275.1 Burkholderiaceae bacterium | reverse complement strand
CGAGGTCTTCCAAACCCACCGCGATGCGAACCAGACTCTCACGAATGCCGGCCTGCTCGCGGGCCTGCGGGGAGATGCGGCCATGGGTGGTGGAGGCCGGATGGGTAATGATTGTGCGGGTATCGCCAAGATTGCCGGTGACCGACATGATCTGGACTGCATTGATCAGCGAAAACGCCCGCTGTCGCTGCTCGGCAGGAGTCGCGCCTTTTAATTCAAACGACACAATTGCGCCGCCCGCGCTTTGCTGCCGCATGGCCAGCGCATGCTGAGGATGCGAGGCCAATCCCGGATACAGCACACGTGCGACACGCGGATGCTGCTCAAGCCAGCCGGCTAACGCGAGCGCCGATGCACTATGGGCCCGCATCCGCAGATCAAGCGTCTCAAGCCCCTTATGTAGCACCCATGCATTAAAGGGCGATAACGAAGGTCCGCAGGTCCGGACCACCTGAAAAATCGGCTCGATTAGCTCACTGCGGCCTGCGACAGCGCCCCCGAGCACGCGTCCCTGGCCATCGAGATACTTAGTTGCCGAATGTAAGACCAGATCAGCGCCCATGGCCAACGGCTGCTGTAAGGCGGGTGTGCAAAAGCAGTTATCAACGACCAGCGTAATGCCGTGCCGCCGCGCGACAGCCGATATCGCCGCGATATCGGCAATCTCAGTCAGAGGATTCGAGGGCGTTTCAAGATAAAAAAGTTTTGTTGCCGGCGTCACGGCCTTAGCCCAGGCTTCAGGGTCAGTCAGCGGCACATAATCGACTGGCACGCCAAACTTCCGCAGAGTGTTCTCAAAAAGCTGTACCGTTGCGCCAAATAGGCTAGGCGTTGACACCACATGATCACCGGCCTTCAGTAAGCCCAAGCAGGTGACCAGAATCGCCGACATGCCGGAACTGGTTGCCACACAGCGCTCTGCGTTTTCTAAAGACGCGAGCCGCTCCTCAAACATCTGCACCGAGGGGTTGGAAAACCGGGAGTAGACCATGCCCGGCTCGCGATTCTGAAAGCGGTCCGCCGCCTGCTGGGCATCATCAAAGACAAAGCTTGAGGTGAGATACAGCGCCTCGGAATGCTCGCCAAAATCAGAACGCTGCGTGCCACCGCGGATGGCCCGGGTCGCAAAGCCAAGATCACGGCGTGACGCGGAGGGCGGATTTTTCTTATTCGTCATGGTTCAGGTTTAAGGCAAGCTGATTTCGTGTGGCCTCGGCATCGCCATGAATTCGGGCGTATTCCAGTGAGTCCAGCACGCGATCGTTGATATCGCCAGTGATGTAATTGCCATCGAAACACGACGCCTCAAGGCCCTCGATATTGGGGTTCAGATTCATCACATCGGAGCGCATGGATTCGAGATCCTGGTAGATCAAGGCATCTGCACCGATCGCTTTACAAATCTCGTCATCGCTGCGGCCAAAAGCGATGAGCTCACCGCGAGTGGGCATATCGATGCCGTAGACATTAGGGTAGCGCACTGGCGGCGCAGCCGAGGCAAAGATCACCCGCTTAGCGCCCGAATCCCGCGCCATCTGCACAATCTCCTGGCTGGTGGTTCCCCGCACAATCGAGTCATCCACAATCAAAACGCTTTTATTTTTAAATTCATAGGGAATTGCATTGAGCTTTTGCCGGACCGATTTTTTACGGGCGGCCTGGCCAGGCATGATGAAGGTTCGGCCGATGTAACGATTTTTGATAAAGCCCTCGCGATAGTTGATGCCCAGCTGCATGGCGAGCTGAATAGCAGCAGGCCGGCTGGAATCCGGGATCGGCATCACCACATCAATCTCGCCAGTTGGAAACTGCTTGCGGACTTTATCGGCCAGGGTCTCGCCCATACGGAGCCGCGCATCGTAGACGCTCACCCCATCAATCACTGAATCTGGCCTTGCAAAGTAGACGTATTCAAAGACACAGGGATTTAAGCGCGTATGCCGGGCACAGACTCGGGAATGCAGCCGGCCATCGAGCGTGAGAATCACGCACTCACCCGGAGCGACATCACGAATCGGGGTAAAGCCTAGGCCGTTAATGGCCACGGTTTCCGAGGCGATCATCCACTCTTCGCCGCGTGCATCCGCATTGCGGCCCAGAGCAAGCGGCCGAATGCCGTGGGCATCGCGAAAGGCCACAATGCCATAGCCAGCAATCATGGCAACACAGGCATAGGCACCACGGACCCGGGCATGCAGGGCCGAGACCGCCGCAAAAATCGAGGACTCATCTAACGAGAGTCCCGATACGGCCTGCTGCAATTCGTGGGCAAAAACATTGAGCAGTACCTCGGAATCCGACTCGGTATTAATGTGGCGGCGATCCCGCCGATACATATCTTGCTGAAGTTCCTCGGCATTGGTGAGATTGCCGTTATGGCCCAGCACAAGGCCAAAGGGTGCGTTGACATAAAAAGGTTGAGCCTCCTCGGAATTCGAGGCGCTGCCCGCGGTGGGATACCGCACGTGGCCGATGCCCATCTCACCCTGAAGATTGCGCATGTCCCGGGTGCGAAACACATCACGGACTAAGCCATTGCCACGATGAATATGAATACGCTTACCCTTGGCGGTGGAGATGCCTGCGGCATCTTGGCCGCGATGCTGAAGCAGCAGCAGGCCATCGTAGAGCAGCTGATTGACTGCCGAATGTCCAACTACACCGATCACGCCACACATACTGTGCTCCCCGAGGGATGGGTCTTGGATGTTGGTGAAACCGGAAGTCTAAGCCGATCTCCCAATATCGGGGGCAGCCAGGGCGCGGCAGTACGTATTCCGAGCTCTAAAAACGGCCGGCTCTGGGCCTTTTGCCAAGCCGGCTGGCTGGGCAGCGCTGTCATTGCCCCAAGGATGGCGAGCACGATCACCAGCAAGGCGCCGCGGGCCAGGCCGAATCCAAGGCCGAGCAGCCGATCCAGACCGCTGATACCGGCCGCACTCACGACCTCCCGAAGCAGCATGGTCAGCAGCCTTCCCAAAAGCAGAATCAACAGCAAGATCGCGATAAAGGCGGCCGTCTGCTGCAGCGGCGGCGCAAGCCACTGCGGCAATAAGGCTGCTGCAGGCGATGCAAGCCTGCTCGCACCCACAATGGCCAAGACCCAGATCGCAAGCGAAGCGATCTCTCTAATCAATCCACGAAATAGCGATAAGAGCGTTGACAGTAGGATGATCCCGATCACCAGCAGATCAATCCAGGTCAGCGTCTCAAGCCACTGCATCAGGGAGCCACCACAATGGCATCGTAGCCCTGTGACTTCGCACGATCTCGGACCTGATTCGCAAGCTCTCGTGTCTCGAAGGGCCCAATGCGCACGCGGTGCCGCTCCGATCCGTCATCGAGCTTGATTGTCTCGACACTGACACGATGACCGCCCGAGGCCAGCCGCGCTTTTACGGTGTTGGCAGCCTCTAGCTTGGAATAGGCACCAACTTGGACGAGAAAGCCTGCCGCGGCAGCGGATTTTTTGGGCTCTGCTTTCGGCTCAGCCTTGGCCTTTTGCTCCGGCCTCGCTTCTGGTTTTGATTCGGATTTAGCTTCTGCCTTCGGCTCAGGCTTTGGCTCTGCCTTCGGCTCGGGGGGCTTTAGTGTTTCCTCTACGGCCGCCGCTGATGGCGGACTCGCAGGGCGCAGAGATTCAATTTTCGAAAAAACAGAGTTGCGCGAAGGAATCTCGACTAATAAATCCTGCGATAGAGGTCTGGCCTGATCTTCAAGCAGAAGCGGCGCCAGCCCGGCGACCGCAGCAACAATAATGATCGCACCAAGAAGTCTCCAGCGGGCCCGACGCTTGTGATCGGCCATTGGATCTGACGCCTGTTCGTCGCGCTGGTGGGAACGGGATTCGCGATCAGCGGACATGGCGCAAGTGTGGGAGTGCAGCGATCGTCAAGAAAGATCCGAAGATCACAATTCTATCATTTGACTGCACCATCGATTTAGCGGCAGCAAAGGCATGCCCGACATCATCATGACAACTCAACGCCGCATTTGGAATTGCTGCTTGCAGTATTTTTGCAAGCTCTTCTGCAGGCCGTGCGCGTGGCCCAGCATCCGGCCCTGTCAGAGAACACAGGCACCAGTGATCGATACGATCGGCGAGCCGCCTAAAAATGGCCGCCGCATCCTTGCCCGCCACAATGCCCACCACCGCAACAGTCTTCGGAAAAAACCCCATCTGATCCAAATTGACTGCGAGTACTCCGGCCGCATGCGGATTGTGAGCCACATCCAATACAACCGCCGGCTGGCCGGGCAACACCTGAAAACGGGCAGCCAGTTCAACCAGCGCAAATCCCTGCCGCACGGCACCCTGCGTTACCGGCAACTGCTCTTTTAAAGAGGACAGT
>JBILVT010000005.1:0-36590 GCA_044370275.1 Burkholderiaceae bacterium | reverse complement strand
CCGACATTGGGCCGCCCAACCAGTGCGACCACGGGCTTGGCGCTCACTGCTCATCCTTCCGATCGGATCAGAAGCAGCTGGCCACCCTGGGTCTGAATCAGCAGGCCTGCGCGTGTGGGCCGAATCGCGCCGCTGGGCGCGCCCCCATCTAAAGATAATCGTGCAATCTGCTTCCCATCTTCTCGCGCGAGTGCATGAAGAAATCCGAAACTATCCGCTACCCACACTGCACGGCCCCACGAGACGGGATGCTGAAGGCCGCGCAGCTGAAAGGTATCGATGGTCCATACCGACTGGCCATCTTTTCGATTCAGGGAATGAAGACGCGACTGATCATCAGCAAAAAAGACATACCGGCCATCTACTGCCAACGTCGACATGGCGGTGAGCTCTCGACTCCATAGCCTGCGGCCACTCTCCGCGCCCAGACAAACGATTGAGGTCTGATACGCCGCCACACAGACATCAGCTCCCTCAACGGAGGGCATGCCCAAGAGATCAACAATCCGCTCCACCTCATTGCTGCCGCGTGGCGTTGCGACTTGCGACTCCCAACGAATCGCGCCCGAGGCAGCATCTAGCCACAGCAGCCGGCCCCCTGGCATATTTACCAACACATCAGAAGGGCCCAATGTTGAACTTGCGGATTCCTCTGCAGGCCGAGCCTGAACCCGCATGCCCGATTGGCCATGCAAAACCAAGGTAGGAAGATTGCGCTGCAGGACCCAGCGACGGTTTCCGGTCACGATGTCAAAGCCCGCCACCCGATTATCGGCAAGCCGCACCACCGCAGTGGAGCCGGCCATCACAGGCGCCTCTAGGACAACACCGCCCAAAGCAATGCGTCGCTCAATTTTTCCCTCTGCGGAAATGATCACCAACTCAGCGCGATCACTCACCACGGCCGTGACGCCCTCGGAGCTGCCGCTCCCAACTGCAATGCCACTGACCAGCGGCGCTCCGATCGGCGCGCGCCAGATCAGCTTTCCATCGGCAAGCGAAATTTTCGATACCGTGCCTGCCGATGAGGCAGCATACACAGCATCACCGCTCACAGCAGGGACAAACTGGCCTGCAGCACCAGCAGATTTTGCGGCCTTACCGAGATCGACCTTCCATGCAACCGAGGCCTTCAGTGATGATTTGAAATCCTTCAGTGTTGCCGGCTTCGGCTTGGGTGTTCCGGTGCAGCCGGCAATCAGCAGCGCGCCCGCAATCACAGCCATCAGTTGTTTTAGGCTCATGACTTCGCACTTCCGAAAGCATCCAGCGTCTGCAGCTTTCGCATAATCAATTCACGCGAAGGAGATGTCGCAGGCAGCCCATCGGCGGCAGCTTTCCATGCGCTTCGGGCCTCTTCTTTGTTTCCAAGCGCGGCATGGGCATCCCCCTTACGATCCTCAACCAAGGCTGCAAATTCTTTGGGAGACTTGCCGCCTAAGGCATCAAGTGCGGCCTTTGGGTTGTTCTCATCTAGCATTACACCTGCCAAACGAATTCTCGCCATCCACGCAAATTCGGGTGCACTGTGGTCAACCACCTGCTGCAAGACCGTACGGGCCTCGGCAAGCTCGCCGGCAACCGCTAAGGCTTTGGCCATCTGCAGGCCACCGAGTGCAGCCTGCGAAGAAGAACGAAAATCGGACAGGGCCTTATAGGCAGCCCGGGCCTTCTCCAGGCTCTGCTCCCCCAAGGCACCCTCCATCGCAGTCAGGGCCTCACTGGCTTTTTCTGCCTGGCGGTTTTGCCACCAATTCCAGCCGTTGTAGCTGCTCGCGGCAATTAGCAATAGCGCCACAAGCGGAACAATCCACTTTTTGTTCTCGCTCCAGAATCCTTTAATTGCATCCAACTGTTCTTGCTGCTCAAGATCTTCACGCATTGCCTAACTGCCCTTCTTTTCATTGCGTTTTATTAGCCCGATGATCACGGACGCAGCATCGCCTAACAGCACGCGATCCTGCTGAACCATGCCAGCTTCTGCGCGCAGCGGCTTTACGGTTACTGCAGCCTGAGCCCGCTCATCTTCCCCAATCAGCACCGCACACTGGGCACCGCTCTGATCGGCTTTTTTCATCTGCGACTTCAGGCTTGCCTTACCACAGTGCATCTGCACCCGCAGGCCCTTACTGCGGCACTGCTCGGCAACCTGCATCGCAGCGCCGACCGAAGCCTCACCCCAATGTACGACATAGACATCCAAAACCGGAGGCAGTTCAGGCGCAGCAGCTTCTTGCAGTAGCGCAATTAACCGTTCCACGCCGATCGCAAAACCACAGGCCGGGGCAGGCGCACCCCCCATCTGCTCCATCAGGCTGTCATAACGGCCGCCGCCACAGACCGTGCCCTGTGCCCCAAGCCGATCGGTAATCCACTCAAACACCGTGAGATTGTAGTAGTCCAGTCCCCGGACCAGACGCGGATTCATGGTGTAGGCGATGCCGTGTTGCTCCAGAATTTTGATCACTGCGGCCAGATGCGTGCGCGATGCATCGCCCAAAAAATCAGTCAATAGCGGTGCACTCTGAATCACTGGCTGCATCGCTGGATTTTTTGAATCCAGAATCCGAAGGGGATTTGTCAGCAGCCGCCGCTGGGCGTCGGCATCAAGAATCGATGCATGCGATTGGAAATGTTCTATTAAGGCCTTGCGATGGGCCTGCCGCTCGGCAAGTGTGCCCAATGAATTTAGCTCAAGCCGAGGGGAATGATCTCCATGCAGTCCCAGGGCCTGCCAGAGCCGATGAATCATGACCAGCTGCTCAGCATCAATGTCTGGGCCGGGCATGCCAAGTGCCTCGATGCCAAACTGATGAAACTGCCGATAGCGGCCACGCTGAGGCCGCTCATGTCGGAACATGGGGCCTACATACCAGAGCCGCTTCGGGCCATCGTAAAGAAGATTGTGTTCAATCACCGAACGCACGACTGCAGCAGTGTTTTCCGGCCGCAGTGTCAGCTGCTCACCATTTAATGCATCGGTAAAGGTGTACATCTCCTTTTCAACGATATCGGTCACCTCGCCGATGCCGCGTACAAACAGCGCGGTAGGCTCAAGAATCGGCGTGCGAATGGCGCGGTAGCCATACTGCCGAAAGACTTCCGCCGCCTGGGACTCGACCCACTCCCACAGGCCTGACTGGTCGGGCAGAAGATCGTTCATGCCCTTCACGCCCACAATTTTCTGTTGCGCTGCCATCGCCCTATGCTGCCCCGCCAAAACGTTGGTGCACGTATCGGGCAACGATGTCTTGGAACTCTTCCGCAATCCGCTCACCCTTGAGCGTCACGTTACGCTCGCCATCAATAAAGACTGGCGCAACCGGCTGCTCACCCGTGCCCGGCAGGCTGATCCCAATATCTGCATGCTTACTCTCGCCAGGACCGTTCACCACGCAGCCCATCACCGCCACGGTGATGTTCTCAACGCCGGGGTATGTTTTTTTCCAGTCCACCATCTGATCGCGCAGATAGCCTTGAATCTTGGCGGCCAGCTCCTGGAAAAATGTCGATGTAGTGCGGCCACATCCCGGGCAAGCCACCACCATCGGCGCAAATGCCCGCAGGCCCATCGACTGAAGAATCTCTTGGGCCACGATGACCTCCTGCCGGCGATCGCCATTGGGCTCAGGAGTCAGCGATACGCGGATGGTGTCGCCGATGCCCTCTTGAAGCAAAACCGCGATCGCAGCAGTCGAGGCCACGATGCCCTTGCTGCCCATGCCGGCCTCGGTTAGGCCGAGATGCAGCGGATAGTCGCAGCGTGCAGACAGCGCCCGATAGACCGTGATCAGGTCCTGAACACTGCTGACTTTGGCTGACAGGGTGATGCGATTGCCGGGCTGACCCCACTTTTCCGCGAGCTGCGCGCTCTCGATAGCGGAAGTCACCAAGGCCTCACGCATGACTGCCTGGGCATCCCAGGGCTCAGCGCGTTTGGCGTTTTCATCCATGAGACGGGCAAGAAGCTCTTGATCGAGGCTGCCCCAATTCACGCCAATACGAACCGGTTTGTCGTACTTGCAGGCAATCTCAATCATCGCGCCAAATTGATGATCGCGTTTAGCACCCCGCCCGACATTGCCTGGATTGATACGGTATTTGGACAGCGCCTGAGCGCAATCGGGAAACTCAGTTAGCAGCTTATGGCCATTGAAATGAAAGTCACCGATTAAGGGCACATCGCAGTTCATCCGATCCAGCTGATTGCGAATCGCAGCGACTTCGCGGGCGGCCTCGGGAGAGTTCACTGTAATGCGTACGAGTTCAGAGCCCGCCTGCGCTAAGCCTTGCACCTGAATCGCCGTTGCGATGGCATCAGCCGTATCGGTGTTGGTCATGGACTGCACCACCACCGGGGCATCACCGCCTACTGTGACTACATTGGAGCCCCAGGCGATATTCATCGCCCGCGTCTTGCGGCGAACTGCCGGGCCACAGCCAACGGCGAGGCTGCGATGCTCAGCGCACGGAGGGGTCGTGTTGTCGGAGCTATTCATTTCGTTCTTAGTGTGATTTTCGTGCGGTCCTGAATATCACCCGCCAGCTGGCCACAGGCCGCATCAATATCATCACCGCGGGTCTTGCGAATCGTGGTGACAAAGCCCTCTTGGGTTAAGAGATCGGCAAATGCGCGCACGCGTGGCCAGGGCGATTTGCGATAGCCAGAATTCGGAAACGGATTAAACGGAATCAAATTGAACTTGCACGAGATTTCCTCTGCCCGAATCAACTTAACGAGCTGACGGCACTGATCCAGTGAGTCGTTGATGCCATCGAGCATCACATACTCAAAGGTCACAAAGTCTCGTGGGGCGGGCTCAAGGTAATTGCGCACCGCGGCCATCAATTGTTTTAGGGGATATTTCTTATTTAACGGCACCAGTACATCACGCAGTGCATCGGTGGGGGCATGCAGCGAAACGGCGAGCGCCACGGGGCAGTCGCGGGCCAGACGATCCATCATGGGCACCACGCCTGAGGTCGAGACTGTGACCTTACGCCGCGATAAGCCATACGCATCGTCGTTGAGCATGAGCTGCAGCGCGGGCATGAGTTGGTCGTAATTCAGTAAGGGCTCTCCCATGCCCATCATGACCACATTGGTCACCGGCTGCTGCAATTCGTGGCGCGCCCACCAGAGCTGGCCCACGATCTCTGCGGTGGTGAGATTGCGGTTAAAGCCCTGTCGGCCAGTTGAGCAAAACGGGCAGGCCACCGTACAGCCAGCCTGCGACGAGACACACAAGGTGCCGCGATCGGTCTCTGGAATAAACACGGTCTCAATCGCATTGCCCTGGCCCATATCAAATAGCCATTTGCGAGTGCCATCGGCGGAGACATGATCTTGCAACACGGGGGGCAGTTCAACCGCCGCATCCTGCTCGAGCCCGGCGCGAAACTCCCGCGCCAGATCGGTCATCGCCGCGAATTCGCGGGTCCCGCGCTGGTGAACCCATTTCAGCAGCTGGCGCGCGCGAAACGGCTTTTCCCCCCGAGCCACGCACCAGTCGGTGAGACCTTGGGGGGAGCAGCCCAGGAGATTCACTTATCTGCTGTAAATCGACATTGCCGGGAAGAAAAAGGCAACTTCCTGGCGGGCAGTCTCGGGCGCATCTGAGCCATGAACCGCGTTGGCATCAATGCTGTCGGCAAAGTCGGCGCGAATCGTGCCCGCAGCCGCCTTCTTCGGATCGGTCGCGCCCATGAGGTCGCGGTTCTTGGCAATCGCGTTTTCGCCCTCGAGCACCTGGACCATGACCGGACCCGAGATCATGAACGCCACGAGGTCTTTAAAGAAAGGCCGCTCACGATGCACGCCATAAAACGCCTCGGCCTCTGCACGCGAGAGGTGCATCATGCGGGCAGCTATGACCTTCAGGCCGCCTTTCTCAAAGCGTGAGTAGATTTCGCCGATGACGTTTTTGGCGACGGCATCAGGTTTGATGATGGAGAGGGTGCGTTCGATGGCCATGTTTTGAATTCCAAGATTTGTCGAGTCGTGAAAAGGGTTTTTGGGGGGGCCGCTACAAGCCGCCCGAGGGAAGGAACTTATCCCTACTTGAATTGTCAACTAAACCTGCGATTATACGTGCTGACGTCCGCCCGGGCGGCATTGTGCTCCCGGGATCTCGTCAGGTCTAGAAGGAGATTGACTACATGGTTCCGACCTTTGGTAACAGTACTTCATTGCCAGGTGCCGAGTCGTCTGCGGTACGCAATCGGGT
Organism: Burkholderiaceae bacterium; assembly: GCA_044370275.1. GTDB lineage: Bacteria > Pseudomonadota > Gammaproteobacteria > Burkholderiales > Burkholderiaceae_A > Lacustribacter. The sequence goes on along the minus strand of JBILVT010000005.1, from coordinate 30,363 downwards.
GCTACGCAACACCTACTGGCTCTTGGCAGCGTCCTTGGTGCCCACCGTGTTGGGAGCCTGGGTGGGCATGCAGCTCGGATTTTCCTGGTTTGCCGGCAGCCCCCTGATTGGCGTTTTGCTCTTCTTGGGCATTGCCTTTGGCTTTTTCTACGCGATCGAGAAGACAAAAAACAGCGTGGTGGGTGTCTACCTGCTCCTGGGCTTTACCTTTTTCATGGGCCTCATGCTCTCTCGGCTGATCGGCATTGCAGTTGGATTGTCCAACGGCGTGCAGTTAATTGGTGTGGCGGGGGCAGGCACTGCCGCTGTATTTTTCGGCATGGCCAGCATCGCGAGCACGACCAAGCGTGATCTCTCCAACATGGGCAAGTTCCTGATGATTGGCGTGATCTTGCTGATTGTGGCCTCGATTGCCAACATCTGGTTACAGATGCCGGCGCTGATGCTGACCATCTCAGCCCTTGCGGTTGCGATTTTCTCGCTCTTTTTGCTCTATGACATTAACCGTATCGTCACGGGCGGCGAGACCAACTACATCTCAGCAACCCTTGCGGTCTACCTGAGCGTGTACAACATTTTCAGCAACCTACTGGTGCTGCTGATGTCGCTCTTTGGTGGCAATCGCGACTAAGCGGTTTTAGGACATCGGCCCCTCAGCACTCGGGGCCTCGAAGCAAAAGCCCGCCGGGAAACCCGCGGGCTTTTGATTTTTAAGCTAAGCCGCCCGATCAAAACGAGCAATTGACTCGACATGGGCGGTCTGCGGAAACATATTGATCACGCCGGCCTGCGACAGTCGCCAGCCGCCCTCATGGACAAGTATCGCTGCGTCGCGAGCCAGCGTTGCGGGGTTACAAGAGACATAAACCAGCCGACGCGGCAATGACTCGACACGCTGCGACTGATGCAGGCCAGCCAAAGCCTGGCAGAGGGCCTGAGCCCCCTCGCGAGGAGGATCCAGTAAGGCCCGATCCCACCGGCCCTGTGCAATCAGCCACTCCTGGGTCACCTCAAAGAGATTGGCCTCATGAAAGCTCACGCGTGGCGCAAGGCTGTGCAAATCCGCATTTTTTTGGGCGCGCTTAACCAGCGTGGAGCTGCCCTCATAGCCCACGACGCTGCCTGCTCTGCGCGCAAGGGCCAAGGTGAAATTGCCGAGGCCGCAAAAAAAGTCAGCCGCCCGATCTTTGGGTCCGCAGTCCAGCAAATCAACTGCTCGGCGCACCATAAGTTCATTGATAGCGGGATTCACTTGCGTGAAGTCGACTGGCGAAAACGGCATGTGAAGCCCGAACTCTGGTAATTCATAGGCAAGCACTGCTGCATCGCGCGGATAAAAAGGTGCTGCCGTCTGTGGCCCGCCTGGCTGCAGCCAGAACTGCACCGTCCACTGGTCTGCAAACTGCCGCAAAAGCTCTTCATCCTTTGGAGCTAGAGGCTCTAAGATTCTCAGCACCCAAACAACGGACGACTGCCCCACTGCAACCTCGGCCTGAGGTAAACGACGTGCGATGGACAGCGAGGCAAGCAGTGCCTTCATCGCAGGCAGCATCTGCGCCACCCGAGGATGAAGAATCTCGCAAGAATCCATCACTGCAACATAGCTGCTACGACGCTCATGAAATCCGAGCAGCATGCCGCCTTTTTTATCCACCCAGCGCGCAGTGAGTCGCGCCCGAGCCCGATAGCCCCATGCCGGTCCATCGAGTGGTGGCAGCATTGATTCCGGCTTCAGTCTTGCGATATGCCAGAGGTTGTCCTCTAAAACCCGTTGCTTAATGGCGAGCTGTGCAGATCCGTTGATGTGTTGCATCGAGCAGCCACCACAAACGCCGTAATGCCGGCAGCGTGGTGATATCCGCTGCGCACTCTCGCGATGCCAGTGGACCGCCCGGGCCTTGGCATAAGAGGGCTTATTGCGCGTAATCTCGGCATCTACAATCTCACTGAGCAAGGCATTCTCAACAAACACGACCTTGCCCTCGTGGTGAGCAAGCCCCTGCGCCTCCAGATCAACCGACTCAATCGGCAGTGAGTGCAGGAGCTGCATCCAGATAGTCTTTCCAGTGGCTGCCTTGCAAGGGGCTGCCAGGGTCTCCAATCAAACTACTTACAGTATTACGGACTAGCCGTAGTTCCTCGCGATACTGCTCGGAGGAGAGCTCGCCCCGCAGCAGCCGAAATCGGCAATACAGCAGATAGGTGTTCACGACGTCAGTCTCACAGTAGGCCCGAACCGCCTCACCCTGATTGTTGCAAAACGACTCATAGACCTTGCTGCCATCGGCACCGAGTTTGCCGCCAAAACCGCAGAGCCTTGACATTGCGTCCAGCGGCGCGAAAGCGCGGCCTTGATAGGCGGATAACACATCCATTAAATCGGTATGTCGGCTGTGATAGCGCGACAGATAGTTGTTGTATTTAAAATCCCGATCATCATCGCCCTGCTCCCAGTAACGGGGAGCGGCAACACCATGCAGCATCGCGCGATGATGTAGCACAGGCAGATCAAAGCCTGAGCCATTCCAGCTCACGAGCTGCGGCGTATGTTTCTCAATCGTTTTGAAAAATGCGCGCAGGCGGGTGGCCTCTTCCGCGTCTGAGGCACCATGCTGCTCTCCCAAACATCGCACCCGAAGGCCCTCGTGGTCGCGAAATACGCAGCCAATCACCCAGACCCGCTGCAAATAGTGCGGAAAAAAATCATTGCCATGCGATTCCATACGGGCTGCCTGCGCGGCGGCAACGCCGGTTGCATCATCACAATCGGCATCAAAAAGCCCAAGGCGCCGCAAGCCGGACGCATCTGGAATAGTCTCCAGATCAAAACAAAGGATCGGGGTCATGCCCGGAATTATCGCTGAGCGAGGAATTTCATAGGGTCCACCGGCTTGCCCGCACGACGGACCTCAAAGTGCAATTTCGGAATCTCGGAATCAGTTTTACCGAGTTCCGCAATTTTTTGGCCGCGCTTTACCGTCTGGCCTTCGCTGACAAGAATCGATCGATTGTGGGCATAGGCTGTAAGGAAATCGCCCTCATGCTTAACAATCACCAGATTACCGTAGCCGCGCAGCCCGCTTCCGCTATACACCACGCGGCCATCGCCCGCAGCAAGCACAGGATCGCCCTCAGCGCCGGACAATGCGATGCCCTTATAACCCGGATCTGAGAACTGCGTAATCACTTGACCGCGCCCCGGCCACGACAGACTTATCGTCTCAGCAGCGGCCGCAGGCGGGCGGGGTACAGCGCCCCCGGGGCCAGCCGCTGGCGCTGTCGCGCTGCCTGCGCCCGGTGCTGGTGGGGTTACAGATGAAGGACTAGCGCCTAGCGGTGGTGATGCCGGCGCACTGGCGATCGGACCAATCGGCCGCACTTCCATCGGCCGACCGTCTTGGGTGCGCGCCGCCGATGCAGGCGTAGTTACCGCTGGGGGCCGCACGCGAATCAGCTGATCGACTTCAATCAAATTCGGGTTATCGATTTGATTCCAGCTTGCAAGATCGCGCCACGACACGCCGTGATCCAGAGAAATTCCAATCAGCGTATCGCCACGCTTAATGCGATAAAAGCCATCAGGCGCGGGGCCACTCGTTGCCTCAGCGGATGGCCGGGCCGTTACGGGTGCCGGAGCAGTCGGCGCAACACCAGCCCGCTTCACAGACGGCGTGCTGACACCCGGAACATCGCGGCTTTCGATCGGTGCGGGGCCCATGCGTGATGCGCAGCCGGAGAGCAGCACTGCGCCCATCGTCACCATAATTAGCCAACGCAATCCGTCCACTACTCGGTTCCCCTTAACACTGGCACGTAACGCACCATATCGAACTGCTGCGACTTAAATTCTTGATCATCAATCCGCTGAATTCCCACTAAAAACTGTTCAGGCTCTCCAATGGGCGCGATCAACGCACCCCCGATCGCCAGTTGATTTAAAAGCTCAGCCGGAACAGCCGGCATTCCCGCAGAGCAGACAATCACATCAAAGGGGCCGTCCTTACTCACCGCAACCAGTCCGTCACCGAATACAAACCGCAGATTGGATCGTTTCAGGGGCCGAAGGTTCACACGCGCCAAATCCGCCAAAACTTTCAGCCGCTCCACGGAAATCACTTTATCGAAGCAATATGACATGACTGCGGCCTGATAGCCGCAGCCGCCGCCCACTTCCAGCGCACGCAATGGCCTTGGAGTACCGGAAAGCAGACTCAAGGCGAGCTCAATTACGCGGGCAACCACATAGGGCTGGGAAATCGTCTGCTGATGGCCGATCGGCAGCGCGCTGTCCTCATAGGCACGGCTTGAGAGCGCCTCATCAACAAATGCATGACGGGGCACCAGACGCATGGCCTGCAGCACGTGCTGATTACGTATGCCTTGATGGATGAGCCGCTCGACCATTCTTGCTCGGGCACGCTCACTCGCAAGCCCGGCGTTTACGGCGGCGGCTGCAGGCTTTGGCACCCGAGGCAAACGGGCCGATATTGCAGCAGGGGGCGTCGATGTGGAACTTCCAGCGCCCCAGCGGGGCACAAGGGTCGGGGCCTTTACCTCAGTAGTTTTCGTTGCAATATGCAGGCCCGGTTGCGTTGGCTTTATCGGGCCGGCTGGCTTTTTCACATCTTTTCCAGCCATGGGCCCACTTCCTGAAAGCCATCCGTGTCGCCCAGATCAACCTTTAGCGGCGTAACGGAAACACGCGACTGATTTAAGGCATGAAAATCAGTGCCGGGCCCTGCTTCGCGCTGCCCACCCGGCGGGCCAACCCAGTAAACCGTTTCTCCCCGCGGTGAGACTGCCGTCTCCACCGGCTGGGCCACATGCCGCCGACCAAGCCGAGTGAGTTCATAGCCTTGCAACTCATTAATCGGCACCGCGGGAATATTGACATTCAAAAGCCGAGCTTTCGCAAACGGCTGATCGATTAAGCGGCGCACTACCTGCTGGGCAACTGCGACTGCGGTCTCTAAATGCTCAAAGCTTCGGCTGGCCAGAGAAAAGGCGATTGCGGGAAGGCCAAGCAGATAGCCTTCCATGGCAGCGGCAACGGTGCCCGAGTAAAGCGTATCCTCGGCCAGATTTGCAGAGTTATTGATGCCCGACACGACAAGATCAGGCCGATGATCTAAAAATCCCGTAACGGCGACGTGCACACAATCCGTCGGCGTGCCGTTCACATAGTAAAACCCTTGCGAGGATCGTCTGACATACAGCGGCCGATCCAGTGTCAGCGAATTCGATGCACCACTGCGATCAGCCTCGGGTGCCACCACGGTGACCTCGCCAAAGGCCCGCATGGCCTGGGCCAGCGCCGCAATTCCGGGTGAAAAATAGCCGTCATCATTAGAAACAAGAATGCGCATCGTCCGACCTATCCCGCCTTGTCCTCTTGGGGCCAATCACGGATATAGGCCTTCAGCATTTTGTTCTCGAAACTCTGCTTGTCTAACACCGCTTTAGCGACGTCGTGAAACGAGATCACCCCCATCAGCAATTCACCCTCCATAACCGGCAAGTAGCGCTCGTGGGAGTCCACCATCAGCTTTCGTAATGTATCGACATCCATATCTGGGTTCACGATCGTCGGCTGTGGATTCATGACTTCAGCAATTGTGAATGACGAGATCGGTGGTGTCGGGCCGATTCGATTTTCTGACTGCCGCTTTGCAAGAACCCGAATCACTTCGCGAAAAGTCAGCATACCCGCCAGCCTGCCCTGCGCCATAACAATAATCGAACCGATGTCATGCTCGGCCATCACCATCACGGCATTGGCCAGAGAATCTTGTGGGCTCATCGTAAACAGGGTCGTGCCCTTGAGCTCCAAAATCTTGCTGACTTTCATGAATCACCGCTCCGCATCTGCCGAATTCCAGAAATCCTAGCATTCGCGGCGCGCCACTCGGGAAGGATCGATGCCAAAAGCGCGCCGGCAAGAAAGGCCCACCAGGTCAAATAGGTCCAAATCAAGAGTGCCGGGATTGCTGCCAGCGGACCATAAATCTGACGATAAGTCGGCACAGACCCAAAATAGCCCACAAAAATCAGCCGTGAGAGCTCGGATATGACAGCGCCCACGGCCCCGCCAATCACAGCATCTCGCCAGCGGACCGTGACATTGGGCACCCATCGATAGCAGACCGCAAACGCCGCAACCACCAGCCCAAGATTCACGAGATCCCACCAGCCGATTCCAAAAATCTCATCGTTGATCGCGCGACGCCCGCCCGCGATCAGAATAGCCAGTGCCGCGCCCGCGCCCACGAGAAGCGGCCCTAAGACCAGCGCCAGCCAATACACCGATAGCCGATGTAAAAGCGGCCGAGGCCGGCGGACACGCCATATTAGATTCAGTGTGCGATCTAAGGTCAGCATTAACACGGTGGCTGCCGCCAAAAGAATTGCGATGCCGACCAGAGATAGCGTCCGGGCCTTCGCAACAAACTGATTGAGATAACGAAAAATAGTGCTTGCGAAGCCCTCGGGCAGCAGCTGCTCAATCACCAGCAGCTGCACCGCCTCCGCGATCCGGCCAAACAGGGGAAACGAAGCCAGCGTTGCAAACACCACGGTCAACGCCGGCACCATGGCAAGCAACGAGATAAAACTTAAGCTTGCGGCGCTCTGCCCTAGCCGAAGCTCACGCTCCCGGGTGGCCATCGCCCGAAACAACATCGACAGATTGAGTTTGAGATGCTGTCCCATGCGCCTATGATAAATGCCTAGTCTTTCATTCCCCGGAGAAAACCATTGGAAATTCTTGTGCTGTACTACAGCCGTAACGGCGGCACCCGAAGGCTTGCCGACGCCGTCTGCGATGGCGTACTGAGCGTTGCCGGCTGCGACGCCCGCCTTCGCACAGTGCCCCCAGTGTCAGCGGTCTGCGAGGCTACCGAGCCCGCAATCCCCAGCGATGGGCCACCTTACGCGGAACCCAAGGACCTCGATGAATGTGACGGCCTGGTTTTGGGCTCGCCCACCCGCTTTGGCAACATGGCTGCGCCGATGAAATACTTCATCGATCAATCCCTTGGCCAATGGCTCTCCGGATCCCTGATCGGCAAGCCCGCCGGCGTATTTACGAGTACCGGAAGTCAGCATGGCGGCCAAGAAACGACGCTGCTTTCCATGATGCTGCCGCTGATTCACCAGGGCATGGTGATTGTGGGCATTCCTTATTCGGAAAAAGCACTGCTCACAACCACAGGTGGCGGCACCCCCTATGGCGCCTCACATGTCGCAGGGCCAGAGGGCTCACAGCCCGTCTCCGATGACGAAGTTCGTATCGCACGGGCACTCGGCCAGCGTATTGCAAGCATCGCTAAAAAACTGCGTACTTAAAAACGTATCGCAATTTCAATGCAAAAAAATCTTTCATCGACAGCGGGAGTATCCATCACTCCCGTAGTCCCCGCCCCATGGCCGATTCTGGCGACATTGGCGGCTGTGGCACTCATGATCTTTGGCCTTGCATGGGAACTACTTCTCGATCCACTGCGGCCCGGCGGATCCTGGCTTGCGTTAAAAGTACTACCGCTTGCACTCGCGCTTCGCGGCCTTTATGCGGGCCGCATCTACACCTACAAATGGATGTCGCTCGTGATTTGGATTTATGTTGGCGAGTCCCTCGTCCGAATCGCTGGACTCACACCCAGCGAGAGGCTTTTGGCCTGGAATAGCCTAGCCCTGTCGATTGCTCTGGCAATTTTGATTCTCGCTGGCGCGCGCGCCCAGATCAAGCACCATAAGAAAATCGCGGCCGAATCGACAGGTTCAAACTCGATTTAGTCATCGCCGCTACTGCGGCTGGAATTCTGCAACTAGCTGATCAAAGAGCGCCCGCGGGCCGAGCGTTCCCTCGCAGATTTCGCGACGCCACCGCCGGGCGCCAGGCTGCCCATGAAAAAGGCCATGCCAATGCCGTGTCATAAAGCGCGCAGAGACTCCTTTTGTACGCTGGGCCTCGAAATAGGACTGTAACGGCGCAAGAATAGCCTCGCGATTCAGCGGCATGGGACTCATGGGCGCACACAACGCAGCCTGAAGCGCATGCAAAAGCCAAGGATCATGGTAGGCCGCACGGCCAACCATCACGCCATCAACGGCGGGCCTCTCACCCGACGGCGTCATTAACTCTTGGGCCTGATTCAGCGTCTGGATGCCGCCGTTGGCCACAATCACCGCATCTGGAAATTCTTGCTTGAGTCTCCGTACAACCGACATGCGTAGCGGCGGGATCTCACGATTTTCTTTTGGGCTGAGGCCTTTCAGAATTGCACTGCGGGCATGCACAAAAAAAACGCGGCACCCTACTTGAAAAAGTTTGCCAACAAAATCCTGCACGAAGCCATAATCTTCTTGGTCATCCACACCGATGCGATGCTTTACTGTGACAGGGATTGACACGGCATCCTGCATGGCCTTTATGCAGTCGGCAACCAACTCAGGCTCTCGCATCAAGCAAGCGCCAAAGGCGCCCCGCTGAACGCGCTCACTGGGGCAGCCACAATTTAAATTGATTTCATCATAGCCCCACTGGGCCGCCTGGCGCGCAGACGCTGCAAGTGCTTCGGGCTCGCTGCCGCCAAGCTGGATCGCAACCGGATGCTCCTCCTCACTGAAATCCAAAAGACGGTGGAGATCACCGTGCAGAATGGCCCCAGTGGTAATCATTTCGGTGTAAAGCCGCGCCTTCGGGGCAATCAGGCGGTGAAAGAATCGGCAGTGCCGATCCGTCCAGTCCATCATCGGAGCCACGCTCAGCCGATAACTATCCCCCCAATAAGGCATCGACATGATGTCCCACGCTTCGGGCAAGGGCCTGGATCGCGTATCCCCCCTCAAGTGATGAAACGATTCGGCCATTACAGTGCTGAGTCGCGATCTGAACCAGCTGCTGTGAGATCCATGCGTAATCAAGATCACTCCACATGAGATGACTCAAATCATCTTCCCGATGGGCATCGAATCCTGCAGAAATTAACACCAGCTCAGGCCGAAAGCGCTCAATGGCGGGCAGCCAATGCTCAGTCACCGCCCGCCGCATCGCCTGGCCATCGCTATACGCCGCAAGCGGTACATTCACCATATTGTTCCCCAGTGGAATATCGCCACTGAAGGGATAAAGCGCATGCTCAAAGGTCGAGACCATCAGCACCCGGTCATCATCGGCAAAGATCTCCTCTGTGCCATTGCCATGATGAACATCAAAATCGACAATCAGGATTCGCTTCAGCTCATACTCCGCCAGCGCATGGTGGGCTGCAATCGCAATGTTGTTTAAAAAACAAAATCCCATCGGCGTATCGCGCTCGGCGTGATGGCCCGGCGGGCGAACTGCACAAAATGCATTGCGCTGCCGCTCTGTGAGGACGGCATCAACTGCCCCCACCACGGCGCCAGCTGCCAAATAACTCGCCCTGAGTGTGTGGTGATTCATGGTGGTATCGGGATCTAGTCCCTGATAGGGCCGGTCGGTCGGAGAAGCAGTCACCAGCCGATCGAGATGCTCCGCACTGTGGGCCCGCAGAATCACCGCATCCGATACCTCGACAGGCTCGCAAACATCGAGCAACTTCATCAGGCCTTTACGCGTTAAATGATCATGAATCGCCGAAAGCCGCTGTGGACACTCGGGATGCGCTGGACCCATCTCATGCGCCAGAAAAGTTGGGTGCGTGTAGTAGGCCGTCATGCAAATAGTTTACGATAGCAGGCGTTGTAATTCGGGCCTCCGTAGCTCAGTGGATAGAGCATCCCCCTCCTAAGGGGAGGGTCGCACGTTCGATTCGTGTCGGAGGCGCCACTGCTCGCAGCACCTACCACTAAGATCAATCTGGTATCTCACATCGGGTAGAAAACACCCCTTCCCCCATTTTTGGCATCAAGCGAAACACCCCTTAATTGCGTGTTTCTCCTTGGGTTTTTGGTTCAGCCTGCGACTTTGGTCGCGTACTGATCACCATCAGCACGCTCGGTGAATGCCGCTGAAAGAGCTCAAACGGCCGCTGCTGTCGCGACCGATTCAACGGCACCACCGTAATTGGCACCGATTGGGCCCGCAAAAAATCAATCAAATGCTGACTCTTTAGAGCAAAGTTCACATTCTGCGGAAGCTCGTTGGTTTTTTCGGCAGTCCTTAAAGCATCAAGCTTGTGGCTAATCACACCCACCACAGTGCCATCCGCAGCGATGACTGGACCGCCTGAGTTGCCGCGATGAATCTCTGCGCTCAGCTGAAACCAGTCGCCTCGACCCCGTTGCTGATGCTCGCCGTTAAGAATTCCTGCGGTGATTCTCTGATCGCCAGGCGCCCCCGCCGAACGCGGAAATCCCAGGGCGGCGACCTCAATGCCGATTGGCACCGAATCCCATGCGGCGATCGCAAACGGCTCTCCGGTAACGTCAGCCTCTAGCAGCGCTAAGTCGAGCCGATCGTCAGTGGCAACGACTTTTGCCCGCATAAACTTTCCACCGCGTCCCGCGCCGACAAAGACCCGATCACGATTAATCAATCCGTGCTGGGCGGAGACCAAAAGCCGTGGCGCGACAAGGAAAGCCGTTGCGGTGGAGAATTCTGTGGCACTGGCTGAAGCGGATGGCCGAGCTGGAGCCGACTCGGCACCCGGGGTGGGGCTCTGTGCCTTTACGGCGGACAACATCAGCAATAGGAGTAAGCCCAACGCAAAAAGCAGGTTGGTCTGAACGCCGAATCGCCGGGCTGGAGTGATCAATAGTCTGGCAACAAAAGATTTTTAGCAGCGCCGACTAGCCAGGAAATACACCAGTCGAAAGATAACGATCGCCGCGGTCGCACACAATAAACACGATCGTGGCCCCTTTTACCTGTTCGGCTACACGCAACGCGATGATCGCTGCACCCGCAGCAGAAATTCCGCAAAAAAGACCCTCTTCGCGGGCAAGCCTGCGGGCCATCTCCTCAGCCTCGGCCTGGGTCACTTCTTCAATTTGATCGATCTGCGCTTTTTGTCGAATCGGTGGCACATAGGCGGGCGCCCATTTCCGAATTCCCGGAATCGAAGAGCCATCGGCCGGCTGTGCGCCGACAATAACCACACTTCGGTTTTTTTCCTTCAAGTAACGGGAAACCCCGGTGATGGTCCCAGTCGTTCCCATGGCAGATACAAAATGAGTCACCTGGCCATGGGTATCGGCCCAGATCTCTGGGCCCGTTGTTTCATAGTGGGCGATCCAGTTATCGTCATTCGCAAACTGATTAAGCACTCGCCCTTTGCCATCACGCGCCATCTGATCAGCCAAATCCCGCGCGCCCTCCATCCCCTGCGCCTGAGTCACCAAAATGAGTTCCGCACCAAAGGCCTTCATGGTCTGGCGGCGCTCCAGCGACAAGTTATCCGGCATGATTAACACCATGCGATAGCCGCGCATCGCAGCTGCCATCGCGAGGGCGATTCCCGTATTACCGCTGGTGGCCTCAATGAGCGTATCGCCGGGACGAATCTCTCCGCGCACCTCGGCCCGAGCGATCATTGACACTGCAGGCCGATCCTTTACAGAGCCAGCAGGATTATTACCCTCCAGCTTTCCGAGAATCACATTACCGCGGCGCTGATTGGCCTCGCCCGCGATGCGATCAAGCCGTACCAACGGCGTCTTTCCCACCGACTGCTCAAGCGAAAGATAGTTCACAGTTTTTTGCAACCTGGCAGCTCCACAGAATGAATCACCTCGTGCAATGCATCCACTGCCCGATCCCGACTAAAGGATTTGCGCCAGGCCAAAACAATTCGACGATTGGGTACCGGCGGTGCAAAAGTAATGAATTTCAGTAAAGGATCGTCGTCTAGCGATACTGACATGCGGGGTAAAACCGTAATTCCAAGGCCCTCTGCCACCATATGTCGGATTGTCTCCAGAGAGCTGCCCTCAAATGTCTTCTGAATACCGGCGGAATTCGCGGCAAATCGGGCGGCCTCGGGGCAGACCTCGAGCACCTGATCACGAAAGCAATGTCCCACACCGAGCAGCAGCATGGTCTCCTGCTTGAGATCTACCGATGCGATTTGCTGCTTTTTTGTCCATGGATGCTTCTTGGGGACCGCGACAACGAAATCCTCATCGTAAAGCGGCAGCGTATCTAAGCCTGTGGTGTCGAAGGGATCCGCCAAAATGGCTACGTCAATCTCACCGGTGCGCATCATCTCTACCAATCGAACCGTAAAGTTCTCCTGCAAAATAAGTGGCATTGCAGGATATCGCTCGATCATCGATTTGATGATTCTGGGCAGTAAATACGGCCCGATTGTGTAAATTACACCGAGCCGAAGCGCGCCCCGCAATGGATCTCTGCCCTGATCAGCGATTTCTTTAACTTGATTGGCGGCATCTAGCACGCGCTGTGCCTGCTGGACAATGTTCTCGCCAATCGGAGTGAGCGTGATTTCACTGCCTCCGCGCTCAAAAATGATCACCCCCAATTCGGACTCCAGCTTTTTGATGCTGACCGAAAGCGTCGGCTGACTCACAAAGCAAGCCTCGGCTGCCCGGCCAAAATGCTTTTCTCGGGCAACTGCGATGATGTAGCGCAGTTCAGTCAGCGTCATGTCTATCCACTCGCAAGTAAATCTCTCTTGTCATAGGCCCATCGGTCCACCAGTGCATCGACCGCTTGTGCCGAAACCTCCGCGGACTCCTGCTGTGCCGCTGCTACCGGCCGATCGGCCCATTTTGCCCCAAATTGAATGGCCCGTTCGACCCATACCGCATGCAACTGCAAATCACTGTAACGCAGAGTGGGAAGGCCTGACTGGCGCAGTCCAAGCACCTCTCCTGGCCCTCGGATTGCCAGATCGCGGCGGGCTACCTCAAAGCCATCATCGGTTTCATACAGAGTCTTAAGCCGCTCTTTTGCGACATCAGAAAGCGGTTCGTCAAACAATAAAATACAAGTACTCTGACCAGCCCCGCGGCCTATTCTTCCGCGCAGCTGATGCAGCTGCGCAAGACCAAAGCGCTCAGAATGTTCAATCACCATCAGTGTTGCGCGCGGTACATCGACCCCGACTTCAATCACAGTGGTCGAAAGCATCAGACGGCGTCTGCCCTGACTAAAGTCCTGCATCGCAAGCCGCTTTTCTTCTGCGCCCATTTGGCCATGCAGGACAACGAGCTGATCTTGAAATATCGGCGCAAGCCAGGCTTCGGCTGTTTCGATCGCCTGGAGCGGCTCTTCAGTATCGCTCTCAATAACAGGGCAGACCCAGTAGGCCTGACCGCCTTGGGCAATGAACCCCGTCAGCTTTTCTACAAGCTCATCGCGCCGTGCTGAAGCCATTAGCTTTGTGGTAATCGGCTGGCGATTCGGAGGCCGCTCATCTAATACCGATACATCCAAATCAGCCAGATACGTCATCGCCAAGCTCCGAGGAATTGGCGTGGCCGACATCGAGAGCAAATGCGGCATCCGGCCATCAACCGGACTGCGCAGCGCAAGCCGCTGCCCGACCCCAAATCGGTGCTGCTCATCCACCACCACTAGACCGAGATTAGAAAAAACGACGCCTTTTTGGATTAGCGCATGTGTGCCCACCGCAATCGGAAGGCCGCCCCCCGAGATTGCTGTCAGCAACTCGCGCCGCTGCTTGGCGCCGAGCCCACTTTTTAATAAACCTACATCCACATTCAAGGGCCCAAACCATTCGCAGAATTTTTCGTAAAGCTGCTCGGCAAGAATTTCTGTTGGCGCCATCACGGCTACCTGCAACCCAGACCCTACCGACCGCGCAGCCGCAAGCGCTGCGATTACTGTCTTTCCGCTTCCTACATCCCCTTGCAGCAGGCGTTGCATGGGAACCGTGCCCTCCAAATCACGCGCGATCTCGATCCAGGCGCGTCTCTGAGCGGCGGTGAGATCAAACTTAAGACCGGTAATAATCTGGTCGACCAGGCGATCGGCTTTCAGAGCGGCTGACCGCTCGACTCCGCGCAGACTTCGTGCCCGACGCATTGCAACTTGCTGTGCCAAGAGCTCATCGAAACGAATCCGATCCCAGGCAGGGCCCTCCCGATCCATCAGTTGTCGCATCATTCCCGTTGATTCCGCATCTGCAGGTGGCTGGTGAATCAGCCGTATCGCCTGATCAAGCGGCATGAGGCGATAGCTTGTCAAAACCTGATTGGGTAGCCACTCCACCGGCAGCGCAGTATTCAGAGCGCGCGCCATCGCGCGTCGAAGCGTTAACTGAGAGACACCCGCAGTGGTGGGGTAAACCGGCAAGAGCGGCTGCCGACCAATTTGTTCAGGCGACAGCCAGCCAGATCGGGTTCGCGGATGAATGAATTCGAGCCCTGCGAGCGATCGCCGTGACTCACCCAGCACGCGGATTTTATGGCCAGGGATATACGCGTTTTTCTGCGCATCTTTAAAGTGCAAAAAACGTAACACAGCACTGCCGGTTGCGTCACTGACCTCCACCAGCAGAGTTCGCCGAGGCCGAAACACAATCCGTGCAGAGACCACCTGCACCTGAATTTGAGCAAACTGCCCAGGACTGACCTGATCAATTAACCAGACCTGTGATTCATTCTCATACCGCAGCGGAAAATGTAGCGCGAGATCGATCCAGCGGTGAAGGCCGAGTTTTTTTAAACTTTCGGGAAATAGGCTGTCAGGCACCCAGCACCATCACGGCCTCGGCCTCAAAGCCGGCGCCGCGTGGCAGACTTGCCACGCCCACAGCAGCGCGGGCGGGATAAGGCTCTTGAAAATAACTCGCCATAATCTCGTTGACTTTGGCGAAGTGCGATAAGTCAGTCAGAAAACAATTAAGCTTCACAATATCGGACAGGCTGCCGCCTGCAGCCTGCGCGACCGCAGCGAGATTTTTAAAGACCTGATGAATCTGCTGCTCCATTCCCTGGGCGCTGCTATCACCAACGATCTGCATCGTTGCGGGATCCAGCGGAATCTGACCAGAAAGCCAGACCGTATTGCCCACCGCAACCGCCTGAGAGTATGTGCCGATCGCCTTTGGGGCCTGCTCAGTGCTGATGATTTTTTTCATGAGAATTCTCTGAGGTCGTTCTGTTAATGGGCATCCGCTGGACCGCGGACCTCATCCGCGCGCAAAGGGCTGCACACCGATTAGCCAGGCGTGGCCATAGAAGGCAAACCAAGCCCAGATTGCGCCTCCCACCGCGACCGCCGCAAGAGTCGGCCCCATCGCACCAGCTGGGCGCACCACGCCGTCGCGACGATCCCGCTGACGTGCTGCCCGAAAACTCATTACTGCCCAAGCCAAGAGTCCGCCGAACAACACAAGATCAGCCAAGCTGCCATTGGCGAGCAGGTGGCTGAAGGCCCAAATCTTGACGGAGATCACCATGGGATGCCCGAGCTGGGACTTGATTTTATTTTTTGGAATGTAGGCAGCGACAAACAGGATGAAAGCCGCAAGCGTGAGCAAAGAAACCAGGTGTGAGAGCCACACCGGTAACTGCCAAAGCAAGACGGGCGCGGCGCGCGCTGCGGCGTAGCCCTTCGACATCATGATGATGCCCACCAAAGAGGCCACAGAGATCAGTCCCTTCCAGGCCATAGGGCCCAGCCGAGCCACCATCTGACTGCGCCAATCATCCGTAAAAATACGCAAGGAATGCACTACAACAAAAAGAATCAGACCGGCTACGAGCAGTGTCATGGTTAGACTCCTCTTTTATGCTGACATTATCGCCTGAAGGCCCCAATACGGAACCCTTAGACCGCGGGGGGTGTTGAGGGCTTTGCCTCCCAGAATTGGCAGGCCGCACCGGTGGCATCACGGACCGCAATGCTCGGCGCTTGCCGCGATTTCACCCCATAGAGACGACAGCCCTGGGGAAAGGATTCATCCCAGGTGACGTAATAGTGTTTGCAGCATCTGCAATTGACGAGCGGCTGGGGTAATTTTTCTGACTTCACAACTGCATAACCTCAAGAGACATAGCCTCTGCCGCTCACTTTAAGGGGCTGATTTTTTGGCAGTCTAGAGAGGGCAACCACCTGGGCTAACCATATTGCGATTAAAGTCTTGTCCATTCCGCTCTCGCAGATTTTCTCCCGAATCCGATGAATTATGCGGTTTGCCCTGCAGAAAGCCAGCGATGACGCCGCTGCAAGAAGCGACGCCCCTGACTTGAATTCTGTTGCGCAACACGCTACACTTCGCCTATGATTAAGTCGTTCAAGCACAAAGGCTTGGAACAGTTTTTCGAGACAGGCGTAACAAAGGGAATTCAAGCAAATCATTCAAAGAGACTCAGAATGCAGCTTGTGGCACTTGATACCGCGTCAGTCATTGAAGACATGGATATTCCGGGCTATCGGCTACATCAGCTAAAGGGCAATCGTAAAGGTTTTTGGTCGATCACCGTCAACGGCAATTGGCGTCTGACATTTGAGTTTGACGATGGCCATGTCTATATAGTGAACTACGAGGATTATCACTGATGAGTATGCATAACCCCCCGCATCCAGGCGAATTCATTATGGCGACCTACATGGATCCATTTGGCCTGAGCTGTCGGAGTCTCGCAGAACACCTTGGTGTCTCAGCGTCTACACTTAACCGTGTTCTGAAGGGACAAAGTGGAGTGAGTCCAGAGATGGCACTTCGATTATCAAAGGCGCTTGGGCGCTCCCCGGAGAGTTGGTTAGCGATGCAGGATACTTACAATCTTGCCGTTGCAAAGCGGTCTATTGTCCTCAAGACAGTGAAGAAAATTGATCTTCAAGTTGCGTAAGCGTGGGGGCTCTCCGGGCGATTTCTACGGCACTAGTCATGCCACCAATTGCCGGCCTTGGCATACAAAATAGACACAAGCCGTTGAATTTCAGGGGAGTTTTTGGTGCCGATGAGAGGAGTCGAACCCCCGACCTTCGCATTACGAATGCGCTGCTCTACCAACTGAGCTACATCGGCCCTGCTTGACAGCGTTAGCACTTAAGAAATAAAGCCGTGCTAATCGCAGGCCGGAAGTTTAATTCAAACCCTTCGGTAGCGGGAATCGGACAGATTCCTCAACGCCTGGAAGCTTTCGGACCGAACCCGCCCCGAGGGACTTCACCTGAGCGAGCAGGCCCCGCACCAGACTCTCTGGCGCTGAGGCTCCTGCAGTGATCCCGACACGCACAGCGCCCTGGAGCCAATCGGGATTGAGCTCCTCTGCGCTTCCCACCAAATAAGCGGGCACACCAAAACGCTCGGCAACCTCTCGCAGGCGATTGCTATTTGAACTGGTGGGGCTACCAACGACCAAGACGACATCTACATCTTTAGCCATCACCTTGACTGCATCCTGACGATTCTGTGTGGCGTAACAAATATCGCTTTTCTTCGGCCCAAGAATCGACGGAAATTTTTTTTCCAAGGCTTGAACAATAATCGCAGTGTCGTCCACAGAAAGTGTCGTCTGGCTCACATAAGCAAGCCGGTCGGGTGTTTTCACTTGCAAAGATGCGACACCGGCCAGATCTTCGACTAAGTACATGCCCTCATCAATCTGGCCCATCGTGCCCTCAACCTCGGGGTGGCCCGCATGACCAATCATCACGATCTCGTACCCCTCAGCACGCAACTTGCGCACCTCGACATGAACCTTCGTCACAAGCGGACAAGTCGCATCAAAAACTTCGAGATTTCGACCACTTGCGTGGTCACGGACTGCTCGCGAAACACCATGAGCACTCATAATGACTCGGGCGCCTATTGGAACCTCATCAAGATCCTCGACAAAAATCGCACCCTTGCTGCGAAGGTCAGAGACCACATGATCGTTGTGCACGATCTCATGGCGCACGTAGATCGGGGCACCAAATCGCTCGAGTGCACGCTCAACGATTTCAATAGCGCGCTCAACCCCAGCACAAAATCCGCGGGGCTCGGCCAATAGCACTTCCTGAAGTTGCTCAAATCGAATTGGGGTCGGGGGCTGGCTCACGGCTAAAGTGATGATTGCGATATGAGAAGTTAGTGTAGAGGATCTGATTGGCCCGGCAATGCGTTATCCCTACAGCAGGCCAATAATGCGGACATCCAACTGAAGCGGCTGGCCCGCGAGGGGGTGATTGAAATCGAATAGCGCAGACCCCCCATCCCAGCCTTTAAAGACGCCCGCCACCCGGCCGCCACCTCCATCCGGGGTCGGAAACTCAACGACATCGCCCGGCTCAATTGGATCTGAAGCATCGGCGTAGCGATCAAGAAGCGATTTGCTCACCTTCTGAACAAGGTCAGGATGCCGTGGGCCAAAACCATCATCTGGCCCGAGCTGATAGGTCCGCTCGTCGCCCTCACGCAGCGCAATCAGGCACCGCTCGAGCGCGGGAGCAAATTGACCCTCACCGATTTGAATCGTCGCTGGCTTGTCGTCAAAAGTGTTAAAGACCACCTGGCCATCGGCGAGCGAGAGACGAAAATGCAGCGTGACATGGGATCCCTCCTGGATTCCCTCGAACGCCCGATTGGCATCGGAATTAGTCGGCATGGCGGATAGCGGTAGCTCTTAAAGAAGGCAATAGTCCTGCATTTTAGGCGCAGCCCATGCAGCAACCCAGAGAAAAACTAATTTCCCGAGGCGCCCAGAGCCTTGAAGATACAGAACTACTCACCCTTCTCTTGTGCACTGGACAGCCGGGTAAGCCGGTTGCCACACTCGCGCAAGAGCTTTTGAAGGAATTTGGGAGTATTTCGGCCACCCTATCTGCGCCCTGGGAGCAGCTTCAACGCAAACCAGGCATTGGGCGTGCAAAGTTCGCGCTCTTTCAGGCGGTTCGGTAGCTGGCAAAACGGTCCTCGGCAGAGGCGCTTCAAGATCGTCCACTGGTCGTGAATTCAGAAAACACCCGTCGCTTTTTGGTCGACCGCCTGGGTGGGTTGCACCAGGAAGTCTTTGCCGTAATGTTCCTCGATACCCGTCATCGGCTCATCCGATTTGAACAGCTCTTCACAGGTTCGCTCACCCAGACCAGCGTCTACCCACGAGAGGTCGCCCGCAGGGCCCTCCAACTAAATGCTACGGCAGTGGTGGCCGCCCATAACCACCCCTCGGGCACCGCAGAGCCGAGTCGTGCTGATCAATTATTGACCACCCAGCTGAGGCGTAGCCTCGAGGTCCTCGATATTCACCTGCTGGATCACCTCATTGTCGCGGGCGATCAGACTCTTCGGGCCGGGGAGGCTTGATTAAGGCCTGTGGCCAGCCTTTCATGGCTGGTCAGGTTTGACCTAAGTCCTTGTTTTCTCATAGAATCTCAGTCTTTGCCGAAATTCGGCCAAGCGGATTTTTAAAGGAAACATCATGGCACGCGTATGCCAAGTCACGGGGAAAGGCCCCATGGTGGGGAACAACGTCTCCCACGCGAACAACAAAACCAAGCGTCGCTTTATGCCGAACGTGCAGTACAAGCGCTTCTGGGTTGAGAGCGAAAACCGCTGGGTGCGCCTGCGCGTGACCCCCGCCGCTGTCCGCACCATCACTAAGAATGGTATCGACGCGGTGCTTGCTGATCTCCGGGCCAAGAACGCCCTCTGAACTAACCGACAACCTCTTCACCAGGAACGACCATGGCAAAAGGCGGCCGCGAAAAGATCAAGCTGGAGTCCACCGCGGGCACCGGCCATTTCTACACCACGACAAAAAACAAGAAAACCATGCCGGAAAAGATGGAGATCAAGAAGTTTGATCCCAAAGCCCGCAAGCATGTGATGTACAAGGAAGCAAAGATTAAGTAATCCGACACCCTGCCCTGGGGTCTCGAGAAAACCCGCCCTAGGCAACTTCGGCGGGTTTTTTTGGCTCTAGAGTCGCGAAATTCATCAGCTTCGAACGAGTGGCCATCAGGAAGCTTGCCATGCTCCACCGAATTGTTCGTGTTGAGGAATTATTGACACCCTCGAACAATCGCCTGGAGCTCCAGAAAGGAAATCCAAAGGGCTTTTGGAGCGTTCGGAAAAACGATCAATGTCGACTTTGCGTTTGATTTGTGGGTGGGAATACCATTGACGTTGAGATTATCGATTACCACTAAAGGAAAGAACATGCGTAAAGTCGCGTATCCAACCCCTGGCGAGATTTTGGCTAAAGAATTTCTTGAGCCGATGGGCATATCAGCCTATCGGCTTGCTAAGGATATTGGGGTATCACAGATCAGAATTAGCGAGATTATCTCTGGGAAGCGCTCAATTACAGTGGATACTGGCCTCAGACTTTCAAGATACTTCGGGCATAACGATGGATTCTGGACGGGCCTTCAGCTTGACCACGACGCAGCAGTCGCAAAAGATCGACTGAAAAACACTTTAGCGAAAATAAAACCGCTTCAAGTCGCATAAATCTCAGATAACACTCCGTTTCTTGTGTCGGAGATTACCGCTGATCACGTAAGACCATCAGAGATTTGCGTGCATCTCTCTGAATCTGAACAGGGGAGAACGACTCCAATAGGCTGATATGAGCGGCTACTTAATGCGCGTGCAGCACGTTGGCTGCAAGCCCCGCCACAGCGATACCGATGAGCATCAGTGCGGGCTGCTGCCATGCGGCAGCACCGAGTCCGCCGTGGTGATCATGGGCCTGCGCATGCAGCTGGGGAATCAAATCCGATAAAGCGATGTAAATAAAGTTAGCGGCAGCTACTACCAGCAGATACGGCACCCAGGCGGCGGACTGGGCGAGATAGAAAAACGCCACAACCGCACCAAGCAACGCGCCGCAGCCTGTTAAAAGATTAAAAAGTAACGCCTTTGCTCGACTAAAGCCGCTATTCAGTAAGACCACGAAGTTACTAATCTGCTGTGGAATTTCATGGGTGGCAATCGCAAGCGCTGTAAGTAAACCAAGTAGCGGTCCCGCTTGAAAAGCTGCAGCAATCAAAACGCCATCAGCTAACAAATGAATGAAACTGCCCCCGAGTAGTGCCCAGCCGCCGCGTCCTGCAGAGGCCGCATCATGGCCATGTGGATGGTTATGCCCATCATGCTCGTGATGATGGTTATGCCGAAGAATCGCCAAGCGCTCCAGTACAAAGAAACCCACTAGACCCAAAAGCATGGCAAGGCTCACCCCATGAATCTCGCCACCAAGATGGATACTCTCGGGCAGCAAATGCAAAAGTGCAGTGCCCAATAGCATGCCAGCCGAAAAACTCACCAGTCGATCCACAAAGCGGGTCAGCGGCCCCAGAGAGACCGCTGCGGCAAGCAGAATCGAAATGATCGTAGCGGCGGTCGCCGCCGCTACGGTGTAGATTAAAAGCATTACTGACTAGGCAACACCGTGCTTTTTAAACCATGCCAAAGCCCGCTGGAATCCATCTTCTGCCGCTTCCTTACGGTAAGTCGGCCGATAGTCGGCATGAAAAGCGTGC
This sequence comes from Burkholderiaceae bacterium, assembly GCA_044370275.1. Lineage (GTDB taxonomy): Bacteria > Pseudomonadota > Gammaproteobacteria > Burkholderiales > Burkholderiaceae_A > Lacustribacter. Next base: position 8,975 of record JBILVT010000005.1, on the reverse strand, counting down.
GGCGCATCGGGATAGACCACAAACTCAGAGGTCTGTGCGGGCTTGCCGCCAAAAGACAATCGCGTCTTCATCTCCTCTACCGTATCCATGGGAATACCGTCATCTTTACCGCCATAAAGCCCCAGGACCGGCCACTTTAGTTTTTCTGCGATATCGTGCGGATGCGTGGGAGTCGCCGCGTTCACGGTGGTCATCAGCCGCCCATACCAGGCCACCCCAGACTTAAACCGAGGATTCACTGCTGAAGCCATCCAAACAATGCGGCCGCCCCAGCAAAATCCGGTCACACCGAACTTCGCCGAATCGCCACCGTTGGCCGCAGCCCAATCCAGAGCTGCATCAAGGTCGCCCAAGACCTGCGTATCCGTCACCTTACTCACTACATTGGTGAAGATTTCTGGCGTGGTCTTGTATTGCATGACATCGCCCTGACGAACAAAGAAGTCAGGCGCTATCGCTAAGTATCCGCGCTTGGCAAACCTGCGACAGACATCTTGGATATGCTCATGCACACTCCAGATTTCGTGAATCACAATCACCGTTGCGAGTCGGGTCTTGCCCGCTGGCATTGCCCGATAAGCGGGAATCCGACGGTCCTTAGTCGGGATCTCAATCATTCCGGCAGTAAGGCCCTGACTGTCGGTCGTGATCACCTGAGCGAGTAAATCACCCGTTGGCGCAACCGAGGCCGCAAAACCGGTAGCGATTGATGCCTTCAGAAACCCGCGGCGGCTTGCACCCTCTGCCGAAGCGGGAGATAACGAATTCACTTCATCTTGGATTGCATTACTCATCATCGACTCCTCATCTTGAATTAGTGCGCCTCATCCCAGTTATCCCCCACCCCCACATCGACGATCAGGGGCACGCTTAACTGAGCAACATTTTCCATCTTCTCCGGCAACAACGCGCGCAGCGCCTCGATTTCAGCCTCTGGGACTTCAAGGACTAGTTCATCATGCACTTGCAGGACCAGACGGGATCTTAGCCCCCTATCTTCCAGGCTTTGCTGTACCTGAATCATCGCCAGCTTAATCAAATCAGCAGCAGTGCCCTGCATCGGGGCATTAATGGCCGCCCGCTCGGCCGCCTGCCGGCGCGGCCCACTAGGGGAAGTGATTTCCGGAAGCCAGAGCCTGCGACCAAACACGGTCTCCACGTAGCCGCGGGATTTAGCGGTCTCCCGAATCGTATCCATATACCGCTTCACACCGGGATACTTTGCAAAGTACTGGGCAATGTAATTCTTGGCAACACCCTGCTCGATGGCGAGATTGCGCGCCAAGCCATAAGCACTCATCCCATAAATCAATCCAAAATTAATCACCTTGGCATACCGGCGCTGCTCGCTACTCACCTGATCCAGGGGAACACCAAAGACCTCACTTGCAGTCGCACGATGCACATCTTCGCCGGCTTTAAATGCCGACAACAAACCCTGGTCTTCGGATAGATGGGCCATGATGCGCAATTCAATCTGCGAATAATCCGCTGACATCAACTTAAAGCCCTTGGGGGCGACAAAGGCCTGCCGAATCCGGCGGCCCTCAGGCGTGCGCACCGGAATGTTCTGCAAATTCGGATCGCTCGAGGCGAGCCTGCCCGTGACCGCAACCGCCTGAGAAAAAGTCGTGTGAACCCGCCGCGTATTAGGGTCCACCATTCTTGGCAGCTTATCGGTATAAGTCGACTTCAGTTTGGAAAAGCTTCGCCACTCCAGCAGCACCTTGGGTAAAGGGTAATCCTCTGCAAGCTTTTCTAAAACGTCCTCATCAGTCGAGGCCGCGCCAGTAGCGGTCTTTTTCACGGGCGTATAACCCAGCTTCTCAAAGAGAATCTCACCCAACTGTTTAGGTGATCCAAGATTAAAAGGCTGGCCTGCCAGCTCATGGGCCTGGGCTTCAAGCGCGGAAATCTTTTTCGCAAGTTCACTGCCCTGTTCGAGCAATAAGCGGCTGTCGATTTCAATGCCGTTATGCTCCATCTGCCACAGCACCTGGGCCACCGGAATTTCAATGCTGCTGTATACCCGGTGAAGCTTTTCATCCGACTGAATCTGCGGCCAGAGTGTCTGATGCAAATGGAATGTGAAATCCGAGTCTTCGCCCGAGTATCGGGCAGCTGTCTCAATTGAGACTTCTTCAAATCCAATGCGCGAAGCACCTTTGCCAGTAACGTCGTCGTAACTTAAGCCCTTGCGGCCCAGGTGCCGCTGCGACAGCGAATCCAGATCATGTGATCGATGGGCCTCGAGCACATAAGACTCAAGCAGCGTGTCATGCACGATACCGCGTAAAAAAACACCAGCGCCGGCAAGCACGTGGGCATCGTACTTGAGATTCTGACCCACTTTCTGCCGAGACGAATCCTCAAACCAGGGTTTGAGCTTCTGCATGACTTGATCTAATGGGAGCTGCTCCGGCGCACCCGCATAGCGATGTCCCAGTGGGATATAAAAGGCCTTACCCACCTCCCAGGCAAATGATAGGCCCACAATCTGCGCAGCCCGAGGATCAATTGAAGTCGTCTCGGAGTCAAACGCAACCAGCGGCTGAGCCTGCATCTGATCATAAAAAAGCTCAAAAGCTTTCCAATCAAAGATGGTCTGATACTCACCCTGAACATTAAATAAATCAGTAGGCACTAAAGTTGCACCCGCAGCAGGTGCCAATGTGGCTGCCGGCCCACCGACACCCTGTCGGAAGGAGGAAGCGGCCTGGCCATCTTCACCAATACCCCGAAGACTGCGATCAAGCTGATAGGTCTCTCTGAGTTCAGCAATCGCTGACAGATCCAAAGACCGCCAAGCCAAATCCTGGTCAAAACTATCCACGACACCAGCCAGATCACAATCTGTTTTTACTGTGACAAGTTTTTTTGCAGTGGGTAGCCAGTCAAGCGCCTGACGAAGATGCTCACCGACAGCGCCTGAGACTTCTTGGGCGGAGGCGATGACCGCATCGAGCGACCCATACTGAGTGAGCCACTTCGCAGCGGTCTTGGGGCCCACCTTATGGACACCGGGCACGTTATCGGAGGTATCCCCAACCAGCGATAAGTAATCCACGATTAATTCAGGCGGCACACCGAACTTTTCAATAACTGCCTGCCGATCCGAGACCTTTGCCGGGCCGCCATCACGGCTCATGGTGTCAATCAAGGTCACCTGATCGTCAACCAGCTGCGCAAGATCTTTATCACCCGTCACGATGATGGTGGAAAGTCCACGACCGCCCGCCTCTTTCGCAAGGGTGCCAATCACATCATCTGCCTCGACGCCATCCACTTGCAGTAGCGGCCAGCCAAGTGCCCGCACCGCTTTAAAAATTGGCTGGACTTGGGCGGCTAAGTCCTCGGGCATGGCGGACCGATTGGCCTTGTAATCGGCATACATCGCATCACGAAATGTGGGGCCTTTAGGATCAAATACGCAGGCGATGTAACGGGCAGGCCACTCGGTCTGTACCCGCCGCAGCATGTTGACCATACCCGTTAATGCGCCAGTGGGAAGGCCTGAACGGGTCCGCAGATCCGGCAACGCATGAAACGCCCGATATAAAAAACTCGAGCCATCAATCAGCAGCAGCCGCGCGGGCAGCTCAGGGGCTTGGGAATCGGTACTCACTAAAGAAAATCCGGGGACGATTAGGGTCCAGAACGCGCCTCAGAGGGCCAAAAGGACGGCCCCTCAGTGTAGCTAAAATCGGGGTTTCCCAAGGCAGCCCCTCCCCATGACTAACCCTCCCTCCGCCCCCGTGAATTTCATCCGTCATATCGTGGATGCGGATCTCGCCGCGGGGCGGGTGCAGTCGATCGTAACCCGGTTTCCCCCCGAGCCCAATGGCTATCTGCATTTTGGTCATGCCAAATCGATTTGCCTAAATTTTGGTCTAGCCCGTGACTATGCAGGCCGCTGCCATCTGCGACTCGATGACACCAATCCCACCCGCGAAGAGCAAGAGTATGTCGATGCAATCGAGGCAGCCGTTAAATGGCTGGGCTTTGATTGGGGATCGCATCATTACTTTGCTAGCGATTATTTTGAGCAGCTCTACAGTTTTGCAGAGGCCCTAATCGAGGGCGGCTATGCGTATGTGGATTCTCAGTCTGCCGAAGAAATGCGGGCCAATCGCGGCACACTGACAGAGCCTGGCAAGAACTCTGTTTATCGCGATCGTCCGATTGCTGAGAACCTTACGCTTTTTCGTGAAATGCGGGCGAGCAAACACGCCGATGGACGCCATGTGCTTCGCGCAAAGATCGATATGACCTCACCGAATATGAATCTTCGCGATCCGGTGCTCTATCGTATTCGACATGCGGAGCATCACCGCACAGGCAGTCACTGGTGCATCTATCCCATGTATGACTATGCCCATCCGCTTTCCGATGCCATAGAGGGCATCACGCACTCAATTTGCACTCTGGAATTTGAAGACCATCGGCCACTTTACGACTGGCTGCTACAAAAAGTTGCTGAGCGCGGAAAACTCAATCCCAAGTCGCTTCCGCATCAATATGAATTTGCGAGACTGAATCTTACCTATGTGGTGCTCTCAAAGCGCAAGCTCGTCGATTTAATTGAGGCAAAAGCCGTCAGCGGCTGGGATGACCCCCGTATGCCGACACTGATGGCGGCCCGCCGCCGCGGGTATACACCAGAAGGCTTTCGGCGCTTTGCAGAGATGATTGGGGTTTCTAAATCCGATGGCTGGATTGATTACGGCGTGCTAGAGGAATGCATGCGCGATCATCTAAATGACACTGCATTGCGCAGAATCGCGGTCATCGATCCGCTTAAGCTCATCCTTGAAAATGTGCCCGAAGGCCACGAAGAAGAATGTTTTGCACCAAATCATCCCCAGCAGCCACAGACCGGTAAGCGGGCTATTCCATTTTCTCGTGAGCTCTGGATTGAGCGTGATGATTTCCAAGAAACGCCCGAAAAGGGCTTTTTCAGGCTGGCTCCAGGTGCGCAGGTTAGGCTGCGCTATGCCTACGTGATCGAATGCACAGGCTTTGAAAAAGACGCCACTGGCCGTATCACCGAAGTTCGCGCACGAATTTTTACTGACAGTAAAAGTGGTACGTCCGGTGCAGACCAGTACAAAGTCAAAGGCAATATTCACTGGGTCTCAAAATCTCACGCCTATCTCGGTAGCCTGCGAATGTTTGATCGGCTCTTTGCTCACCCCACACCCGGGGCGCGCCGAGAGGGTGATGCACCAGGGCTGGAGCGTAATTTTTTGGATGACTTAAATCCCAACTCGCTTTCCGAGGTTCAAGCGGCGCTCGAGCCCAGCCTAAAAGATGCAAAGCCTGAGGATCGCTTTCAGTTTGAGCGTCATGGCTACTTTGTAGCAGATAGAAAAGACAGTAAACCCGGCGTGCCGATTTTCAATCGCACAGTGACTCTGAAAGATTCTTGGAAATAAACCATGCGCGTTATTGCCCACAATCCCCCCGACCCAATAGACAAAATAGCCCTTCCGGCGGTTCGCTTCATCGAGGTCGGCGCCCCCGCACCCGGCCCCGATCAGGTTTTAATTAAGGTGGCCTACGCGGGCGTGAATCGCCCCGATCTCTTGCAACGCAGAGGCTCCTACCCACCGCCGGTGGGCGCATGCCCCTATATGGGCCTTGAAGTCAGCGGCATCATCAGTGCAATCGGAGCCAATGTAACGCAGTGGAAAGTGGGCCAAGAAGTCTGTGCGCTGACCCCAGGCGGCGGCTATGCAGAGGAGGTGGTCACGCACGCCGGGCATTGCATGCCAATCCCTCAAGGATTTTCTTTACTGCGGGCAGCTGCCTTGCCGGAAACCTATCTCACCGTATGGGCCAATCTAATCGAACGCGGGGGATTAACGCGCGGTGAGTCCGTATTGATTCACGGCGGATCAAGCGGCATCGGCGTCACAGCCATTCAAATTGCGAAATGGGCGGGTGGTACGGTCTACACCACCGTGGGCTCAGAAGACAAGGCCAGGGCCTGCACCGCCCTTGGTGCGGACTGTGTCATCAATTACCGCAATGAAGATTGGACCTCAGTCATCAAAGAAAAAACTTCTGGCCAGGGCGTGAATCTTATTTTGGATATGGTGGGCGGACCTTACATGGAGAAAAATCTGCGCAGCCTCGCCCTTGAAGGTCGGCTAGTGCAGATTGCATTTCTCATGGGCAGCAAAACCGAGGTGGACTGGTCTATGCTCATGATGCGACGCCTTACATTTACGGGATCAACATTGCGGGCCCGATCCGATGAACAAAAATCTCGGCTTGTCAGCGCCCTTCAAAAAGCCGTGTGGCCCGAGCTCTCTGCGGGCCGTCTCATGCCGCAGATTCATTCCGTATTTCCATTTACTGAAGTCGACCAGGCCCATGCTCTAATGGAATCTTCGACCCATATCGGCAAAATCATGCTCAAGGTATCCCCATGACCACTGCTTCTACCCTGTCTGCAACCGCGACCCGCGTCAAACTCCATGTCGTGACATCCTCGTCTCCTGTAATGCTACTTCGTGTGGCGCGCTATCTCAGTAGCCGGCAGATTCCGATTGAAGTAGGAAATAATTTTGTGAAATTCCCGCGCGCCGAGCCATCCGCAGACGACGCAGCAGTGGCCTTAAAAGCGATGAGCTTTCGAGTTTTGACCAGCATGGATCAATTCGCGCCCGAAGCCGATGCCAATATGGGTGAGCGCTGCGCTGCACTATTGGCTGAAGAGCAGGCCCCCAAAGGCCATGTTCATGGCCCAGACTGTGGTCACGATCATCATCATGACCACCATCACGATCATGACCACCACACTCATGGTCATAGCCACGATCACGAACACAAGCATGAGCATGGCCACGACCACAGTCATGATCACCCTCACAATCCTCGCGGACATCGGCACTGATGATTCGCATACGTGGCGCCCGTCAAAATAACCTCAAAAACGTCGATCTTGATCTTCCCGCCGGGGAGATGATTGTGGTGACCGGGGTGTCAGGCTCCGGCAAAAGCTCGTTAGTGTTCGATACCCTGTATGCCGAGGGCCAGCGGCGTTATGTCGAGACCTTCTCGGCCTATGCCCGGCAGTTTCTCGACCGCATGGATAAGCCGCAGGTCGATCGGATTGATGGGGTACCACCCGCCATTGCGATTGATCAAACCAATCCAGTGCGCACTTCGCGCTCCACCGTGGGCACAATGACCGAGCTCACCGATCACTTCAAGCTGATGTTTGCGCGGCTCTCGGAGCTACGCTGTAAATCTTGCGGCAATCCCGTGAAGCGCCAGACCGCCCAAGGCATCAGCCTGCTGATTCTGGCAAGCCCCGCAGACACCAGGGTTGAAATTAGCTTTCCAATTCATGCACCAGAGTCGCTTCCTGATGAGCAGATTCAGGCTTGGCTTTCAGCACAGGGATTTACCAAGATCCAATCGCGTGTTGGCGAGTCGTTATATGTCATTCAAGATCGGCTGATGCTGCGCGCGGATACCGCGAGAGACCGTGTTATCGACTCACTCGAAGCAGCGCTTCGGCATGGACATGGCCGATGTCGGGTCACTATCGGTGAGCAGCAGCATGACTTCAGTAGTAGCCTTTCTTGCGCCAGCTGCAAGATTCACTACACCGAACCCAGGCCAGCGCTGTTTTCGTTTAACTCACCGATTGGAGCCTGCGAGACTTGCCGCGGCTTTGGCCGCGTGATCGGCATTGACCCCGGGCTTGTGATTCCCGATGAGCAAAAAAGTATCTCGGAAGGTGCCGTGAAGCCCTGGCAGACCAATTCCTATCTGGACTGCCAAAAAGAGCTGGTGAAATTCGCTCAAAAGCGCGGCGTGCCGATTGACGTACCGTTTAAAAAACTCTCCGCCCAGCAGCGCGCCTGGGTCTTTGAAGGCGATGACGATTGGTCAGGCGATTGGAATCGGCAATGGTACGGAATTCATCGCTTTTTTGAGTATCTGGAAGGCAAAGCCTATAAAATGCATGTCCGGGTGCTGCTGTCGCGCTATCGCAGCTACACGGAATGCCAGTCCTGCCATGGTGCACGCTTAAAGCCCGAGGCCTTACTCTGGACTATCGCAGACAAAACAATTCATGACGTGATGCTGCTGCCTGTTGCAGATGTGCTGCGCTGGGTACAGTCAGTGAAAAATAATCAAAGTGGCCAAAGCACATCACGCGCTGGCGCCGAGCAGGCCGCAAGCGATGTTGTCACTAAAGAAATTCTCGCGCGGCTGCAGTTCTTAGTGGATGTGGGCTTGGGCTATCTGACTCTAGATCGGCAATCGCGAACCCTTTCCGGCGGCGAGGTACAGCGCATCAATCTGACTACCGCCTTGGGCACATCGCTGGTCAATACGCTGTTTGTTCTGGATGAGCCCTCGATCGGCCTACACCCGCGAGATCTGCACCGCATTATCGAGGTCATGCACAAGCTTCGGGATGCAGGTAACACCCTCGTCGTAGTGGAGCATGACCCCATGGTCATGCAGGCAGCCGATCGCATCATTGATATCGGCCCCGGGCCCGGCGAGCATGGCGGCTCAATTCTTTTTAATGGTGAATATGCTAAGTTAATTGCTGCTGATACGCTCACGGCACGCTATCTCAATGGCGAACTCACGGTGAGTCACCCTGCATCATCACAGCCATTGGCCTTGGCCCAGACTGCCAGTAAAAAACAGTCGGCTGAGGCCGAAACACACCTACTCATTCAGGGCGTTAAAGCAAACAATCTTCGCTCAATTGATGTGAAGATTCCTTTGAGAAAACTTGTCTGTATCACCGGCGTATCCGGCAGCGGTAAATCAACACTGGTGCAAGATGTGCTGTATCCGGCGCTTTGTAAAGCAAAGGGGAAGTCAACGGAGGCTCCTGGTGCCTTCGATAGGCTGATTGGTGCAGAAAAGATTCACGATGTAGTGCTGGTCGATCAATCGCCAATTGGTAAGACCACGCGCTCAAATCCGGTGGTCTA